>NZ_MQVR01000012.1 GCF_001907295.1 Bowdeniella nasicola
CCAACCCGAGCCCGTCGAGCAGGCAGAAACTAGTCAGATCAGGGCAACTGAAGGTAACGTCAAGCACGTCGAGGTCTTCCAGATCAGGCGTGTAGGAACCTTCATCTTCGGAGGACCTCGACCCCTTCAACCAGCCGCCACGCCGCAAACCCGAACAACGCTACCTACACCCTGGATTGTGAAGAGCCGCCATACTTGCCGGCCTGCAGGAACTGGATACCGCGGAACTCGGTGTTGTAAGCGATGTGCGTGTGGCCAGCGAACACGGCCGTGTACTTCTCCGAGACACCTTCCGCGAACTTCTTGAACGCGCCGCCGGCGGTGATCTCCGAGGTGGCGGGGCCTTCGTGGACGAGCGCGACGAGGACGTCGGCTTCGCCGTTGTCATCGTTGCCGTCGGTCAGCTCATCGGCGACCTTGTTAGCGGTGTCGGTGATCGATTCCCAGGTGATGCCCTTGATACCGGCCGGGGAGACCAGCGAGGGCATGTCTTCCGTAATGAGGCCGACGAAGCCGACCCGCACACCGTTATCCAGGGTCACGACGTGCGAGCCCTTCAGCTCGGGCGGCGTCTCCCCCTTGACGTTGGCGCCAAGGACAGGGAACTTCGAAGCAGCAATCTTCTTCTTGAAGTCCTCCCAGCCCTTGTCGAACTCATGGTTACCCACGGAGGAGACCTCGAGGCCCATGGCGTTCAGGACATCGATCGACGGCTTATCGTCCAGGATGCTGGATTCGAACGTCGAGGCGCCGAAGTTATCGCCCGAGGATGAGAAGATCGTGCCTTCGGGGTTCTTGGCGCGTTCCTGCTTAACGAAGGACGAGATCACCGGGCCGGACTTAATGCGGCCGTGGAAGTCGGTGATGTTCAGGATGTCGATCGCCTTGGCTTCGGCAGCCATCGTGCCCATGTCGGGGCCGGTCGCCTCCTTGCCGCTCTCCTCGCCCTTGTCGGCCTCATCCTTGTCAGCTTCGCCCTTGTCGGGTTCGACCGGCTTTTCGCCCGGCTCGGTTTCTTCGGGCTTTTCGGTATCGTCGGTGTCCTTGCCGTCGGACTCATCTTCCGACCCTTCGCCGGGGGCGTCGGTCTCGGTCGGGGGCGTGGTCTGGGTTGCCTCCGGGTTGGGCGACGCGTCGCCCTCCGGGTCAGCGTAGGCTGCGCCGGCAAACCCCACGAGCGCCAGCGCGGCAGCGCTCAGGCCCGCAAGGGACCTGGTGTAAATGGATTTCGACATGAAACCTCGTCCTTTTGGTCATGGATAGGTCTGGCCGCTGGTGGCATCCGTCCCCCGCAGGCTAACCCGTGAGCTACGGAATAGGAAGAGAGTTGGCAAACGACCGGGACAATCGAATTAACTTTTCTCACCCCGTCACTCCCCCGTAACCTTCTCGTCAACTCGCGCGCTCGTTCGTGGGTGATAGAACTGCGATATGACGTCTGAGAGCTCAACTCTGCCACCCGAAGAGCGGCGACGCGCCTTCGCCGTTATTTTGGCCGCGGGGTTCATGACGTTGCTCGACGTGTCAATCGTGAATATCGCGTTGCCGTCGGTCGAGGCGTCGCTCAACGCGAATGCGACGCACATCCAACTCATCGTCGCGGGCTACTCGCTCGCGTTCGGGCTCGTGCTCGTACCCGCAGGCCGGTTGGGAGACGTCTACGGACGCAGGCGCATCTTCCTTCTTGGCGTCATTGGTTTCGTCATCGCCTCGGTGGCGTGCGGGCTGGCGCCGACGGCAGCGCTGCTGTCGATCTTCCGGCTCCTGCAAGGCGTCGCAGCGGCGCTCATTAATCCGCAGGTTGTCGGGCTCATCCAGCAGTTGTTCTCCGGTCCTGAGCGCGGGCGAGCGTTCGGGATTTTTGGCGCGTCGATCGGTGTCTCGACAGCGATCGGCCCGGTCCTTGGCGGCGCGCTCATCGGAGGGCTCGGCCCGGAGCTCGGCTGGCGGGCAGTTTTCCTCGTCAACCTGCCCGTCGGGATTATTCTCGTTATCGCGGCCCGACGCTACCTGCCGGGACACAGCCGCATGGAGGCGGCAAAGCTCGGGCTCGATATCGTCGGCCTGATACTGCTCGGCGTCACGGTGCTCGCGATCATGATGCCGTTCGTCGGTGCCGAACGCACCGGCCTGGCGGGCGCGCCCTGGTGGTGGCTGGCGATCGCGGCCGTCGGGTACGTCGCGTTCATGGCCTGGGAGTTGCGGCTCGATTCGCGCGGCGGCAGCGCCGTCGTTCCCCGCTCTCTCATGCGCAATACCGGGTTCGTGTTCGGAACGGCGATGGGCACGGCTTACTTCGCGGGGTTCACCGGCATCTGGATCGTCATCTCGGTCTATATCCAGTCCGGACTGCAACTGGGCGCACTAATCGCGGGGCTCATCGGGCTGCCGTTTTCCATCACCGCGGGCTACATGTCGGCGCGCTCGGGCCACTGGCTGCCACGCTACGGGCGTTGGCTCGTCGTCATTGGCCTAGCCGTCATGGGCGTTGGGATTGCGGCCCTTGATATCGCGTCCATCGTCGTGCCAGAACCATATATTCCCTGGGTGATGATGGCGATCATGGGCGTCGCCGGCGTCGGCTCCGGGTTCGTGATCTCCCCCAACCAAGCGCTGACCCTCGCCGACGTGCCCGTCGCGTCCGGTGGCACGGCGGGCGGTGTTCTCCAAACGACGCAGCGCGTCGGCGCCTCGGTGGGCCTTGCGGTCATGACGAGCGTGTTCTTCACGACGCAGGCCACGGCCGGAGGCGATGCCGCGAGTTCTTACGGGCATGCGTTTTCGATGGCACTGCGCGTGACCGTCGGAATGATCGTCGTCGCTCTCATCATCGCGGTGATCGATGCCAGGCGGCGCCAACACGATGCGGATGCGGAGGCGAATTCATGACGCACCGGTTCCCACTCGACGGCAAGGAATCGGTGACCCGCGCGATCCAGGCGGCCGTGGCCGCTGCCGGTGCTGCGGCTCCGACTCCGCCCGCGAAGCCGCTGACACAAGTTGGCGATCCGGCGTGGCGGCGGCGCTACCGGCGAGCCTTCCGGGAGCTCACCCGCCTCGCGGGGCCCGACGGCAATCCGGCCATGGCACGTGCGGGGCTCGACGTCCTCACGTCGGCGGCGATGACGCAGGCTTCCTCTACTCCGTCGTCCCCGAACGGCGTCAACGCAATGCCCGACGAGCGAGCGGACTCGGGTCGCTCCCAGCCGGTTAGCCCGGTTCCAACGCACACGCGCGGGATCGACCCGCGGCTCTTGACCGAGGAAGGGCAGCAGGCGCTCGAGGCCGTGACCCGGGACCCGAGCTCGTGGTCCTGCCCGGCACGCACGATCGTCATCCTTGGTGCGGGCGCCGAGCTTGCGCCGACAATTCCGCTGCTGCTGGCCGGTGCGCACGTGCACGCCGTCATGCGTTCCACGTCTACGCGGCGCGCTCACCTGCACAAGGTGGCGGCTAGCGCCGCCGGCACGCTCACTTTCGCCCCCGATCATCTCGGCGACGTGCTTGCCGATCCGTCGGCCCTAGCCGACCATCTCGCTGACCTGCCGGGCGAGATCGCGCTCGTCAACGCTCTCTACTCCCCCGGGCGCACGCACGTTCACCTCGCGCTTGCCGCCCATCTCGTCGCAAGCCGCGTGCTGGCGAAACGCCCCGGCACGCCGGTGATGCTCCTTGGCACCCCGACGGACTCTTACTGGGTCGACGGTTCGCTGCTGGACGCGAGTCTTGCGCCGCAGGGACCGAATTATCTCGCCGCCAAACGCATCGAGCGATGGAGTGCCGAGGTGCTCGCCGATGACGGCGCCCGCGTCATCGCTCCAGTCCTGCCGCCCACGCGCACGGCGTCCGTTCTCGTCTCCAATCGGATCGAGACGGCTCTGCGCGGCGCACAGATGTTCGGCATTCATGCGGCCGAACCCGCCTTCGCGGCCGGGCTCGCAGCATCCTGGCTGATCGCTGGCCTCAATACGTCGTCACTCCGCCCCTGGACGGGCTGGGCCGCCCCCTATGGCATGTGGTCGCGCCTGCCCAGCGCGACGATCCGCCTCACGCTGGGTTACCTCGCAGGCACGCTTGGCCTGCGAGGTAACCGCAACCGGTCGTCAGCCCCGAAGGGCTCCCCAGCGTCTTAGACGATGCCCTGCGCGAGCATCGCGTCGGCTACGCGCCGAAATCCGGCGATGTTCGCGCCCAGGATGTAGTCGCCGCTCGCGCCGAATTCTTCGGCCGTCTCGGCGCACTCGTCGTGGATCGACTTCATGATCTGCGTGAGCTTGCGCTCCGCCTTATCGAACGTCCACTGCTCGCGCGACGCGTTCTGCTCCATCTCGAGCGCGCTCGTCGCCACACCACCCGCGTTCGCGGCCTTACCGGGCGCAAACAGGCATTCGGCGAGCTGGAAAATCTCGACGGCCTCGGGCGTGCACGGCATGTTCGCACCCTCGGCCACGACCTTCACACCGTTGTTCACGAGCGTGCGCGCGGCCGCCTCGTCGAGCTCGTTTTGGGTCGCACACGGCAGCGCGACGGTACACGGCACGTCCCACACGGAACCGCCCGTGACGAGTTCGGCGCTCGACTTGCGATCGACATAGTCGGCGACGCGACCGCGCTCGACCTCCTTGATCTGCTTCAGCAGTTCGACATCGACGCCTTCTTCGTCGACGACGTAGCCCGACGAATCCGAGAACGACACGACGGTCGCACCGAGCTGCTGGGCCTTTTCGATCGCGTACATCGCGACGTTGCCTGACCCGGACACGACGACGCGCTGGCCCTCGAAGTCCTCGCCGTGCTCCTCCATCATCGACTCGGCAAACAACACTGTGCCGTAGCCGGTCGCCTCGGTGCGCACGAGCGAGCCTCCCCAGCCGAGGCCCTTGCCGGTCAGCACGCCGGCCTCGTAGCGGTTCGTCAGTCGCTTGTACTGGCCGAACATGTATCCGATCTCGCGGCCGCCCACGCCGATGTCGCCCGCGGGCACGTCGGTGTATTCGCCAATGTGCCGGTACAGCTCGGTCATGAACGACTGGCAGAACCGCATGACCTCGTTATCGGACTTGCCGTGCGGGTCGAAGTTCGAGCCGCCCTTACCGCCGCCGATGCCCTGGCGCGTCAGCGAGTTCTTGAAGATCTGCTCGAAGCCAAGGAACTTAATGATGGAAATGTTGACCGACGGATGGAAGCGCAGTCCGCCCTTGTAGGGGCCGAGCGCGGAGTTGTATTCGACGCGGTAACCGCGGTTGACCTGAACCTTGCCGTCGTCATCGACCCACGGGATACGGAAGACGATCTGGCGTTCGGGTTCGATCAACCGCTCCAGGATGCCGGCTTCGCGGTACTCGGGATTCGCGGCGAGCGCAGGTCCGAGCGACTCCAGCACCTCGTGTACGGCCTGGTGGAAGACATCCTCACCAGGGTTCAGGGTGCGCACGTGCTCAAAGAGCTGATCGAGATACTCATCCACGGTTCCTCCTATAGCAGGACCGTGGCGACCGGGAGACCGGACGGCCCTCCTTGGCTGAAAGTACGTCCCCAGGCTATCCAGCTATGCCAACCACCAAAGAAAGGTGACCACATAGTAAAACCGACATTTACCCTTCTGTCTCGCTCGCGCCCCCTCCGCACTTACCCGCGCGCCGTCCGCGCCCATCCACACCCGCTCTCCCCGCGCACGCTGATCCCCAGACCCACTCCGCCTTGTTGTCGCGTCGTGCATCCCCTGTGACGCTGACGAAACACCGGCGGCCGAAAGGAGGACCACATGGACGCCAACCAGCTCATTGAGCATTTCACCATGGACGACGGACATCTGGACCTCCGCCTGTTCGAACTCATCAATGACACTCTCGACGCGAGCGCCGCGCTGACCTGGTCCCGGCCCGACGCTCCGAGCCACCTCGAGGCCGTCCGCCTCGCCGAGCGTCTCACCCGCGCGGTCGCCGTCCTACGCATGACACTGTTGCGCGACGCCGACGACGCCAAGGCCGCCAAAGCCGAGGGCGGCTACCTGCAAGATATCGTCGCCGAAGCAGCCAAGTCGCTCCCCAAGCACGCCGCCAACGACATCTTCGCCGCCCACGATGCCGCAGCCTTCCCCACCGCCCTGGAGGCCTACCGCACCGGCCGCATCGGCCGCGGCCACCTGACAACAGCCGTGCGCACCCTCAAGAAACTGACACGCTTTTTCGACGACGACGCTTTCGCGGTCCTTGCCGCAGACCTCATCGAGCGCGCGGCAGCCGTCGACCCGGTGGCCTTCCGCGTCGACTGCAATGACCTCGTCGGTCAGGTCGACGACCTGGCGAAGAAATCGATGGACGAGATCCGCGCCGCCCGCATCGAGCAGTCGAAGGCGGACCGCGGCATGACGATCGTGCCGCGCGACCCGAACCATCCCGAGTACGGCACCGACGTGCAGATGCACCTCGCCGGCGGCGATACCCCGCTCTTCCAGGCCGTCATCGACCGCTACGCCGAACGGATTCGCCGGTTCCGCCTCGCCAACGGGCTACCCGCGATGCCGCTGCGCGAGCGCCGCGTCGCCGCGATGATGGAGATCGCGAAACAGGCAGCGACGGACACCGAACGCTCCCGAGCAGCCGAAGCCGCCCTCGCTCTCGGCGATGCCGCACCGACGCCTACATCCGAGCCGACGACGGGTCCCTCCGCAGGCGAAGAAGCCCCGACAGCCGCAGACGCCGAAGTACCGGCCGCCGCAGAATCATCCTCGGCCCGCACACGGAGCCGAACTGCCACGCGCTCCGCACCTCCCGCCGCCACGCAGCCCATCCCCGAACCCAGTTTTGATCTGACGAGCCCGCTCTTTGACGACCTCCCGATCCCGGACGATTACGACACGGCCCCGGATTGGGTGAAGGAAGTGATCGACGCGGCAGAGGCGGAGCGCGCCGCCGAAGCAGAGGGCACCCCCGAGCCAGACAGCACCACCGAGTCGGACAGCACGATCGAAGCAGCAGCTGCCACCGAGTCAGAGCGCACCGCCTCGCCAGAGCAAACCGCAGAAGCCACCCCCAGCCACTCGACCTCTGATGACGCACCGGATTCCACGGCGCGGCTCGCCCGCGGCAGCCTCCGTGAGCGCGTCCTCGCACGTGATCGCGGCTGCGTCTTCCCGGGCTGCGACGTCAACGTCGAACGCTGCATCGTGCACCACATCAAGTCGTTTTCGACCGGCGGCCGCACGACGGTACGAAACCTGTGCGTCCTGTGCAAAGCCCACCACGTCACGGTCGAACATCCCCCGGGAAGTCGCGAGTACTGGACGATCCGGATGGCCGACGACGGTATCCCCGACGCGATTCCTCCCGAGCACATCGATCCGCATCAGCGGCCCCGCCGCCACGCGAGATTCCGCACGCCCTACCGATTACCGGAGTCGCTTGCGCGCCCGCCGGGCCCGGGCCCCGACCCGCCACCGGACCTCCGCCCAGCGTCCTAGGGATGGGGAATTACTAGCCGAAGTGGCGCGGCAGCGTCGCCTCCGACGCCTCGCGCACCGCGTCGAGCGCCAGCTCGAGCGTCCCGCCCGCGACCGCGACCGACAGCGAGGTGCCGCCCGTCGCGCCAATGACGGCACACGGCACGCCGGCCTCGTCGGCCAGCTGCTGCACGGCTGCGACGTCCTGCTTATCGAGCGCCACAATGGCCCGCGCGCCGGACTCCGCGAACAGCGCCACGGCGCCGTCGATCTCGTCGCGCTCGCAGATGCCGGAAAGGTCCACCGACGCGCCGACGCCGAAGCGCAGCGCCCCCTTAAGCAGCGCCTGCGACAGGCCGCCGCGCGAGACGTCATGCGCCGCCCGCGACATCCCCTGCTCGCCGAGCGCGATGAGCACGTCGGCCAGCGCTGCCTCCGCCGCGAAGTCGACGACCGGCGGCTCGCCGCCCAGGTGCGAGTGGATCGCGCGCGCCCATTCGGAGCCGGAGAGCTCCTCACGCGTCGCGCCAAGCAACACGATGGCCTGGTCGGCATCGTTCCATCCGGAGGGCACGACGCGCGAAACGTCCTGCATGACGCCGAGCACGCCGACGACCGGCGTCGGGAAGATCGATTCGTCGCCCGTCGTGTTGTACAGCGACACGTTGCCGCCGGTGACGGGCACGCCGAGCGTGCGGCAGCCGTCGGCCAGCCCCGTGATCGCTTGGACGAGCTGCCACATCGAGTCCGGCTTTTCGGGGCTGCCGAAGTTCAGGCAGTCGGTGACGGCGAGCGGCCGCGCGCCAACGGTGGCGACGTTGCGGTAGGCCTCCGCGAGCGACGCCTGCGCGCCCGCGTACGGGTCGAGGTAGGCAAAGCGCGGGATCGCGTCGGCGGAGATCGCGACGCCAAGGCCGGATTCCTCATCGACGCGCACGACGCCGGCGTCGTCGGGCTGGGCGAGCGCCGTATTGCCCTGCACGTAGCGGTCGTATTGCGAGGTGATCCACGACGGCGAGGCGAGGTTCGGCGAGGCGGCCAGGGCCAGCATCTGCTCGCGGATCTCGTCGGGATTCGCGGGGCGCGCGAGCTTTTCGGCGGCGTCGGCGCGCACGGCATCGAGCCAGTCGGGGCGCGCGAACGGGCGGTCATAAGTGGGCCCGTCGTGCGCGACGGTCTTCGGGTCGACGTCGACGATGCGCTCGCCGAAGTGATCGATCGTGAGGCGGCCATCGCCCGTCACCTTGCCGATGACGGCGGTCTCGACCTCCCACTTGGCAGTGACGGCGAGGAAATCGTCGAGTTTGTCAGGCGTGACGATCGCCATCATGCGCTCTTGGGACTCGCTCATGAGGATCTCGCCGGCGGTGAGCGACGGTTCTCGCAGCAGGACGTTTTCGAGGTCGACGTGCATGCCGGAATCGCCGTTGGAGGCCAGCTCGGACGTCGCACACGAAATACCCGCCGCGCCGAGGTCCTGAATCGCCTCGACGAGCTCGCCCGCGAACAGTTCGAGGCAGCATTCGATGAGGAGCTTTTCCATGAACGGGTCGCCGACCTGCACGCTCGGGCGCTTCGTCGGGCCGCCCTCGTCGAAGGTTTCGGACGCGAGGATGGAGGCGCCGCCGATGCCGTCGCCGCCGGTGCGCGCACCGAACAGGACGACGTGGTTGCCCTCGCCGGTCGCGTTGGCCAGGTGGATATCGTCGTGCCGCATGATGCCGACGCACAGGGCGTTGACGAGCGGGTTGCCCTGGTAGCTCGCGTCGAAGTCGGTCTCGCCGCCGATGTTGGGCAGGCCGAGACAGTTGCCGTAGCCGCCGATGCCCGCGACGACGCCGTGCACGACGCGGGCCGTATCCGGATGGTCGATCGCGCCGAAGCGGAGCTGGTCCATGACGGCCACGGGGCGCGCGCCCATCGAGATGATGTCGCGCACGATGCCGCCGACGCCCGTCGCGGCGCCCTGATAGGGCTCGACGTAGGACGGGTGATTGTGCGATTCGACCTTGAACGTCACCGCCCAGCCGTCGCCGATATTGACGACGCCCGCGTTCTGGCCGATGCCGACGAGCAGGTTCTCGCGCATCTCTTCGGTCGTCTTTTCGCCGAACTGCTTGAGGTGGATTTTGGAGGACTTATACGAGCAGTGCTCGGACCACATGACCGAATACATCGCGAGTTCGGCGGCGGTGGGGCGACGGCCCAGCAGGTCGACGATCTGGCGATATTCCTCTTCTTTAAGGCCTAGTTCGGCGTACGGCATCTCCTTGTTCGGAGAGGCTGCGGCATCGTCGACGGTATCGGGATGATGGGCGGGCGCGGTGGCAGGCATGTAATCCCCACAAGTATCGAGGTGTAGCGGGCGAAACCGAGCATACCGCCCGGCGACTCGTGATGTCGGGCGGGCCCACCCATCGGATACGAATGCCCACCTGCACTCGGCGGGCTCGTCGTGCCTGAGGGGCCCGAGGGCTACGCCCGGCGGAGCTTGCGGGATTTACTGGCGCCGCGCAGAGTGCGCAGGATCTGCCGCGGCCGCGAGACGTGCGGGTCCTTGTTCGGCAGCGCGAGGCGGAAAATCTTTTTCGTCACCGACGCGACCTGCACCGGCATCGGGCCCGTGACGTAGGTGAGGCCGTAGCGGGCCATGATCTCGCGGATGCGCGGGGCGATCTCGTGGTAGCGCGAGCTCGGCAGGTCCGGAAAGAGGTGGTGTTCGATCTGGTGGGAGAGGTTGCCCGTCATGATGTGCAGCGCGCGCGGGCCGGAGATATTGGCGCTGCCGAGCAGCTGGCGCAGATACCACTCGCCGCGCGTCTCGCCGTCGATCGACTCCGTCTCAAAGGTTTGGACGCCCTCGGGGAAGTGCCCGCAGATGATGACGGTATGCGACCAGACGTTGCGCACAACGTTGGCGATGACGTTCGCGCCGAGGGTGGACAGGTCGAGCGCTATGAGGGAGCCGACGACGTCGCCCGTCACGAGGTGGGCGGAGACGAGGCCGTCGTCGATCATCGTCACGGTGATCGTGAAGTCGCGGGCGTCGCCGGCAAGGGCTGCCGTCCGGGGCGTCGGCCCGGTCGCGGGGCTCGAGGCAGTGCCCGGAGTTGCGGCGGACGTGATCGAGAAGGCGCGCCAGCGGCGGACCCCGTCGATGTCGACGCCGATGCGCACGTACTGGCCGGGCAGGTGGCCCTGCCAGGCTCCCGACGGGCGGAGCGTCAGGGTGGCGCTGCGGGCGGTTTCGCGAGTACGAGCGATGATGCGGGCGCGCAGATCGGCGCCGGAGCGCAGCGGGTTGATGAGGTCGAGATAGTCGCCGGGCACGAGCGGCGTCGCGAGTGAGGCCGCGATTTTGGCGGCCGACGATCGCACTCGGGCCAGCAGGACAGGCCGAGCGACGGCGACGGACGACTGGCCGTCGCGGGGCGAAAGGGTACGGCCCGAACTCATATACGACACCGCAACCTACTCCACCGTAGGTTGTCGCTTAGCGGTCCATTTTCAGCCCTCGGCGTGGAAGTTCAGTGCGACCATGCCGATGCTGGCGAGGCGACGGGCGTGCGCGATACAGGCGGCGAGCATCTCGGTTTCGTCCACCTCGAGCAGGGCCGCGAGCGCCCCGGCAATCTGCGCGACGGTGAGGGTTCCGTCGGAGGCGGAGAGCATTCCCGCGAGCTCCGTCGGGCAGGAAATAACCTGGTGCAGGCCGCCGCCCTGCGTCGCGGTGATGACCTCGGGTTGGCTCGCACCGACGCGGTAGTGGTGCTCGATCGTCACGTCGTCGCTGGTCTGGATCGTGGCGGCGGCGATCGCGTCATCGCTGGCGCGGGCGAGGCGGCGGCGCCGGGCGAACAGGCGCCAGAGGTCCTCGCCGCTCGGTGCTGCGAGGCCGGTGAGGTCTGTCGTCTCGCGCATGCCCTCGCCCGCGGGTAAGTCGGCGTCGGGGCGCGCAACGAGCAGGTATCCGAAGTCGATCCATCGCACGTCGCGGCTCGCGAAGTCCTCGAGGTAGGCGAGGTAGGTGGCCTCGCGCAGCTGCCGGTCCGGGCCGACGGCGTGGCCGCCGTCGCGCAGCCACATTTCGGCGTACTCGGCCGCGTCCTGGAACTCACGGCGCACAATCCAGGCGTCGAGGGCGACACCTGAGCGGGCCTCGGCCTCGGCGACCCAGGCAAGCGGCGCGGCAAACGGCTCCTCGCCCGTCACTTCCCAGTTGGCGAGCAGCACGGCCCGGCCGCCGGGCGCGAGGTGCTCCCCTAGCTGGCTGACGACGCGCCGCCCGAGCCCATCGCCGCTTTCGCGCATGCCGCCGTCGCGGTACTCCATGACCGGCAGGCCGGCGTCGTAGGCCGCGGCCGGCGTGATGACGAACGGCGGATTCGAGGCGATGACGTCGAAGCGCTCTCCTGCTACGGGTTCGAACAGCGACCCGGCGCGCACCTCGAGCCGCGTCTCGTCGACGCCGTTGAGTTGGGCGTTGGCACGGGCGAAGGCGAGCGCCCGTTCGGACAGGTCGGTCGCGACGACGGCGTCAGTGTAAGGCGCGAGCGAGAGCGCCTGAATGCCCGAGCCGGTCCCGAGGTCGAGGACGCGCCCCAGATCGGCTTCGCGTGGCAGCAGCGCATGCAGGGTCTGCGACGCGCCGCCGATCCCGAGCACGTGCCAGGACGGCAGCGGCCCGCCGACGACGGTTTCGGGCAGGTCGGACATGATCCAGGCCGGGGCGCCCGGGGTGTCATCGCCCGTCGGCGACAGGTCGACAAGGGAGTGATAGCGCGGTTCGACGCTAGGCGTCGGGACAGTCGCCGACGCATCAGTCGCTGCCGCATCGGTCGCCGACGTATCAGACGGCACCTGCCCGACGAGGTGGCAGGCGAGCGCGTCGGCCAGCCCGAACTGCGGGAGCGCCGCCGCCACCTGCGCGGCCGTCAGCTCCTGGCCAAGCAGGAACAGCCGCGCGAGCAGCGCCAGCGGCCGCTCATCTGCTGCCAGTTCGCGTCGGGCCGGCGCGAGCTCTTCGCGCGCGAGCGCCGCCACGGCGAGCGGCGAGAGCAGCGAATCGAGGCTCTCGGAGGAAAATTCGGTGAGGTCCGCCCGCAAGCGACTGGCCTGCTCTGATCGGGCAAAACTAGGCGGCGGCATTAATTCCGGCTCGCGCGCGGGGCCGCTAGCAAACGTCATGGCTCCCATTGTTTCATTTGCACCATTCAACCCCTGGTGCGTGGCGCACATCACCCATAGCCTAGGCACGCCCCTCAATTTGAAAGGACACCCATGCGATCACGCATTATCGCGGGAACCTTCGCTGCTGCGACACTCGCCGCATCGGCCATCGTGCCCGCCAGCGCCGCACCCGGGGACTCCGTCGAGCTGAATCTTTTGGCGACGACCGACGTCCATGGCCACGTCATGAACTGGGATTACTTCCGAGACGCACCCTACCCCGAAGGTAAGGAACTGGGCCTCGCCCGCGTCGATTCCATCATTCAGGCCAAGCGCGCTGCCGCGAAGAGCCCGGATTCCGTCCTGGTGGTCGACAATGGCGACGCCATCCAGGGCACGCCGCTGACCTACCTGGCCATGCAGAAGGACAAGCTCGGCTTCGACAAGCATCCGATGGCTACGGCCTTCAACCTCATCGGCTACGACGCGCTCGTCGTCGGCAACCATGAATACAACTACGGGCTGGACAAGCTCGCGAAGTACGAGTCGGAGCTCGACGCCCCGCTGCTCGGCGCGAATGTCATTGACGTCGCCACCGATAAGCCGGCCCACAAGCCGTACCAGATCTTTACCCGCACGATCGATGGCCACGAGGTCAGGTCGGCGTGCTCGGGGTTGCGCATTTCGCCCAGTTCGACGAGGACCGCCGGCACGGTGGCGTGATTGAGGCCCGCGATATCGCGTCGGGGCTGCGTCGAACCCGCCGCCGTGTTGATGGCAAAGCCCGCATCGCTCAGGCCGTCGATGATGTGGGTGGCGAAATTCTTCGTCGTCGCGTCTGCGTCGGAGGTGATCATGAGGAAAAATCCGTGCGGGCGCGAGGAGGCGGAGCCGTTGGCGTGGATGGACAGGAGGGCGTCGGCGTTTGCGTCGGCGGCGAAGGTGCCGCGTTCGTTGACACAGGGGCCGATGCCGTCATTATCGGCGCGCGACATCACGACGTCGATGCCGGCGTCGCGCAGGATCGGCAGCATGCGCGTGGCGACGTCGAAATTGAATTCGTGCTCCGGGTATCCCGAGCGCGTCGAGGTGCCGACGGTATTGCAGGCTTTCGTGCCGCCGCGACCGTCGGGCACGGGGGTGTTGATGATGCGCGGGTTTTCGGCGTTCTTGCCGTTGTGGCCCGGGTCCAGGGCGAGCCGGAAGGGCGGCGGCGCCGGAGTCGGCGATGGGGGCGGCGTCGGGGTGGGTGCGGGCGTGGCGGAGGGCTGGGTGGACGTGCCCGCGGTCGATGTGACGGTGCCGGCGCCGACCGTCGGAGCGAGCGAGTCGGTGCATGCCGTGAGCGCGAGCAGGGGCGCGAGGGCGAGCGCCGCGGTCGCGACCATCCTCGTGAGTGCCGTCGGCACGGCAGCCTTCGCGGGTGCCGTCGGTGCTGCCGGGCCCGGCGAGGCTAGTGGGACGTGACCGGCGCCGCGTCGTCGAGCTGTCACCCGTCGTCGAGCGTGCACCCGTCGTCGGGCATCAGTCACATCCGGCCCGGCCCGTTAGCGCTTATCGATGGCCGTGATGCCGCGGCGGGCGACCGAGATGCCGAGGCCGTTCTCGCCGTCCCAGCACTGCATGCCGCCCTCGGTCGAGGTGCAGCCGATGCCTTCGCCGAGGATCGCGCTCGAGCCGTAGCCGAGCGTCGTGCCGCCCTTGGGGACAGGGGCCTCGTCACACGAGAAGTGCGGCTCGGAGGCGTGCGGCCAGTGGTAGGTCAGCGGGCCTTCGCAGGTGCCGCCCTGACCGTCGACGTCGGTGATGTTGTGTTCGTAAATCGTGCAGCTGAACGCGTGGGGGCCGTCGCTGCGGCACGCGATATTGCCCGAGGGTGCGGTGAACTGCGAGACCGTCGGGGTGTCTACGGGCAGGAACGGCATATCCGCGGGTGACGTCGTCGGTGATTCGCTCGGCGTCGGCGACTCGGACGGGCTTTCAGACGGGGACTCGCTCGGAGATTCGCTCGGGTCCGTCGACGGCTGCTCACTCGTGGCGCTCGTCGTCGGGCTGGGCGAGGCGGACGTGTCCTTGTCCTCCCAGGGGCGCCACAGCATGAGGATCACGGCGAGCAGGACGACGACAAGGCCGATGAGCGCGCCGAGCACGACCGAGGATGCGACGGAGCCGGAGCGGCGGGGCGGTTCGCCGCCGCCCCCGTGGCCGGTCGCGGCAGCTGCGGCCGGGGCGGCCGCGTAGCCGGCGGCGTGCGGGGAGTCCTGTCCGGTGTGGCCGTAGGTCGGCTGGTAGCTGGCGGGCTGGGCCGCGCCTGCGGCGGCGTCCGGCAGGGTCGTCGTCGGGGCGTCCTGTGCCGAATAGGGGTCGCGGCTCGCGTCGGTCGCGGGCACGAAGGCGGCGCCGGCGCCCAGGACGCTCGCGCGCTGGGAGTCCGCGTCGCTCGCCTCGTCAAAGCCGGTGGCGGCGGGCGTCTGAACGGTCGCGTCGTCGTCCTGGGTTGCGGAGGTCGTCTTGGCGGGGGCATCGTCGCGGCTGGCGAGCGCGGCGTTAATCTCGGGGTCGTCCCACGACCCGAGCCAGGTCAGCAGATCCGGGTACGCCGCCGGGTGGGCGGCGACGGCCGCACGCAGGTCGGGGCGCTCCCCCGCGATGCGGTGCAGGTCGGCGGCCGTGGCGTCGGGGCTCACGACGAGGTCCGCGTCGGGGTCGGACGCGGCTTCTGCGGAAGTGGAGTCTGCGTCGGAGGTGTCATCGGCGCAGGGTGTACTCGCGGCGACCAGCGGGCAGTCGTCGGCCCGCTCTGGCTCGTCGGCGAACCTCGACTCGGCGGCGGGCTCAGAATTGTCGTACAGCTCAGGCTCGTCGGCAGGCTCGGGCTCGTCGGCAGGCTCGGGCTCGTCGGCAGGCTCGGGGTCGTCGGAGACGAGCGGCGCGTTGCTTTCGGGAGATGGCTCCTCGGTGGGGTCGGTCGTCGGCGCCCAGATTGAGGTCGCGTCGGCATCACTGCCGGCCGGGGTTCCGTCGACGCGCGTCTCGTCAGCGGGAGTCGCGTCCGCCGGCGTCGGGTCGAAAGGAGTGTCGCCCGCGAGCGCCGCATCGATCGCCGAATCGCCCAGCCCACCGAGCCAGTCGCGCAGCGCGGGATAGAGCTGGGGGTGCGCCGCGATCAGGGGTCGCAGGTCGGGGCGCTCCGAGGCCATGCGGTGCAGGTCCGCAGGGGTCGCGTTCGGATCGCGAACGAGGGCGTCGTCGCGCGAGGATTCCGCGTCCGGGTGAGACGAGTTCGGCGCCATGGGGATTATCCTTCCGCAGGGTGGATTCCAGCGTCTATATGAGGGATTGCGCCCTTGGCAGGGCGGTTATACCAACGCTATCGCCCGGAAAGTTGGAATGTAAAGGGTTAATCCTTTGCAGCGCGGATGATGATGCGGGTGTCGGCGAGCGCCTGAACGTCGGCCGCGAGCTCGTCGAAATCCCAGTCAGGATCTGCGTTTTCGGGCCGATACGGCCGGGAGCCGTCGGCCGTGCGCGCCTCCTGGAGGGCGAAGGCGTCGACGCCGAGGTCGAGGGCGCGGCGGGCGCATTCAAGGATCGTCGCGCGCGTGTGCGAGCCAGGGTAGACCGTCATGCGGGCTTCGACTGTGGGTGTGCGGCGGGCGTCGAGCAATGCCTCGAGCGCCAGCCAGGCACGCTGGCCCATGATCTCGGGGACGCCGACGACGCTCGGGTAGTCGGCGGGCTGGCCCTTGACGTCGAATCCCACCCAGGACAGCTGCGGCGCGATCTCTGCGAGGCGCTTCGGGAAGCCGCCGCCCGTGTGCAGGCCGACGTCGAATCCGGCCGCGCGCACCGCGGCGATCGCGGCGGGCAGCGCCGGATGGCGGGTGGCCTCGCCCCCGGAGAAGATGACGCCGTCGAGCAGGCCGCGGCGGCGCTCGAGCAGTTGCAGCACGTCGTCGAACATTCGCGTTCCGGGCGCTCGGCAGTCGAGCAGGCCCGTGTTGTGGCAGTACGTACAGCGCCAGGGGCAGCCCTGGACAAACACGGTCGCGACGAGTTTGCCCGGCCAGTCGACACTCGAGAGCGGGACGAGCCCCGCGATCGGGAGGTCGGTGGCAGCGACGGCCCCGCGGGCAGCGCGGAAGGAGCGCTCGGGTGCCGACTCGGGCGCGGGGGTGGGCGCCTGGTCGGGTACGAGCCGCTGCTCCGCGGGTACCATCGTCGTCATCTCAATTCCTCCTAAGTTAGGCGAGGACCGGTTCGTCGAACATCAAGCGTTCGGCGTACTCGCCCTGCTTGCCGATGTTGAACGAGGAGACCGGGCGGAAGTAGCCCATAACGCGGGTCCATACCTCGCAGGCCTGCGTCTCGTCGAACTCCTCCTCACAGCGCTCACACGTGAAGTGCTCGCCGGCGAGGTATCCGTGCGTCGGGCAGATCGAGAACGTCGGCGTGACCGTGATGTAGGGCAGCCGGAAGTTCGCGAGCGCGCGGTGCACGAGAGTCTTGCAGGCTTCGGCGGAGGAAACCTTCTCCGGCAGGTAGAGGTGCAGCACCGTGCCGCCGGTGTACTTGCCCTGGAGATCTTCCTGCATTTCGAGGGCCTGGAACGCGTCGTCGGTGTAGCCGACGGGCAGCTGCGAGGAGTTCGTGTAGTAGGGGTTCTTGTCCGTGCCGGCCTGCATGATGCCCGGGAAACGCTTGCGATCTTCCTTCGCGAACCGGTAGGTCGTGCCTTCGGCGGGCGTGGCCTCGAGGTTGTACAGGTGGCCGGTCTCTTCCTGGAAGCGGACCATCGTGTCGCGGACGTGGTCGAGGAGCTCGACGGCGAGGGCGTGTCCGACCTCGTCGGTAATGTCGTGCTCGTCGAGGGTGAAGTTGCGGATCATCTCGTTGATGCCGTTGACGCCGATCGTCGAGAAATGGTTCTCGAGCGTGCCGAGGTAGCGCTTCGTGAACGGGAAGAGGCCCGAATCGATGTGGTGCTGGATGACGACGCGCTTCTTTTCGAGCGTGTCGCGGGCGATCTCGAGGAGCTCGTCGAGGCGGGCGAACAGGGCGTCCTTATCCTTGGCGTGCCGGTAACCGAGGCGGGCGCAGTTGATCGTCACGACGCCGAGCGATCCCGTCTGCTCCGCCGAGCCAAACAGGCCGTTGCCGCGCTTGAGCAGTTCGCGCAGGTCGAGCTGCAGGCGGCAGCACATCGAGCGGATCATGCCCGGGTCGAGCTCGGAGTTCAAGAAGTTTTGGAAGTAGGGCAGACCGTACTTCGCGGTCATTTCGAACAGCCGGGTAGCGTTCTCGCTGTCCCAGTCGAAGTCCTCGGTGATGTTGTAGGTGGGGATCGGGAACGTGAAGACGCGGCCTTCGGCGTCACCCTCGGTCATGACCGCCATGTAGGCGCGGTTAATCATGTCCATTTCTTCCTGGAGGTCACCGTAGGTGAAGTCGCAGGGCTCTTCGCCGATGAGCGGGGCTTCGTCGGCGATGTCCTTCGGGCAGGTCCAGTCGAAGGTGAGGTTCGTGAAGGGCGTTTGGGTGCCCCAGCGGGAGGGCACGTTCAGGTTGTAGATGAGTTCCTGTATGCACTGTTCGACCTCGTCGTAGGTCATGTTGTCGAGCCGGACGAACGGCGCCATGTAGGTATCGAAGGAGGAGAAGGCCTGCGCGCCGGCCCACTCGTTTTGGAGCGTGCCAAGGAAGTTGACGATCTGGCCGATGGCGGAAGAGAAATGCTTGGGCGGGCGGGCGGCGATCGCGCCGGGCACGCCGTTGAAGCCCTGCTCGAGCAGGCTGCGCAGCGACCAGCCGGCGCAGTAGCCGGCGAACATGTCGAGGTCGTGGATGTGCAGGTCGCCCTCGCGATGCGCGGCGCCAGCTTCCGGGCGGTAGACGCGCGAGAGCCAGTAGTTGGCGATCATCTTGCCCGACGTGTTGAGCATCATGCCGCCGAGCGAATAGCCCTGGTTGGCGTTCGCATTGACGCGCCAGTCGGAGCGGTCGAGGTACTCCTCGATCGTCGAGACGGCGTCGACCTTGACGGGGGTGGGGGCGCCTTCCTCCGGCGCGGGTGTGGGCTTCGAGTTCGTGACGGAGGCTGTCATCGCTACTTCCTTGAAAGCTGGTGATCGGTTGGCTCTCTAGTGCCGCGCGTTTTCTGAGCGCGCCCTACCGACGCTAGACGAACCACTACATCTTGTGGAAGCGACACGCGTCCACCACCGCATGTTGTGTTTTGTTTTTTCGGCTTTTGTCTCGGTTTCGGGACCTTCGTCCCGGTGAGGCACAATGGCGTGCATGACTGAGCCGGCCCGTTGGCAGCGCATTACGAGCGCAGATCCTGGCCATTCGACGCGGTATATCAATCGTTTCAAACAGCTCGCGGCGAATGGCTTCGACCTGTTTGGGGAGGCGCGCGCCGCCGATGCGATGCTGGCGCGCGGGTCCGTCGTCGTCGATGCGGGGTGTGGGCCGGGCCGGATTTCGGTCGAGCTGGCGCAGCGTTCCCATCGCGTCGTCGGGCTCGACATCGATCCCCTGTTTATTACCGAGGGACGGCGCGTCGCTGCCGAGCACGGGGTGGCGGCGAGCGTCGGGGACGACGGGGCGCTGGAGGATGTGCCGGAGGCCGGGCAGGTCGCGTTCAAGCAGGCCGACATCACCCAGCCGTTTGGGCTGTCCGTCGGCGCCGATCTCATCTTGTGCGCGGGCAACGTCATCACGTTCTTGGATGCGCCCGGGCCCGCCGAGTTTTTGCGGCATGCGGCCGACGCGCTCGCCGAGGGCGGCCGAATCATCATCGGATTTGGGTTGACTCGCGGATACTCGCTGGCGCAGTACGAGGCGGACCTGGCTGCGGCGGGGCTTATCGTGCAGTCGCGATTTGCCACGTGGCAGTTTGAGCCGTTCACCGACGAGTCGGATTTCGTCGTCGATATTCTTGCGCGTCGTTAGGCGCGGCCATCCCAGTCGCTGCGGATCAGGTCGATCTGGCGCAGCAACAGGGCCGTGAGGCCAAGGAAGAGGAGGACGGCGCCGGTGGCCGCGACGATGCCCATGCCGCCGTGGCCGGACGCGCTCGTGAGTACGCGCGTCGTTGGGATGCCGGGGACGAACGGTTCGACGAGCAGGCCGCTGAAATTCAGGCGGATCGCGGCGGCCGCGACGCCGAGCGCGCCGAGGACGGTGGCGATCGTGCCGAGCGTGAGCGTCGTGAGGCGCAGGCGCGCGGTGGCGATCGGGCCGGATTCGTTCGGCGAGAGCATGAAGCCCCAGGCGGTGGCGACGAGGACGGCGGCGATGACGTCGGCGGGGCGATGCCAGCCGTTGATGAGCGTCGTCAGGCCAATGAAGCCCGTCCACGCCGTGCCGACCAGGACGCTGACCGTGCGCCAGGCGGGCGGGACGACCATGATCGCCGCGACCGCCGTCGCCGCGGCGGCCGTCGTGTGACCCGAGGGCAGCGAGGGCGGCAGCGCCCAGCCGATGCCGAGGTCGGGGCGCGAGAGCAGGAACGTTTTTAGCAGTTGGGTCGTGAGGTTGGCGCCCGCGAGGACCGCGACGGCGCGGATCGCGAGTTGCCAGCGGCCGCGTAGGACTGCCAGGAGCGCGACCGCGAGGACGATCGCCGCGAGGCCACCGAAGGAGATCACGGTGTGCGTGACCGAGATGGACGACGGGTCGAAGGCCGCGAGGTCCGTGAGGCGGTGCATCGCGAGCGTGTCGAGGGCCTGGCCGAGGCGAGTGTGGACCGCGAGACGCCACAGGAGAAACAGGCCGAGGACGCACGTGGCAAGTCCCGTCATGCGTCGGCGATGGGTGCGGCGCCGCCGCCAGGTGCCGGACGCGAGGCGCGCCGCGGTCGCCGAAAGCGCCGGGCGGGAGCTGGGCGAGCCGGACGGCGGGCGGGCCGTGGGCTGCTCAGGCGGCTTCGAGGCGGGCACGCGAACAGTGTAGAACACCGGCACAATGGGGCCATGCAGGATCTAGTGGACGTGGCGCGCGCGGTATTTGGTGCCGAGCGGATCGCGCATGTCCACGAGGCGGCGTCGCGCCCGGCTCGCTACGGTGATTGGCCCGCGCACGTGCACGCCGACGTGGCGGCGGCGTACGAGCGGATCCGAATCTCGCGGCCGTACACGCATCAGGTGGCGGCGCTGGAAGCGATCGCCGCGGGGCGCACGACCGTCGTCGCGACCGGGACGGGATCCGGTAAGTCGCTTCCCGTGTGGGCGTCGATCCTGTCGGAGGTGTCGGCACATCAGGAGGCGGTCGCGGGCGGGCGGGCCGGGTCGATTGCGCAGCGCATGGTGCGCCCGACGATGCTCTACATTGCGCCGACGAAGGCGCTGGCGGCCGATCAGTTGGCGGCGGCGCGCGGCGTGATTGCGGCGGGCGCGCTGCCCGCGGTGGCGGCGACGTGCGATGGCGATAGTGCGCCGATGGAGCGGTCGGCGGCGCGCGCTCGGGCGGATATCGTCGCGACAAACCCGGATTTTCTGCATTTTTCGCTCCTGGCTGGGCATCATCGGTGGGCGCGGTTGCTGCGTGGGCTCTCGCTCGTCGTCGTCGATGAGGCACATACGTACCGGGGGCTTTTTGGGGCGCATGTCTCGCTGGTGTTGCGACGGTTGTTGCGAATTGCGGGGCATTATGGCGCGGCGCCGCGCGTCGTGCTGCTGTCGGCGACGGCGGCGGATCCGGGGGCGTTGGCGCAGACGCTGCTCGGGAGCGCTGCGGTGGATCCGGTGGCCGTGACCGAGGATGGGTCGCCGGTGGGCGCCAAGCGGATCGTGCTGGTGAGGCCGAAGAAGGAAGCGGCTGCGGCGGGCGGTTCGGCGGCGGGCGGTACTGCGGGTACGGCGGGCGGTGCTGGCGGCGGGGACGTCGCCGATGTCATGGCCGCGTTCGTCCGGCGGCAGGCGCGCACCCTCGCTTTTGTGCGCTCCCGCTTTGGGACCGAGGCGCTCGCCCTGCACGTGCGCGACCTGCTTACGGCCGGAGAGGGTAAGGATAGCGGCACCGTCGGGCGGGTTGCTGCTTATCGCGGCGGGTACCTGCCCGAGGAGCGGCGCGCCCTCGAGGCCGACCTGCGCTCCGGGGCCGTGGCGGGTTTGACCGCGACGAATGCGCTCGAGCTCGGCATCGATATCTCCGGCCTCGACGCCGTCATCACGTCCGGCTGGCCCGGGTCGCGGGCGTCGCTGCTGCAGCAGGCGGGTCGGGCTGGGCGCGTCGGACGGCCCGGGGTTGCGATCTTCGCCGCGAGTGAGGATCCCCTCGACCGGTATCTCGTCGAGAATCCGGCCGAAATTTTTTCTGCGGGCGTCGAGGCGAGCGTCATCAACGTCGCCAATCCGCACGTGCTCGCCCCGCACCTGCTCGCGGCGGCGAGCGAGCTGCCGCTGACCGAAAAAGATTTTCCGCTCTTCGGGGGTGAGGCGGCGCGCGAGATGATCGACGACCTGCTCGTGCGGGACCTGCTGAAGGCGCGGCCCGCCGGGTGGATGTGGAATTCGCTGCTGCCGACGCGGGCGCACGACCTCACCGACCTGCGGGGGTCGGGGGCGCGGGAGGTCGCCGTCGTCGAAACCGAAACCGGCCGACTCCTCGGGACCGTGCCTGCGGACTCGGCCGATTCGGCCGTCCACCCCGGGGCGATCTATCTGCATCAGGGGCGGCAGTTCATCATCCGCGAGCTCGATGAGCAGGCCGCTGTCGCCGAACCGATCGCGCCGCAGGAGCTGCGTACTGTCGCGCGCGGTGAGACGCGGGTGCGGATCGAACGCAGTCTTGCGGAGGCGGCGCCGTTTTCGCTCGCGCAGGTCGAGGTCGAAAAGCAGGTGACGGGGTTTTACCGGCGTCGGGCCAAGACGGGCGAAATCATTTCCTCGCAGACGCTCGACATGCCGACGCGCGTGCTGCAGACCGTCGCGTGGTGTTGGCAGGTGCCGACCGGGACACTCGAGGCGGCCGGGGTGGCGGCGGCCGATGTGGCCGGGGCGCTGCACGGGGCCGAGCATGCGCTCATTTCGATGTTGCCGCTCATTGCGCTGTGCGACCGCAGCGATATCGGCGGGGTGTCCTATGCGCTGTACGGCGAGCAGCTCGCGCCGGCGATCTTCGTCTACGACGGGACGCGCGGCGGGGCGGGGTTCGCGGCGCATGGGTTTGCGGATCGGGCGCGCTGGACGCGCCTGACGGCAGAGCTCGTCTCGTCGTGCCCGTGCGAGGCGGGCTGTCCGCGGTGCATCGTGTCACCCAAATGCGGCAGCGGGAACGAGCCGCTGTCAAAGGCCGGGGCGATCACCGTACTCGCGCTTATGGCGGACCAAACTGCGGAGCTGCGCGGGCGCTCGCGCTGACCGTCCCGAGGCTGAGGACCGGTGCGCTCGTCGTGACGAGGAGGTCGAGGCCGCGGCGCTCGCAGCTGGACAGAGTGGCGTCGTTGCGCGCGGCGATGCGCGCGGCGCGTTCGCAGCCGTCGGCGAGGTGCGGCCCGGCGGAAAGCGCGATGACGTCGGCGACTGCTTGCATGCGGCCGCGTTCGGCGCGCACGGCGGCGAGGGTGGTGAGCGTTGCAACGAGGAGGGTCACCATCGTGAGGGTGGCCGCGGCGATGAGCGTGATCGAGCCGCGCTCGTCGGCAATGGCTCGGCGTTCGTCGGGAATGGGGGTTGTCATGGGGTGCCTGCTTCGGCGGGCACGGTGATGGTGGCGGCGACGTTGAAGCCCGGGATCCAGGAGACGGTCGGGCTTGTCGACGTCACCGTGACGCGGACCCAGGTGCCGCCCTCGGCCGCGATCTGCGTATCGCAAGTGCAGACGCGGGCAGCCGTAGCGCGGGCCTCAGCGAGACTCTCGCCGATCGCGAGGGAACGGGCCGCGGCGCGCGCCCCTTCCGTCACCGCGAGCTGCTGGCTGCCGGCCAGGGCCGTGGCGAGGAGGATGAGGACGAACAGCACGACAACGGGCAGGACAAGGGCCGTTTCGACCGTTACCGAACCGCGTTCTGCTGGGCGCGCGCCGGGGCGTCGGTTCATTTCGTGTTCAGCGCCTTCGAGATGATGCCCGTGAGCAGGCCGCGGATCTCCGGGGAGGAGACGACGGCGATGAGCAGGGCGGCGAAGGCAGCGGCCGCGAGCGCCGCGATGGCGTATTCCGCGGTGGCCGAGCCGCGCTCGCTCAGCGCAAGCCTGCGGGTGGTGGCGCGGGCCGCGAGGCCGTGGGCGCGGGCGGCGAGGTGGTGGAGGCGGGAGCTGAGGCGGTGGGCGCGGCGGATGAGGGCGGCGTAGTGGTGGTGGATCGAGGTCATGGTCTCTCCTTGGGTCGTCGCGCCGTGCGGCGCGCTCGGCGCGGTGCCGGTGCTGGCAGTGTGCGGTAGTCTCGTGCGCCGGCGCGGCGGGTCGCGGCTCGGCTTCGGATGGCGGCGAGGGCGAGGTGCGGTTGTGGATTGCCGCGGCAGGGCGCCTTAGGTGAACGTGGCGACGATCGAGACGATCGCCGGGATGAGCACAAGCAAGATGAAGGCCGGGAGGAAACAGGCTCCGAGCGGCAGCACGAGGCGCGCGGCGAGGCGGCCCGCAGCAGCCTTCGCGTCGGTCTCGGCGGTGGCGCGGAGCCGTTCGGCGCGGCGCTGCAGGAGCGCGACGGGGCTCGCGCCGGAGGTCCACGCGACGTCGAGGCTGCGGGCGAGCGATCCCGTGGCGCGATCGCCCCATGCGGTGTGCCAGTCTACGCCGAGCAGCAGGGCGCGTGCCGTCGTCGCGAGGCGTTCGTCGTCCAACACCTCGGCGAGGACCTGCAGGACGCCCGGGATGGAGGCGCCCGATTGCAGCGCGGCGGCGGCGAGGTCGCAGGTGACGTGTTCGGTATCGAGCGGGGCGGCGGCCGCGCGGGCGATGAGGCGGCGGGTCCACAGGTGGCCGACCAGCCAGACGGCGAGGCCGAGCAGGGCGCTGGCGGTGCCGACGCTCCCGTCGAGGATGCGGCCCAGGACGTTGAGGCCGAGGAGGGCCGCGCCCGCGAGGCCGGCCAGCGGGAGCGCGGCGAGGATGCGCGTGGAGGAGCGCGGGCCAGCGAGCGCGATGCGGCGGGCGGCGGCCGCGTCCTCCGTGCCCGCGGCGGCGCGGGCGCAGGCGGTAAGGAGATCGGCGAGCGGCGCGCCGGTACGCAGGGCGAGCCGGATCGCGGCGCTGAGCGTCATGCCCGCGGCGCCGAGGTCGGCGAGCCCCGTCGGTCCGCGCAGCGGATCCCAGTCGGTCGCTAGGCCGTGGCTCGCCGCGGACGCTTCCCAGGCGGTGGCGAGCGGGGCGCCGGAGCGGAGGCGTTCGGCGAAGTCGAGGGCGAGTGAGCCGACGTCGACGGGCGGTGCGGCGGGCCTGCGGCGGGTGCGGGTGCGGCGGGTCGGGCTCGTGAGTGGGATGCGCGCGATGCCCCACAGCGTCGTCGCGAGCAGTAGCGCGAGGCCGGCGCGGGTCATGGGCCCAGCCCCAGGTGCGCGGCGCCGGGGCCCACGTCGATCTCGCGGCCGCGCCTGCTCAAGGCGGGTTCGACGACGAGGCGCCCCTCGCGTCGGGCCAAGGCCGCGATGTGGGAGACGTGGCGCTGCCCGCCGGTGCGCTCGAGGTGGACGATCGCGTCGAGCGCGGCGCCGGCCTGTGCGCTGAGGGCGCTCTCGCTCAGGCCCGCGAGGGCGGCGAGCGCGAGCAGCCGGGCGGGTACGTCGGCGGGAGTATTTGCGTGCAGGGTGAACCAGCAGCCGGCGTGGCCGGTGTTGAGCGCGGCGAGGACGTCGCGGATTTCGGCGCCCCGCGCCTCGCCGAGGATGAGCCGGTCGGGGCGCATGCGCAGGGCCGCGCGCACGAGGTCGGCCAGGCCGATGCCGCCGCGCGCCTCCGTATTCGCGCCGCGGGTTTGCAGCGTAATGAGGTGCGGATGCGGCGGCGCAAGCTCGCGCGCTTCCTCGATCACGACGATGCGCTCGCCGTCGGGCAGCTCGCGGATGAGCGCGGCGAGAAGCGTCGTTTTGCCCGTGCCGGTCGCTCCGGTGAGGACGACGTTGGCCCGGCGGACCAGCAGCGTGCACAGCGCGGCGGTGAGCTCGGGGTGCAGGGTGCCGCGCTCGGCGAGTGCGGCGAGGTCGAAGGCTTGGTGGCGGGCGACGCGCAGGCTGATCGCGGCGCCCCCGTAGGCAAGTGGAGGCAGGATCGCGTGCAGCCGTACGCCGGAGTGGATCGTGCCGTCGACGATGGGGGATGCGTCGTCGAGTCGCCGCCCGGCCGCGGCCGCGAGCCGCACCGCGAGCGCCCGCGTGTCGGGTACCGCGAGGCCCGTCGTCGCGAGTTCTCCTGCGCGCTCGATGACGACGCTGCCGTCAGGGTTGATGAGGACGTCGGTGACGAGCGGATCGGCAAGGAGCCGGGCGAGGTCCCCGGTGAGGCCGGCCTCGCGGGCGGCGGCGTCGGCGTGGCTGCGGGCGAGGTCGCTGGCGGCGACGGGCGCATCGCGGAGGGCCTTCGCCGTGGACATACCGGTGGCGAGGTCGGCGGCCCGGCGCTGCCACGACTCGCTCACGCCGCCTTCGCCTCCCGCCAGAGTTTGCGTGCGCACACCATCGTCGCCGATCGGACGCGGTCGCCCGGCGCGATCCCGTGTTCGGCGTCGCGGTCGGCACTGCGCTCGGAGCGGAACGTCACGGTCCGCATCGCTCCGCACTCCGCCAACGTGATTTCTAGCGGATGGGTGCCGGGGGTGCGCAGCGCGAGCACGCGCGCGTCATCGGGCTCCAGCAGGTGGAAGGCCCGAATCGTCGCGGGCGACGGGGTTCCGATGACGACGTCGAGGTCCGCGCGGGTATCCGCGAGCGCCCCGGTGGGCAGGCAGCCGTCGACGATAACGAGGTCGCAGGCGTGACGCAGGACGTTCGCGACGCGCCAGCACGTGGCGGCATCGGGCGCGCCGCCGGTGAGGATCGAGACGCCGTTGACCTTCGGCAGGCCCGCGACGATCCGTAGCGGGAGGAGGTCGAGGCCGTCGCCGATGTCGGCCCACGAGATCGCCTCGGGCAGCCGCGCGTAGGCTTCGCCGCTCTCGATCTCGAGGAGCAGGGCCGCCCCGCCGCGTGGGTCGGCGTCGAGGAGGACGACGCGAAACGAGTCCTGCTCGGCGAGGCGGGCGAGGCTGGCGGCGAACCGCGTCGCGCCCGCTCCCCCGTGCAGCCCGGCGACGCGGATGATCGGCGCCGCCGCCGACAGGTGGGACAGCCGCGCGAGCAGTTCATCGGACTGACGCGGCAGCGACAGGTGCGTGCCGAGGGTTTCGGGCAGGTCGCATTCGTCGTCGGGCCCCTCGCGCGTCACGACGATGGCGCGCTCCCGGGCGGCCGCATCGAGGCTCGCGACGGTCGCGGCGTCGAGCGGCAGTCCGAGGACGACGATGCAGTGCGGGTCGCCCAGCGCGATCTCCCACGGCCGCTCGGGGACGACGGCTCCGGCCAGCTCGGCGAGGTCGTGGACCGTGGCGCGCAGGTCGTCGTCGGGGATGATCGCGACGACGGTGCGGGTGGTGAGGATCGAAGTGGTCATGGTGCCACCGTTCCAGGCGCGGGGCGGCGAGCGGCGCTATCCACAGCATTGCCGCGCTCCTTGCTGGCGCTTTCCCCAGCTAACCATCGACCAGGTCCGCGCCGTTCGTTAGGGTGAGAATATGCGCTCTTCTTCCGCTGCCG
Source organism: Bowdeniella nasicola (assembly GCF_001907295.1). GTDB lineage: Bacteria > Actinomycetota > Actinomycetes > Actinomycetales > Actinomycetaceae > Bowdeniella > Bowdeniella nasicola. The sequence continues at coordinate 27,339 of NZ_MQVR01000012.1, forward strand.
CCTTTTTCGATCTCGATAAAACGGTCCTGGCTAAATCGGCAACGCTCGCGCTGTTTCGTCCTCTGCTGGACGCGGGCCTGATCTCCCGGACCGACGTGGCGCGTTCGGCGCATGCCCAGCTGACCTATCACTTCCTCGACGCCGACCACGACCGCTCCGAGCGCGTGCGCGAGCGGCTCTCGGCGCTCGTGGCCGGGTGGGCGCCGCAGGCCTTCGAGCAGGTCGTTCGCAATTCACTGCAGACCCGCATCGAACCGGAGGTCTTCGGCGAGGCCCTCGACGCGATCGCCGCCCACCATGCCGCCGGGCACGACGTCGTCATCGTCTCCGCATCGGTCAGCGATATCGTCACCCCGATCGCGGAGATGCTCGGCGCGGATCACGTCGTCGCCTCCCAACTCGAGGTCGGCGAGGACGGGCGCTTTACGGGCGTCATTTCTGATTACGTTTACGGTCCCGCCAAGGCCGAGGCGATGGAGCGCCTCGCGAGCCGCTACGGCTGGGAATTGGCGCACTGCTGGGCGTATTCCGACTCCGTTACCGACGCGCCGATGCTGCAGGCCGTCGGGCATCCCGTCGCCGTCAATCCCGATCGCGGCCTTGCCACGCTCGCAATGGAGGGCGGCTGGGACATCGCGCGCTGGGCGAACCCGGTGCCGCTGAAACCGCGCCACGCGCTGCCCGCCGTCGGGCTGCTGCTCGCCGTGGGGATCGGCGCGGGCCTGTGGTGGTGGCTGCGCGACCGCGATCAGAAAAACGCCTAGCGGGCGCCGCCGCGCCTGCCCGCACGCACCTCGTCGCATACGACGCGTCCGGCCGCGAGCCCGGCGCGCCACATCTGCCCGAATGCCTCGCACCACCCGAGTGCACCCACCCAGGACCCTGCCCGGTAGTCGGCTAGTGCTTGTGGGGCTTCCACGTCGCTGACGACGCTGACGCCCGCGGGATCAAGGCCGGAGCGCACGGCATGGATCGACGCGAGAGCGGCCGCGAACGTCGTCGTCGGGATCGGCAACGGCCCGCCTGCCCCGAAGGCCGCGGTTTCCTCCTCGCTCGCGAGCTGGGCATGCGCCCAGATCAGTGCTGTCACGACGAACGCCGGGCTGGTCGACGTCATGAGTCCGCCTGCTTGCTGCAGTCCGGCGGGCGGTGCGCCCGGTAGACCGGCGTCGCGGCGCAGCGCGGAGATGATCTGTCCCGGCGGTGTGCGGTCGGCGGCCCCACCGAGCGTGCCGAAAAAATCGAGACTGCGACGCAACACGCGGTAGCAGCGCCAGCGCGGGTCGTCGCCCGCTGCCTGCCCGGTCACGATCTGTTCCGCCAAATCCCCACCCGGAGGCAGTCCCGCGGCATCGCTGAGGTGCGTGCTCGACGCGACGATCGCGGCGTGCCGGGCCTGCGCGCTGTGTCGGCGCAGCGCCTCGTGGAAGCGGAGGGCGGCCGCTTGCTCGCTGATCTCGGCGGCGAGCGCCACGAGTGCAGGTTCGGAAGCGAGGCGTCCTAACGGGTCGGTCATCACCGCCTCAGTCTATGGATGCGACGCAAATTATCGCGGTTTCGGCGTGCCCGACGCGCAAAAACGGGCATCCGCGCATAGCGTGGTTTTATCGCCATAGCTCTGGGAGAACTCATGAGAGACAACCGCGACAACGAACGCGACGACCGCGTAGCGTACGAGGGCAACGAGACGTCCTCCCCCTACGACACTGCCCCGGCAGACGACCGCATGCCCGAGTTCCGTCCCCCGGACGAGACCTTCGAGCGTGACGATGTCTACGGCGCCTTCCCGACCGAGGGCGAAACGCCCGCGCCGGAGGCCGCCCCGCCCGCCGAGGATGCCGGCGCCCCGATGCCGGTTCCGCCCGCCGTGCCGCCGGCCGGCGAGGACACGGGCCGTTTTGAGCCGCACTTCCACCCGGACAATATTCGCGCGCGTGACTCCCGCGCGGAGGTAGCGCCGGAGTTTTCCGAGCCCGGCGAGGCTCCGCTGCCCGAGACTGCCCGCCCGCACGACGAGCCGGCACCCGACGCCCCGGTCGCCGACGAGCCGGTGTTCGAGGCCCCCGCTGCCAATGAGCCCGAGCTGAGCGAGCACCGCTCTGCGAGCGTGCTCGATTCGGATGAGCCCCAGGCGCCGGTTGTCGACCACGTCGACGCCCCCGCTGACGAGCCGGTCGAAGAGGCCACCGATAAGGCCGCGTTCGCGGGCCCGGGCGCCGTCGCGGCCGGCACCGCACACGTGGCCGAGGCCGACGAGGCTGGCGTCGAGGAGGACTCGCCGTTGACCGCGCGTCGCGCCGAACCGGCGGAGGCCTCCCCGTGGAGCCGCGCCTCCTCCTATGGCGGCACCGCCGAGGTCGCCGACATCGAGGACGACGGCAAGGCCCACGCCCGCACCGACGACGATGTCGAGTCGACGATGGTGCGCCGCACGAGCCTGTGGAACAGCGAGTCGGGCGACGACGCACCGGCGTCCTACGCCCCCGGCGCCGCCGCCGCGGGCGCTGCCGCTGTGGGAACCGGGGCCGCCGGTGCCGCGGGCACCGCCGATCCGGCCACGACGTCGAGCGAGCCGCTCACCCAAACCTACAAACCCCACGATCCCGCCTCCCGCTACGAGGACGACATCCTCGCGGGCGAAGAGCTCGAGGCCCCGCGCTCGCGCGTCGGCGCCCACATCGCGTCGATCTTCCTCGTCCTCCTGCTGGCCCCGATCGCCTGGTACCTCATCGCTGACGCCGGCGCGCGTTTCACGCTCGCCTCGAACGCGCCGTGGGAGACGGGCACGATCAACCCCGCCGCCATCGGTGAGATGGTCGGCGGTCTCCTGCTCGTCGTTCTCATCGCGATCCTGGTAAAGGCGTCCTCCGTCGGCGCGTGGATTACGGGCGCACTACTCTCGATCGTCGGCGCGGCCTACGTTGTCGCTCCCGGCATGCTGAAGGACTTCTCGACAGGCCCGCTGGACAAGATCTCGGACCTGCACCAGATCGGCGCGAACGCTGCCCACCACTTCCTCGCCGACGTCTCGACGGGCCGCATGCTCGCCTACGGCGTCGCGCTCCTGCTCGCGGGCTACATCTCGCACGCGGCTCGCCGCGCCGGCCGCCGGGGCGAACGCCTCCAGGCCGCCTTCGAACGCCGCGTCGGACACTAAGTCACCTCCCCTACCACCGAAAGTGCCCGGGCCCGCAAGGTCCGGGCACTTTCCTGCTGTCTGCACCACGCGGTGTTTACGTCCCCGCTATCTGCGGGTCATTCTCGTTGCCTACGGTCAGGGCGCCACGTCCCCTCACCGAAAGGTCGATCATGGCCCGCCCTCACCGGCTCCTCGCGGCGGCCAGTGCCGCGCTCCTCTTCGCCATCATTCCCCTCTCTAGCGTCGCAAGCCCGGATGCCGCCCGCCCCGGCGTCGAGTCCCCCGCACTCGTCTCTACTCTTGATCATCCGACGATCGTCGACGGCGCCACCGTCCCGCGCGAGGCCGCTGCCGGTTTCCGTGTCCTGCCCTACCTGCAGCGCCCCGCGGCAACCGAGATGACGATCAACTTCTTCACCGAGCTCGGCTCCGACGCCGAGCTCGTCGTGACCGGCCCAGGCCTTCCCGCCGACGGCTACCGAGCAACGATCATCGGCGAGGCGAACCCGGTCAATGAATACCAGGACTCCGAACTCGCCCAGGGAGACCTCACGCGTGGCAAGGAGCTCGTTGCGAAGCAGGGCAGCTGGATCCGCGCGAATGCGCCGGTCAAGTACAGCCACCGCATCACCGGCCTCACCCCCAAGTCGACTTACGCCTATGCGGTCATCGTCGACGACTACCGGCATGACGCACAGTTCACGACGCTGCCCGCCAAGGGCACAACAATCACCGAGCCGTTGCACCTCATCGCGTTTTCCGATACTGAAACGGACCCGATCGGTCGCGTCACCTACCGCGAATGGGTGAAGTCTCCGCTCGCCGAGGGCTCCGAAGAGCGTCCCGCGCCGGGCTCGGCCTGGGACGAGAAATTCGGTTCCTCCACGCGCGATGGCGACCACGCCCTGAACTACGCCATCACCGAGGATCGGGCCCAAGAGCTCAATAACTCCCTGATCGCGCAGGCGAAGCCGGACCTCATCTTGTTGCCTGGCGATCTCGCCGAGCGCGGCTCGAGCCAGACCCACTGGGATGAGTGGTTCCGCTACTTCGCGGGCGATAAGGGGCATGTGCTTGACTCGATCCCGATCGTCACCGCCCTGGGCAACCACGAGGTCTACGGCTACGGCAAGCCCGAGGATCGCTCCCTTGTCGTGCGCGCCCGCGCCGCCTACAACCAAAACTTTGACACGTTCGGATCAACCAATCCCGAGTATCTGGATGCCTACCACCGCGTCGACTACGGTCCCGTCACGATCATCACGCTCGATGCGACAAATGGTTCGGCGGACCAGAGCCCGGGTAAGACCCCACCGGAGATGGCCTCCCGTGGGACCGATAAGAACCTGACGCCCCAGCAGTACGGCACCGACACCCAAAACTCGTTCACGTTCGCCGAGTACGCGCGCGATTTCCCGGCGGCCGTCGCGGCGGGCTGGTTCCCTACCGGCACGGATCCGAACACGCCAGACCAGCCGGACTTCATGCCCGGTTCCAAACAGTACGCCTGGGCCGCGGCCCAGCTCGCCGACGCCCGCGCCGCGGGCCAGATAATCCTCGTGCAGTGGCATCACGTCGCCTACTCCAACGGCGTGCACGGCACCCCGATGGGCCATGAGTCGCCCGATGGCCAGCCCGGCACCCCGATGCGCCATCTGCAGCCACTGCTCGAAAAGTACGATGTCGCCGCGGTTTTCTCTGGCCACGATGAGACGTTCCAGGCGTCCTATGTCGACGAGGCCGGCGATGGCACCGGCGTCTATCACTGGGATGTCGGCGTCGCCTCCGACGGGCTGCGCGGCGAGAAGATGATCAAGACCGCCGACGGTACGTATGAGCCGCTCGGCTTCAACACACACTCGGTGTGGATGGCCCAGCGGGACGAGCCCGAGCTGTGGCGCACGAACGATGCGGGCGTGAAGCACCTCGTCGCCGGTGGTAAGCACTACGGGCACCTCGATATCCGCATCGCGCCGTACGACGGCCCCGCCCTCGACTCGGGCGTCATGCCGGCCGCGGCGATGACGATGACGCCGGTGTCGATGTTCCCGATCCTCGCCGACGATTATTCGCTGAAGACGGTCGAGCGCCGCGAGATGGTCTCGGGCCAGTTCACGGTCTACCTCGACGCGGCGGGCTCGCCGCTCGCGGGTAAGCCGTCCGATGAGCCGACCCCGGAGCCGACGGCAGAACCGACCGAGGAACCCACTGAGGGGCCGACGGCGGCGCCGACCGACGAGCCCACGACGCCGGCTCCGAGCGGGGGCGCCCCGACGACGCCGGCGCCGCAGCAGCCGGGACCGTCCATGCCAATCACGGGTAGCAACGCGCTCGCGTTCGTCGCGCTCGCGGCAGCGCTAGCCGCGTCGGGCCTCATGCTTCGCGCGACATCCGCCCGCCACCGCATCGGCTAGCGCGGCTAGCATCCGAAGGCGCCCCGAGCCAACCGGCCGGGGCGCCTTCTGGTCAGTCCCCCCACGTGAGACACGGGTGGACACGACCGCCCTCGGCGCGCACAATAGTGAGCTGTACCACGTGTTCGCGATCACAAATCGGAGTTTTGTATGTCCCACGATGCCCCCGTCGCACCCGAAACGTTCGCCCCGTCGGATGAGATCCGCCGCAACGCCGTCGCAACGCAGGAGCTGTTCGATCGCGCGAAGGAAGATCGAGAAGGGTTCTGGGCCGAGATTGCACGCGAATACCTCACGTGGGATACCGATTTCACCGAGGTTCTGAACTGGTCGAATGCTCCGAAGGCGTTATGGTTCGCCGACGGGAAGCTCAACGCCTGCTATAACGCGGTCGACCGGCACGTCGAGGCCGGACTCGGTGATCGAATCGCCCTGCATTTCGAGGCGGAAGACGGCAGGAGCGAGGACTACACCTACGCGCGGTTGAAAGACGAGGTCTCGCAGGCCGCGAACGCGCTTGTCGAACTCGGAGTCAAGACCGGCGACCGCGTCGCAATCTACCTGCCGATGGGCCCGATCGCGATCATCTCGATGCTCGCCTGCGCCCGCCTCGGCGCCCCGCACTCGGTCGTTTTCGGCGGTTTTTCTGCCGACGCACTGCACTCGCGCATTCTCGACGCCGGTGCCCGTGTCGTCATCACCTCTGACGGACAGTTCCGCGGCGGTAAAGCCCTGCCGCTGAAGCTCGCCGTTGACAACGCGATCGCGGGCGGTGATACTCCTGTCGAACATGTGCTCGTCTACCAGCGCACCGGGATGGACGTGAACTGGAACGACGACGTCGATATCTGGTGGCACGAGACCGTCCCGAACCAGTCGACGGAGCACGCCCCCGTGATCGTCGACGCGGAGCATCCGCTGTTCATCCTGTACACCTCGGGCACCACGGGTAAGCCGAAGGGTGTCGTCCACACGACGGGCGGCTACCTCACGCAGGCCGCGTTCACGCACAAAAACGTTTTCGATGTCCACCCCGAGTCGGACGTCTACTGGTGCACCGCCGACGTCGGCTGGATCACCGGCCACACCTACGTCACGTACGGCCCGCTCGTGAACGCGACGACGCAGGTCGTCTACGAGGGCACGCCCGCCACGCCCGACAAGGGCCGCTGGTGGCAGATCATCGAAAAGTACGGCGTCACGATCTTCTACACGGCGCCGACCGCGATCCGCACGTGCATGAAGTGGGGCGAGGAATTCCCGAACGCGCACGACCTATCAACGCTGCGCATCCTCGGCACGGTCGGCGAGCCGATCAACCCCGAGGCGTGGCTGTGGTACCACCGCGTCATCGGCGCCGAGCGCTGCCCCATTGTCGACACGTGGTGGCAGACGGAGACCGGCGGCATCATGATCAGCCCGCTGCCCGGCATCACCGCCACCAAGCCCGGCTCCGCCCAGCGCCCGCTGCCCGGCATCAGCGTCGAAATCTTCGACAACCTCGGCGAAGAGATCACCGACGAAACCCCCGGCCTGCTCGTCCTGACCGAGCCGTGGCCCGCCATGCTGCGCGGCATTTGGGGCGACAACGAACGCTTCAACGAGACGTACTGGGCGCGCTTTGAGGGCGTCTACTTCGCCGGCGACGGCGCGCGCTATGACGAGGATGGCGACGTCTGGCTGCTCGGCCGCGTTGACGATGTCATGAACGTCTCCGGCCACCGGCTATCGACCGCCGAGATCGAATCAGCGCTCGTCGCCCACGACGCGGTCGCGGAGGCCGCCGTCGTCGGCGCGAAGGACGATACGACCGGCCAGGCCGTCGTCGCCTTCGTCATCCTGCGCGAGGAATACCTCGCCCAGGCCGATGAGGAGGGCGAGGGCGCCGACCTCGTCGCGACGCTGCGCGAGCACGTTCGCAAGGAGATCGGCCCGATCGCCAAACCCCGCGACATCCTCATCGTGCCCGAGCTGCCGAAGACCCGCTCCGGCAAGATCATGCGCCGGCTGCTGCGCGACGTCGCCGAAAACCGTGAGATCGGTGACGTCACGACGCTCGCCGACTCCTCGGTGATGGACCTCATCTCCAAGGGCCTTGCCACCTAACCTTCGTCCTACGGCCCGGCCAGCTCCTCTGCGGTAGCCTCGCTTAAGTGAGTGAATCCGCCGATCTTTTGCATGCACCCGGGCCGTGGTCGCATCGTTTCCTCGACGCGAACGGCGCCCGCCTCCATACCGTGACAGCGGGTTTTGATCCGACATCCACGCCGCAGCGCGTCGTGATCCTGCTGCATTCCTTCCCGCAGCACTGGTACGCCTGGCGCGAAGTGCTCGCTGCGGCCGGAGACCTCGACTGCGCGATGGTCGCGGTCGATCTGCGCGGCTATGGCGCCTCCGATAATCCGCCGAGCCGGTTTTCGATCCCGACGCTCGCTTCGGACGTCGTCGGCGTCGTCTCGGTGCTCGGCGCGCGCGAAGCGATCGTCGTCGGCCACGGCCTCGGCGGCGTCGTCGCCCGCGCCGCGGCCGCCTACTACCCGGACGTCATCCGCCACGTCGTCGCGGTTTCCTCACCGCATCCGGCGCGCTGGCGCCTGGCCCGCTCCCGCCATCTCGCGCGCATCGCGCCCGCCGTCCTTACGCCCGTCCTCGCCGAGCGCGGCCTCACGTCGGGCACGACGGTCTCCCTCGTCATCAACGAGCTGACCGACGAGTCCTCCCCCACCCGCCCCGCGTCCTATTCCTATACCGACGCGCTGCGCTCCCCGTTCGCCGCGCGCTGCGCCCTCGAACAACTCCGCTGGCTCATCCGCTCGCGCCGCCGCCCCTCGGGCCGCCAGTTCCTCGCCGAACTCGAGCGCGCCTACTGGATCGTGCCCGTCACCGAGATTTGCGGTCAGCGCGACGCCCTGTGGGATCCGAGTTCGTTTTCCGACGACGCCCGCGTCTCGCCCGGCGGCCATTTCCTGCCCGAAGAGGACCCGGACACGATCCTTACCGCGTTGCGCGCCGCGCTCTCGGACTTCAGCTAAACCCCGATTCGCGGGCAGAGCTCGCTGAGCGGGCACGCCTCGCAGTCGGGTTTGCGCGCGGTGCAGCAGCGCCGCCCGTGAAAGATCAGCCGGTGGCAGGCATCGGTCCACCGCTCCTTGGGCAACTCGGCCATGAGGTCGCGCTCGACCTTCACCGGGTCCGTATTCTTCGTCAGCCCCAGGCGGCGGGAGAGCCGCCCGACGTGCGTATCGACGGTGATGCCCGGGATCCCGAACGCGTTTCCGAGCACGACGTTCGCCGTCTTGCGTCCCACTCCCGGTAGCGACACGAGCGCATCCAAGGAGTCCGGCATGTCGCCGGAAAACTCGGCCACGAGCCGGCCCGACAGCTCGATCAGCGACGTGGTCTTCGCCCGGAAGAACCCGAGGGGCCGCAAGATCTCCTCCACGTCCGCACGCCCCGCGCTCGCGAGGTCGGCCGGCCTCGGATAGCGGTTGAACAGCTCGGGCGTCACCTGATTGACGCGCACGTCGGTCGTCTGTGCCGAGAGGACCGTCGCGACGAGCAGCTGAAATGGCGAGGCGAAATCGAGCTCGCAATGGGCATCGGGATACGTCTCGATGAGGATATCGTCGATCGCTACGGCCCGTTCACTCATGGCGCCAGCCTAACTTTCGGGCACGAAAATGCGCATCTTCGGCCAATTTCGCGCCATCCGCTATGATCTGAGTGCTTGATCTCACATCACGTGACACAATGTGATGTGTCCAATCACATCGGAGAAATGGAGCTACGTGGACGAGAACATGATCAGATCTGTTCCGCTCTTCTCCGCGTTGAATGCTGAAGACCAGGACGAGCTGCGCTCGATGATGTCTGAAGTGTCCCTGCGTCGCGGAGAAAAGCTATTCAACGAGGGCGATAAGGGTGACCGGCTCTACCTCATCGTCGAAGGCAAGGTGAAGCTGGGCCACACCTCCGGAGACGGCCGAGACAACCTGATCGCGGTCCTTGGCCCCGGCGAGATGATCGGCGAACTCACCCTGTTCGATCCGGGCCCGCGCTCGACGACGGCGACCGCTGTGGCGGCCACCCGCATGATGGAATTGGACCACGACGGCATGATGCGTTTCATCGACGCCCATCCGGAGCTGTCCAAGCACATGCTGAAGGCCCTCGCGCAGCGCCTGCGCCGCACGAACAACGCGCTCGCGGACCTCGTCTTCTCGGACGTTCCCGGCCGCGTCGCCAAGGCCCTGCTGGACCTCGCCGATCGCTTCGGCCACGCGGGAGCCGATGGCACCGTCCACGTCCCGCACGACCTCACCCAAGAAGAGCTCGCCCAGCTCGTTGGCGCCTCCCGCGAGACCGTCAACAAGTCGCTCGCCGAATTCGGTTCGCGCGGCTGGCTCGCTCTGGAAAACCGCGGCGTCCACCTGCTCGACATCGAGCGCCTGCGCCGTCGCGCCCGCTAAGACGCAAGCGTTCGGCCCCCGCCCAGTTTCTGGTGCGGGGGCCGAAACGTTTTTAGGGAGGCTAGTTCGTCGCGACGACGATTTCGACCTCGACGGGAGCGCCGAGCGGCAGCGCGGCCACGCCGACGGCGGCGCGGGCGTGCGTGCCGGCCTCACCGAACACGTCGCCGAGGAGGTTGGAGGCGCCGTTGATGACGCCCGGCTGGCCGGTGAACGACGGCGCCGAGGCCACGAATCCGGTGACCTTGACGACGCGCGTGATCTTATCAATTCCGCCGGCCAGATCGGCCGCGGCGGCGATCGCGTTCAGCGCGCACACGCGGGCGGCGTCGGCGGCGTCCTCCGGGCTCACATCATCGCCGACGATGCCCGTCGCGGTGAGTTCGCCCGCGCGCAGCGGCAGCTGGCCGGAGGTGTAGATCAGGTCGCCGTGCTGCACGGCCGGGACGTAGGCGGCGACGGGGACGGCCACCGCCGGCAGCTCGATACCGAGCTCGGCTAGGCGCTCGCTAGGGGTCTTTTCGCTCATGCATCATCCTTGGGGCGTTTGAGGTAGGCGACGAGATTGCTCGAGCCTTCGGGTCCGGGCACGACTTGGACAAGTTCCCAGCCGTCGGCGCCCCACTGATCGAGGATCGCCTTGGTGTTGTGAATGAGCAACGGGATCGTTGCGTACTCCCATGTAGTCATGGGATGAGCTTAGTTGACGGTCGCTCGCGTCGCGGCCTGGCGACGACGCAACCGCGTGATGATTCGCGGCGCCACCGGAGACTTCAGTTCGACGACCACATCGTCGTCGTCGGTCTCCAGCCACTCCCGCCAATCTGTCACGTCGGGGTACTGACGCATGAGAGCTCTTCGCTCCCGCTCCGTCAATCCACCCCACACGCCGTAGGTGACGTTGGATTCCAGTGCGTCGATCAGGCACTCCATCCTGACCGGGCAAGAAAAGCACATGACGCGAACTTCGCGCTGCGCGGCACCGCGGACGAACAGGGCGTCCGGTTCGTTGCTGGCGCATGCCGCATATGCGGCCCACGTTTGGTCTCCGTCGACTGACATGGTCCCTCCCGATAATCGGACTGACAGTCTCAAAGGTACCCCGTAACTGCCCACGTGTGAAATTCACCATTACCACGGCAACGCTGAAGGGGGTTGCCGAATCGCACACGTGACCGAAACGCCGCGGCCAACTAGAGTTGAACCTATGCCGAATAAACCGTCGCCCACCGCTCCGGCTCGGGCCAAACATCCAGCGCAGATCCTCGCGCTACTCCTGGCGTTCGTCCTGGCCGTTGGGGCCGGTGGCGTCGCGATGGCAGGTTTGGCCATGCCCGTGGTCCTCGCCGCGCCATCGACGACCGCGGCCGGCACCTCGCTGTTCGATGATCTGCCTGACGAGATTCAGATCGACGAGCCCTCGCAGCGCTCGGTGATGCTCGCCGCCGACGGCTCCCGCATTGCCTCGTTCTATGCCGATAACCGCATCGTCGTACCGCTGGATCAGATCTCGAAGAACATCCAGCACGCCGTGATCGCGATCGAAGACCGCCGCTTTTACGACCACAAGGGCATCGACCCCGAGGGCATTGCTCGCGCCTTCGTGAACAACGCCCTGCGCGACGATGTCGAAGGCGCGTCGACCCTCACCCAGCAGTACGTGAAGAACGCGCTGATCGAGCGCGCCCGCGTCGCGGGTGACGACGACGCCGTCCGCTCCGCCAAGGAGCAGGAATACGGCCGCAAGCTGCGCGAAGCAAAGCTCGCGATCACGCTGGAAAAGCATGCGTCGAAGGATGAAATCCTCAATGGCTACCTCAATATCGCGCCGTTCGGCCCGTCCGTGTACGGCGTCGAGGCCGCGAGCCTGCGGTACTTTTCCAAGCACGCCTCCGAACTGACGATCTCGGAGGCCGCGCTCCTCGCGGGCATCACACAGTCGCCGGTTCGCCACGATCCGACCCGCCACCCGGAAGCGGCCGCCAAGCGCCGCTCGCTGGTCCTCATGTGGATGGAGCGCGAGGGCTACATTACGGCCGCCGAGCGCGAAGAAGCCGACAAGCAGCCCGTCGAAGAGTTGCTCAAGGTGCAAGACCAGCGCCAGGGCTGTTCCACCGCCGGCACGGCCGCCTACTTCTGCGAATCGGTCATCCAGCAGATCCTCACCGACAAGCACTTCGGGGAAACGCCCGACGATCGCCGGCGCCTGCTGTACCGCGGCGGCCTCACGATCAAGACGACGCTGGACCCGGTCAAGCAGAAGGCCGCCTACGACTCGGCGGTCAACTCCGTGCCGCCTAACGACTCGTCGGGCATCTCGATCGCGGTCAACGCGGTCGAGCCGGGCACCGGCAAGGTCCTCGCGATGGCTCAAAACTGGGGCTATGGTGACCCGACCGCCGACAACCCGCGCCTCACCAAACTCAACCTGTCGGTCGGCACCGACCTCGCCGGCGGCTTCGGCTTCCAGACCGGTTCGACGGGCAAGATCTTCACCCTCGTCGAGTGGCTGCGCTCCGGGCGCCACCTGTCCGACCGGGTGCTGACCAACCGTAGCACGTACCAGACGAAGGACTTCATCAGCTCCTGCGCGAAGATCTCGCTCCCCAACGGCTACAAGGTCAAGAACATGGAGCTCGGCCCCGGCGGCCACTCGATGTCGGTGCTCGACGCGACGAAGCACTCCGTGAACCGGCCCTACATCGATATGACGACGAAGGTCGACCTGTGCAATATCCGCAAGACGGCCAATGACCTCGGCGCGCTGACCACCGGCAACGGTAAGGACCTCATGGCGATCCCGTCGATGACGCTCGGCACGAACAACCTCACGCCGCTCACGATGGCGAACGTCGGCGCGACGCTCGCTGCCGGCGGCAAGCGTTGCACCCCGGTCTTCCTGACCGAGGTCACGAAGTCCAACGGCGACCCGATCGAGGTCCCGAAGATCTCCTGCGAGCAAACCATCGAACGCAACGTCGTCAACACCGCGGTATACGCGATGCAGCAGGTCGTCTCCCCCGGCGGCACCGGCTCCGGCGCGATCCTCAACGGCCGCCCCGCGGCCGGCAAGACCGGTACCGCGAACGACAACAAGCACGCCTGGTTCGTCGGCTTCACGCCGCAGCTCGCCGCGTCCGTCTGGATGGGCTACGCCGACGGCGACAAGTCGATGAGCTACCAGCGCATCAACGGAGAGTGGACCGGCATGGTCTACGGCGGCAAGATCCCGGCCCCGACGTGGAAGAACTTCATGCAGGTCGCCCTCGATGGCGTCGCACCGGAGAACTTCCCGGCCCCCGACCCCGCGCTCGTCCAGGGCTCGCAGTCCCCGTCGGAGCGTCCCTCCCAGGAGGAGCCACGCGACCAGAACGCCTCCCAGGAATCCGGCCGTAATGAGTCCGTTCCGAGCGTCGTCGGCTATACCATCGCCGATGCAACGACGGTGCTGCGTCGCTCCGGTTTCAACATCTCCGTGGGCGGTGCGCGCCCGAGCGAATGGCAGGCCGGCGTCGTCATGGGTCAGTCGACAAGTTCGGCGCCAAAGGGCGCAACGATTACCGTCTACCCGTCCTCCGGCCCGGGCGGATAGGCTTCGATGACTCCGACGTCTTCGGCCGCATCTCTCGCGCTGAAAGGTCTCGGCCTCACCGTCGCCCTCGGGGCGGCGGTGACTGCTGGCGCCGTCGTGGAAGCCCGCATCGGCTTCCAACTGCGCGAGCACACCCTGCCCGTCCTGCCCGCTGGATCCCGGCCCGTCCAGATCCTGCACCTGTCCGACTTCCACCTGCTGCCATCGATGAAGGCAAAATCGCGGTGGATCGCGCGCCTCGCCGAGCGTGACATCGACATGGTCGTCAACACAGGCGACAACATGGCTTCGTGTCAGTCCTTCGCACTCGTGATGGAAACGCTCGAGCCGTTCCTCTCCCTGCCCGGCGCCTTCGTCTTCGGCTCGAATGACTACTACGGGCCGACGTGGAAGAACCCGCTGCGCTACCTGCTGCCGCCCTCGCGTCGTGCCGACCTTAGCGACTCCGATCGCACGCTGCTGCCCGCCGAGACCCTCGCCGAATCCTTGCGCGCGGCCGGCTGGCACGACCTGCGCAACACGACCGCGCTGCTCAATGTCGCCGGCACCCGGATGCAACTCGTCGGCGTCGATGACCCGCATATCGATCGCGACGCAATGCCCGTCGCGAGCCGCGATGAGCTCGATCCCCGCGCCGATCTGACGCTCGGCCTCACGCATGCGCCCTATACGCGCGTCCTCGACCAGTTCGCGGCCCTCGGTACCGACCTGGTGCTGGCCGGACATACCCACGGCGGCCAGGTCGGGGTCCCCGGCTACGGGGCCCTCGTGACAAACTGCGATTTGCCGTCCTGGCGCGCTAGCGGCCTGCAGGCCTGGCCCGGGGTGCACCCGAGCCTTGTTGACGCTCCTGTCGTCCCCTGGCACCGTCTGCGGCCCCAGCCGAAGGGCCTCAGCCCCTGTGACATGTGGGTCAACATCAGCGCGGGGCTCGGCACGTCCCCGTATGCTCCCATCCGACTCTTCACGCGTCCCGAGGCGTCGCTCCTGACGCTCACAGCGCGCGAGAATGTGGCGTAACGGACGCTCTCCCGGTTTTTGTTCTGGGGCCATTGCCCGCTATAGTGAACTGGTCACGGGGTGTGGCGCAGCTTGGTAGCGCGCTTCGTTCGGGACGAAGAGGTCGTGGGTTCAAATCCCGCCACCCCGACAATTGTGATGTCTCACGTCATCGTTCACTCGATGGCGTGGGACATTACTTGTTTTTATCCCGGGTATGTCTCGCAGGCAGAAAATCCTCGTGACTGGCCATCCATAAGGGTGCGGTCTTCATCGTCGGTTAAATCCAGCCACTCTCTTTTGCTATCCGTGTTGCCTCGTGGCGGTTGGAGGCTCCCTCTGCTGCGAGTTTTACGACATCGGCTTCGCGAGCGCTAAGTGGCGATTAGCCGGAGGAGATCGCTTCGATGGCGAGGTTCTGCTCGATATAGCGGAGCCCTGATGCGACATCGCGCACGGCGGTTGTCAGGGTTGCTGCCATCCAGCCCCGCAGGAGAGCTTCATCTTCAACGATCAGCGACCAAACCGAGTGTTGGGAACCCGCGGGGAGTTCCGCTATGTTTGGCGGTCCACCGTGGTGGTAGCCGCTGGCAGCAGCACGTGGCTGAGTCCGTCAAGCAGAGAAGCGAGCAGCAAACGAAAGTAGTCGTTGCTGATGCGTTCGGAGTCCGCCGTGGTCAATCCTGCGATGAAGTGTTCGCTGAGTTCGCTCAGTGCCGGGGAGGACACGGTTAGGTCGCTCATGTCCTCCAGCATGTCGGCGATGACGTACTGGTCGGGATGATGGGGCGACTGACGGTCACGGGCCGCCACCGCCGACATAGCTACGTTGAAGATCATGGAATAGGCCCACGGCGTCATCTCGGCAAATCCCGCCGCTTTCAAGCGGGCGTAGGCAGCCTCAATGATCGGCACCATTGCGGGGGTCAGCTTCCCTGTGACCGTTCGCTCGGCGATGCCCGGCACGCGCAGGCACGCGGCCCGCAACGACATCAAGACCTCGGTGAACCACTCCTTCCAGTCCAAGGACTCATCGGGCAACTCGACGGTGGTGGTCGCGTGATCGACGACCGCCTCATAGATGTCGTCCTTGGCGGGAAAGTAGTGGTAGACCACCGAGGTCGCGACGTCCAGTTCAGCTGCCAGCTCGCGAATGGACCAGCCGGTAAGACCACGCTCCTCACTGAGCTTCAGAGCGCGCATGGTGATCTGCTGCGGATCAAGCCCCACGCGACGAGAGGTATCCTTCGCTGGTTTCGGCATGCAATCATCATAGGCTCTTGACCCCATCTAGATGTTGTGGGTCATGACGTTGTAGTCACCGACCGGGGATGAAGGAACGGGCCCCTGACGGTCAAGTCCCTTGTAGTGGTGTAACGGCGTTTTCCTCTCGTTTGGGGTTTTAGCTTGCTAGTGCGGGCGTGTCGGTATCGGTCATGGTCG
>NZ_MQVR01000120.1 GCF_001907295.1 Bowdeniella nasicola
GCTGGAGCGGTCTTCGAGACTGTCGACTCCTTCTTCGCGGTAGCGTGCCACCCATTTCGTCAGTGTGGAGCGGGCGATGCCGGCTTCAGCGGCGATGTGGGAGATGGGCCGGCCGTCTGTGAGGGCGCGGGTGACGAGGCGCTGTCTTCCTTCCGGGGTCAGCGGGGCGTTAACGTGGGTCATCGGAGCGGGTCTCTTTCTGCTGGATGGTTGCTTTGACACCACCCATCGTGCAGTCAAGGGCCCGTTCCTTCATCCCCGGTCGGTGACTACAACGTCATGACCCACAACACCTAGATAGCCGAACGCCCCCAGCCACATCGTGCGCGCTGGGGGCGTTCGCATGCCGGGTTAGCTCAGGTGCTGCCAGAGGAACTCGTAGGCATAGGCCTGCATCATCGCTCGCTGAGCGTTCGTCGCCGCGCCGCCGTGGCCACCCTCGATGTTCTCGAAGTAGGTCACGTCCTTGCCGGCGGCGAGCATCTCGTGTGCGAGCGTACGCGCGTGCGCGGGGTGGACGCGGTCGTCCCGCGTCGAGGTCGTGAAGAGGATCGGCGGGTAGGAGCCGTCCGGATTGAAATTGTGGAACGCGGAGAACGTCTTAATGAACTCCCACTGCTCCGGATCGTCCGGGTCACCGTACTCGGCCGCCCACGACGCGCCCGCGAGGAGCTTCGTGTACCGGCGCATGTCCAGCAGCGGCACCTGGCAGACGATCGCGCCAAACAGCTCGGGGTAGTGGGTGAGCATGTTGCCCATGAGTAGGCCGCCGTTGGAGCCCCCTTGTGTGCCGAGGTGTTCCGGGGTTGTGACACAACGGTCGACGAGGTCCTTGGCCACGGCCGAAAAATCTTCATAGGCCTTGTGACGGTTTTCCTTCAGCGCCGCCTTATGCCACTCGGGGCCGTATTCGCCGCCACCACGGATATTGGCGATGACGTACACTCCGCCGCGCTCGATCCACGCCTTGCCTGCCACGGCAAAATAGGAGGGGGTCAGCGAGACCTCGAAACCGCCGTAGCCATACAGCAGCGTGGGGTTGGAGCCATCGGCGGCGATGCCGCGCGGGCTGATCTGGAAGTAGGGGATCTTCGTACCATCCGCGCTCGTCGCGAAATGCTGGGTCACGGTGACGCCGTCGGTGTCATAGAACGCCGGCAGAGACTTGAGCTTTTCGACCTCGCGCACCGTACCGTCCGCGTCGATGCGCGCGACCGCGAGGGTTGAGGGTAGGTGGAAGGACTCGACGGTGACCCACAGGTCATCGCTCTTCTCGGCGTCGACGGCACCGACCAAGACAGAGACGATCGGGCGTTCGGTGGCGTCCTCGTCGTTGGCGACGAGGGTGCTGGTGACGTCGAGGTCGGCGTGCTCGAAGCTGCCCGACTCGTTCGGGGTGTGGCGCTCGAGGCGGGAGACGACGTCGTCGAGAATCGTGAGGACGAGATGGTTCTTCGTCGCCGCAAGGCTCGTGAGCGAGGCACTCACCGTCGGCGTGAACAGCGCGATGAAATCACGGCCGCCGGCAAGGAAATCCTCATAGCGGATCGCAATCAGGCTGCCCGCGGGGAACGTCGTGCCGCCGACCTCCCAGTCGTCGCGCAGAGTCACGAGCAGCCAGCCCTGCCAGACGGACGGACGCGACGTCTCGGGCACGTCGATCTTGACGAGGCCCTCGTCGGTGAGTTCGTGGACCTCGGTCGTGAAGAACGAGGGGCTGCGATAGATGAAGGTGCGTTCCTCGAGGCGGCTGTAGCTGCCGCCGACGGACACGTCGCTGGTTTCGCCTTCGAAGAGCGTTTCGGCGTCGGCGAGGTCCTGGCCGCGGCGCAGGCGCTTGACGATGCGGGGGTAGCCGGACTCGGTGAGCGAGCCGTCGCCGAAATCGGTCGCGACGTAGACGACGTCGCCGGTGGTGTCGGCCCAGCTGATGTCGCCCTTGGCTTCGGGACGGAAGAATCCATCGGTGATGAACTGCTTTGTCGTGAGATCGAATTCGCGGGTCTCATCGGCATCGGAGCCGCCACGCGAGAGGGTTACAAGGGCGCGGTCAAGGCTCGGGCGCAAGACGCTCGCGCCATGCCATACCCACGGGA
The DNA here is from genome assembly GCF_001907295.1 of Bowdeniella nasicola. Lineage (GTDB taxonomy): Bacteria > Actinomycetota > Actinomycetes > Actinomycetales > Actinomycetaceae > Bowdeniella > Bowdeniella nasicola. Next base: position 2,097 of record NZ_MQVR01000120.1, read on the forward strand.
CGTCTTCAGCCTCGGCGAGGGCATCGACATCGAGGAGGATCTCCCACTCGGGGTTCTCGCTGCGGTAGGACTCCCACGTCGTGCGGCGCCACAGGCCACGCTCGTGGTCGGCGTCCGTCCAGAAGTTGTAGAGGAATTCGCCGGCCTGCGTGACTCCGGGGATCTTGTCGCTCGAGTCGAGGATCGCCTGAACATCGCTCTTGATCTCGGAATACCGGGAGGTCGTCGCGAGCACGTTTTCGGCCTCAGCGTTCCGGGCGCGAACCCACGTGAGGGCCTCATCGCCGTCGACCTCATCGAGGAAGGCGAGATGCTCTGCAGGCTCGGCGGAAGGGTGCTGGCAGAACATGGATACTGATTCCGTCATGGTCGCAGTGTGTCATGCGTCGCGCGGAGAAGAAAAATCTTTCTATCCGGCACGCCTCGGCAGCACGCGCGAAGCGAACACGAGGGCGATGGCGCCAAGGGGCACGATCGCAAGGCCAATACGTAGCCCGACCGCGTCGGTGATTAAGCCGACGAGCGGCGGGCCGGAAAGGAACGCGAGACGCATCGTCCAGCCGATCATCGTGAGGCCGGTGCCTTCCGGGAGGCCAGGGATCCGGTCGGCCGCATCAAAGGCCGCAGGCACGAGCGTGGCGCAGCCGAAGCCGGCGAGCGCAAAGGCGCTGAGCGTCGTCGCAGTATTCGGCCACAGCAGCATGAGCGTCATACCGGTCGCGATAAGGAATGCTCCGACGCGGGCGACCGCACGCGCACCATAGCGGTCGGTGAACCGGTCTCCGGTCATCCGGCCCACGAACTGTGCGGCGACCATGGCGACATAGCCGAGCCCAACGATGCCGCCGGTCGCGCCGACGATATCGCGCAGGAAGAGCGCAGACCACGTCGATCCCGCGTCCTCGACGAACGTGCCCGATAGGGCAACGATCGACAGCGCCGCCATGATCAGCAGTGCGGAGCGATAAGAAGGGACATTCGCGCCCGCGTCCTCGTGCTCTTCAATTTCGGGAGTGTCTGGACCGGGCAGGGCGAGCCGGCCGGCAACGTAGGCCGCGGCGCAGAACATGACCCCGGAGACGCCAAGGTGGACATGCAGCGCAACCTTGAGCCCTGTCGCCGCCGAGCCCATGAGTCCGCCAATGACGGCGCCCGCCGACCAGGCGGCATGGAAAGAATTGATAATCGACCGGCCGTAGCCGCGCTGCACCCGCATCCCGTGCGCGTTTTGCCCGACGTCGACGATGGCATCCGCGCCGCCACCGACGAACATCGCGAGCGCGAACAGGAAGGGAGAGGCCTCGAGAGCGAGGGAGGCGATAAGGAGCGCGATGGCGACCACATAGGTGCCCACCATGGCGGTCGTCGCCGAGGAGAAGCGGCGAATGACCTTGCCAGCCGTCAGCCCCGCGATCATCGCGCCGAAGGGGAAGCAAGCGACCAGCAGCCCGAAGATGGTCGCATCGACGCCAAGGAGGTCCTTGACCATCGGGTAGCGCGGCAGCAGATTCGCGAAAAGGGCACCGTTGGTCAGGAACAGGATGTTCACGCCGAGGCGAGCTCGGCGCAGGTGAGGAGCAGGGGTAGACATAGGAGCTTTTCGATATGTTCCGTTAGGCGGAAAGAAAACTGTGGAAGAGCTGACGAACGTCGGACTCCACTTTTTTACCTTAATCGGGCTCTTGGGACCTGAGCGTGGGGTGATGGGTTCGAGGGTGGGCGTGTCGGGAGTGCGATAGGGATCGAGGCCCTCAAGAATCGGGGTTA
>NZ_MQVR01000121.1 GCF_001907295.1 Bowdeniella nasicola
CCTGGGCTTCCGGAACCTGACCCACTACATCGCCCGCAGCCTCCTCGAGGCCGGCGGATTCAAACCCCGACTACACCCTCGATTGTGAAGAGCCCCATTGTGGCGCGCGGAGACGACCGCGAGGACGGTATACAGGGCAGTCCACGCGGGTCCGAAGACATTATCGGGCGGCTTCCATTCGGGTTTGTCGAGCGGCACATACCAGCGCGCTTCGGGAATCGTGGCGATCGAGCCGACGACGGCGGCGGCTCCCACGCCGGCGACAATGGCGGCAGTGTCTTTCGTTAACGGGATCATCTTTTCAGCTTGGCACAGGGGCAACAAAAAAAGGACCCATGTGGGTCCTTTTCGTTGGCTGGCCCGCACTTAGCTGTTGGGGCGCTTGCCGTGGTTCGCCTTGTTCTTGCGGCGATCCTTACGCTTACGGCCACGCTTGCTCATGTTTCCTCCTCGAGTCGGTAACTGCGTTATTGTCCCACACCTTTGGGGCTCATCCGTAATACGTGGTGCGTTGCACGGTGATACGTAGGACACGAGCGCGCAGTTGTTCCGGGGCTCGTTCGCTGCACGCCCGGCGCAGGGTCCGACGAATATGTGCTTCGACGTCGGCGATCTCGTGGCATTCGGGGCAGGCATCGACGTGGCGCTGCAGTCGGGCGCACAGGTCGTCTTCGAGTTCGGCGTCGATGAGTTCGTCGAGGCGTCGGCGAACTTCCTCGCACTGGCAATCCTCGTCCTTCATGACTGATCCACCTCGATTCCATAGTCGCGGGCCCGATCGGCCAGGGATTCGCGCAGCTGGGCGCGGCCGCGGTGCAGGCGGGACATGACGGTACCGACGGGCGTGCCCATGATTTCGGCGATTTCCTTATAGGCAAAACCTTCAACGTCGGCGAGATAGACTGCAAGGCGACGATCCTCGGGCAGCGCCATGAGCGCGGCCTGCACGGTGGCATCGGGGATGCGGTCCAGGGCCTCGGCTTCGGCCGAGCGCAGCCCGACCGGGTCATGCATCGAGGTGCGGTGCAGCTGCCAGTCCTCGACGCCGTCCGAGTCGGCTTGGATCGGCTGGCGCTGGGCCTTGCGATAGGAGTTGATGTACAGGTTCGTCATGATCCGGTACAGCCAGGCCTTCAGGTTGGTGCCGGGCTTGTACTGATCGAACTTGTCGTAGGCGCGCGCGAAGGTGTCTTGTACGAGGTCTTCGGCGTCGGCAGGGTTCCGGGTCATCCGCAGCGCAGCGCCATAGAGGCGGTCGAGGTGCGGGATCGCGTCGGATTCGAACCGGGCGAGACGCTCCTCGGGCGTCTCCGAGCCATCGGTCCGCACCGGCGCACCGTCGCTATCGACGTCGGAATTATCGTCGTCGGAAAAAGTAGTCATCACCCCTAAGCCTAGCCGCAGGTACGCAGCGATGAGGCGCCAAGCGGGCGTGAGCGAGTGGTGCGTGAGGGGCATATCTAAGCTAACGGCACGGCCGGCACGCATTATTCCCCGACCAGGTTCTCTCGCGACGATTGTGCGAGCGTGGCAGGATGGAGGCATGTTGATCAAGCTGCTCGCCCGCCCGCTGCTCGCGGCCCCCTTCATCGCCGAAGGAATCGACGCCGTGCGCAACCCGAAGAAACACGCTGACCGCTTTGCGACGCTCGAAAAGCCCCTGACCCAGCTCGGTCTGCCGCCCGCGCTCAGCTCCGATACCGAAATGCTCTCGCGCGTTCTTGGTGGCATCTCCGCCGTCGCGGGTCTGTGCCTTGCGACCGGTCGCAAGCCGCGCACCGCGGCCCTGACGCTCGCCGCGATTAATCTGCCGCTCGTCGTCACGACGAACCCCGTCTGGCAGGCCAAGGATGCCGAAGAGCGCAAGGCATTCACCGGCAATTGGCTCAAGGGCGGCGCGCTGGCCGGCGGCCTGCTCTATGCCGCAGGCGACCGCGGCGGCAAGCCGTCGCTCGGCTGGCGTTGGGATAACTACCTCGATCACCGCGCCGATCTGAAGGACACCAAGCAGCGTCTGAAGGCGCGCTATAGCGACGATGGCTAGGTAATCCTTGGCGCCACGTCGCGATATCGGTACCGATGACCCACGGGTCCGGGTTCGTCCCGGCCGTGGGTCTCGTCCGCGTACGAAGCGCCGCCCCGACTATTCGGATGCGCCGCGCGGCTCCGTCACGTCGGTCGATCGCGGCCGCTACCGCGTTATCACCGATGCGGGGATCGACGTCGTCGCGGTGAAGGCCCGCGAGATCCCGTCGGTCGTCATCGGGGACCGCGTCGCGCTCACCTCCGACCTGTCGGGCAAGAAGGACACACTCGCGCGGATCGTCGAGGTCGATGAGCGCAAAACCGCGCTCTCGCGCAGCGCCGAGGACGGCGAGACGACGGGAAAACAGCGCGTCATCGTCGCCAATGCTGATCAACTCCTCATCGTCACCGCGCTCGCCGATCCCCCACCCCGCCCGGGCATGATCGACCGGTGCATCGTCGCCGCCTATGACGCGGGCATGGAGCCGATCTTGTGCCTGACCAAGTCCGATCTCACCTCCGATCGCGAGCTGCGCCGACTGTATGAGCCGCTCGACCTGCGGATCTGCACGACGGCGATCGAGCCGGATGGCACCGTCAGGGGGCTCCCCGAGCTGCGCGAACTGCTGGCGGGGCACCGCACCGTGCTAATCGGGCATTCGGGCGTCGGAAAATCGAGCCTCGTGAACGAACTCGTGCCGAGTGCGCAGCGCCGCATCGGTGACGTCAACGTCGTGACCGGGCGCGGGCGGCATACCTCGACGTCGGCCGTCGCGTTCCGGGCCGAGGATGGCACCTGGATCATCGATACGCCGGGCGTGCGTTCCTTTGGGCTCGCGCACGTCGAGCCCGACGATATCCTGCGCGGCTTCGACGACCTGCTCGAGGTGTCGGCCGACTGCCCGCGCGGCTGCGAACACCGCGCCGATTCGCTCGACTGCGCCCTGACCGATTATGCGCGCACCGACGAGCGCGCCGCATCGCGCGTCGATTCCTATCGACGCCTGCTAGCGGCCCGAGAAGCCGCGCTACCGGATTACGAACGGTAGCGGCTATTTTTCGATGGTGTAGATCAATATGCTGCCCGCAACTGCATGATCGGCTGCACACTTTTGCAGTTCCGGGTGCCCTGCCAGCTTGTCGAGGTTTTCGCGCAATACTCCGCCGCCAGTGTATTCGCGGTCGAATGGGTAGACCTCCGAGCCATGTCGCAGAGCGAACTGACCGCTATCGTTTGTCACAAGTTCGTAACTGTCTGGAATCTCAATGAGATACCAGCCGTTTTCTTCGACCCCCACGCAGTTCCCGATTCGCACCAGTTTTCCCGACCATGCCGAGTCAAACTTGGCGTCATCGCTCGATGCGTGGTAAGTCGCGTAATGCAGGTCATTATTGGGATGCCACTGTGCCGTGTCGCTGGCACTACATCCGGTGATCAGGAGAGCCGAAACAGCGACGAAAACTCCAAGTTTTCTCATGCTACCTCCCGTAAATTGCTTGTAAGTCACTCAATGTAAGCGCAAGGTCCGATGGAAAGAAAAAGTTACGGTATGTACCCTGATAGCGTCCCGACCCACTATGGATCCCATAAGCATTATTCCCCCAATACCAGGGACCTCCGCTATCACCACCTTTCGACCCCGTCCACCGATCAGTAACAGCCAACTTGCAATATCGCCCAAGATCCTTGTAATCGACACTGGCCTGACCCCCTTTTGTGGGTCCAGTCGTTGTGAGAGTTGTCCTGTTGCTCGAGGCTTCGGGCAGGGAGACTGGTCAGATCATGACAAACAG
>NZ_MQVR01000122.1 GCF_001907295.1 Bowdeniella nasicola
ACACAGCACGCTCAGACTCGACGCACTGCCCGGTCACCTCCAACCCGAGCCCGTCGAGCAGGCAGAAACTAGTCAGATCAGGGCAACTGAAGGTATCGTCAGGCACGTCGAGGTCTTCCAGATGAGGCGTGTAGGAACCTTCATCTTCGGAGGGCCTCGACCCCTTCAACCAGCCGCCACGCCGCAAACCCGAACAACGCTACCTACACCCTGGATTGTGAAGAGCCTGTTGACGGCTCTACTTGCGCTTGGCGCTCTTTTCTTTTTCGTGTTTTCTCTGCAAAGATGCTCGGTGCATAATAGCCCAGACCCCAATAGTCCAACAACAATCTATGCGCCTGATGGCGAAGGAAGCTACTGGAATAAGGAACGGATGGAGTCAGCTTCCCCAGCACCTATGCCAACTAAGTGACGAAACATTCTTGGCTCGCTAACACCAAGATAGTTACGCAGATTTTTGATGGCTTAGTAGGTGTAGACCCGAGGTGCTTGCCTCCAGCGGTCATCATCAAGCGCGGTCTGTCTGGAGTGGCAGGGCGTGCACAGCGAGCGGAGTTTGCTGGGGCCGTGAGTGCCGCCGTACTCGAGCGGGTGAACATGGTGGACTTCGGCGACCGGCGTGTAGCGACCGGCTTCGAGGCAGTCTTCGCAGAGCGGGTGGGCGGCGACGTAGGCAGCGCGGATCTTACGCCAACGCGAACCGTAGCGGGCGTTGATCTTCGGATCCCTTTGGTAGCGCCGGTAGCGTGCGTCTTCCGCCTTCGCATGCTGCTCGCAGTAGCGCTCGTGGGTGAAGAGTTGAGTCCCGCATAGTGGTGTAGCGCGGTAGTTGAGGTCGTCGTCTGTGGCGTGTACGTCGGACAAGGACGCGGCCACCGCGTGATCCTTCGATTGAACCTCTTACAGAACTTTCGAACGCAGTCACACGATGACCGCTCTACATCCGTGTACAACACGAACCTGCAGACAATCTCGGCCACCGAGTTACATCACTCTACGGGGCACTACTTCCAGAAGGCTCTCAGAAAGCTCCAAGTTATTGACCAGATTCGGCGGTTATTTTTATAGATAGTCAATTTCCGACACGTCGGTTTTAGGGACCATTTTTATCCCAAGAACGGTTCTCTAAAGTATTAGTAAAGGAGAAAACTGAGTGTCTAAACCTTCACGAATCGTGGGGCTTGATGTAGCGCGCTCACTCGCGATCATCGGAATGATAACTATCCACATGGCCTCGCTACTTTGGAGTACCAAAGTAATGCTCTCTGGCCTACCTGCATCATTATTTGCCATTATCGCCGGCGCGACGATGATGATTATCGGACGAAACTACAACAGCACCACTTTCTTGCGGCTGATTTCCCGAGGCGCCTTAATCATCCTCATCGGCCTGGCTTTATTGCCCGTGGGTGGACAAATTCAAGTGGTTCTCATCGTGATGGGCCTAGTAATGATCCTGGTTTCCTGGATGCCCGCATTGGGAACATGGTGGAGGCTCGGTCTATTCATTGCCGCCACAATTGCCGCAACAGTCGTTTACGCCCCTGTCGAACTGTCACAGATTTATCCGCTACTGGCGTGGATTGCATACTTCATCGGCGGCATGCTTCTTTTCGATGTGTACCTGCGCGGCCGCCTACAGCGCGATTCTGGATCGAATACCAGCACTAACACTCGGCTGAGCTGGATCGTGACCGCTATCAGCGCTGTCATCACGATCATTGGATTGTACTACCGGTTTGACCCAAACATTCCTAGCTGGCTCAGATTTACCGGTCACACCGGTGTTGCCGGAGAGATTATCCTCTCCGTTGCCGTTGCAGCCGTAGTGATCCACCTATGTGTGCTCATAGGCGATCTCTCTTCAACCTTGGTTTACCCTTTCGCTGCCATGGGAACAATGTCACTAACCATTTACATTCTGCACATTCTCACCGCTTTCTACTGGCAGCAAAATGTCGCGTTGCATTCCACTTTGTCAGCAATCGGTTTCATCGTATTCTTCCTCGTCGCAGCCAGCCTCTGGAAGAAGTTTGTAGGACAGGGTCCTGCTGAGAAACTCGTTGCCACCGCAATCAAGGCCATTGTTCCTTCCAAGAAAGGGAAATAACCGTGAAAAAAACATCTTTTTCGATCGCGGCCATTGCCAGCGCCGTCCTTCTAATGACTGCCACTCCGGCTCTCGCACTCGAATATGGAGATCCGGCGCCCGATAATGCGGAAAGCAGTTCCGTTGCCGCGCTCAAAATGGGCAAAATTGGCAGCTTTGGTGACTGCACTGGCACACTCATTGCCGACCAGTGGGTACTGACAGCGCGCCACTGCCTAGAGTCAGTCAACAATGAAGGAACCCAGGCACGCATCGCTGGAAAAATCTACAACGCTGATTCCTGGGCCCTTTCGCCCACATCTGACGCAGGGTTACTTCACCTGACTGAAAAAGTCACTAACGCTACCCCCGCAAAAATCTCCCACGACACTCCAAGCCCAGGGCAGACAGGAACTCTATACGGTTGGAGTAGCAGCTCGTCCATGGCACGATCCGGACAGCTACCAATGGCCAAAATGGTTGTCAAAGAACTATTAGGTGGCGCGCCTTCCGGTTCTGACACGCCGAGCGCTCCCCAAACTCCTTCCAATTCCGAGGCACCTACCGGCGCTGATGCGTCTACAGAGACTGCCCCGCCACAGGATCTACCGTCAAAACCTGGAATGTCAGAATCCGGCCAAACAGCTGACAACTCCATACAGCCCAGGATCGAAACCTCTATCCTGGATGTGCAATCAGTTACTGGAGCTGGCATGCAGGGCGGTGACTCTGGCGGCCCGTTCTTTGTTGACGGAAAGCTTGCAGGACTTGCAACCGCAGGGACTGCTCATGGGGATCCGGACCTGCCTTCCCCCAGCGCCGCAATCACCACTATCGCAGGCATCGCCGAATGGATCGACAACATCGTCTCTGGCCGCGACACCCAGAGCGTTCTAACTGCAGAAACCACTCCTGCACCGCCGAAGAACGTTCAAACCAGCGGCGATAACATTTGGGGCTACCTCGCGATCGCACTCGTAGGCCTTGCTGTTGCAGCAGGCGGATCACGTATCCGAAATGCACGCCAGTAAGAATACCTACTGGCCTGTCTAGCGAATATCATTTCGCGCTTTGAAGCCGCCGCCTAGAAAAAACTGGGAGGCGGCTTCAACCATTAGCGCTTTGCGCTAATGCGACCCGTATCTGCCCCCTTGCCTACTGAAGTTCACAACCGATCAGTATTTCTGAACCAACCGGGAAGATCTGAAGCGTCCTGGGTTTTGTTCCGTTTCTTAATTGGGTGCCAACGGCCTGGGACGGGCTTGGTTGTAACTGTTGGCCTCCTGTGCTGGGGTCCGGTCTCCGAGTGGTTCGTGTAGGTGCTTGGTGTTTGACCAATGGACCTAGTTCATGGTCGCGAACTCAACTTCTGTTACCTTGGCCCAGGCCTGGGAGTAGATCAGCTCAGTCTTATACAGACCGTTTACGCTCTGGGCTAGTGCATTGTCGTATGAATTACCAACCGTGCCGGTCGATGAGGCGATCCCATGCTCGGCGAGCATGGGATCGTATGCGATGGAGAGGTATTGGGCAGGTTCAACCGGTGGTTGCAACACCGGCCTGTTTCAGGGATTGTAGTGCTTCGCCGAAGACTTCGGCGGGGGTCTTCCAGCCGAGG
>NZ_MQVR01000123.1 GCF_001907295.1 Bowdeniella nasicola
TGGATGGTTGCTTTGACACCACCCATCGTGCAGTCAGGGGCCCGTTCCTTCATCCCCGGTCGGTGACTACAACGTCATGACCCACAACATCTAGACCGGTGGCTTTCGCGAGATCAGCGGCCTTAGCGGGCGCGCGATAGGAGGTGATGCCTTCGGCCTCGGCAGGCTTCACATCACCGACAAGGATCGCCGCGCTTGCTTTCAGGTCCTGCAGCGCTTGCCCGGCATCCGTATCAGAAACGGCGAGGGTAGGAATCCCGAGCGCGCGACCGATGGAGGCGGCACGGAACTGCGCGGCAGCATCGCCCGCGGGTGCCAGCACCACGGCGTCCGCTTTGTCGAACAGCGCCTTCGCGGCGCCACCCGACTGCGCGGCTGCATCGCCAGCGACGGACTGCGTCTCAACGCTGTCTTTCATCACCACCGCGGATTCCTTCGAACCGGCACCCTGATCAGAGCCCGGCGATTTGGTGTCGGTACACGCGGAGAGGGCAAGTGCCGCTGCGGCAATCACACCGGTGATCGTGCGGAGTTTACGCATGGAGTTGAGACCCTTCCCAGCCAATTGGAGCGTCCCGGCCATGGTAGTTGTCTTACCAATCGGGCGCGAACGTTAGCGCCCACCGGCGCTAACGCCACCGTCTCCGCCGCCGGCCGAGCCGCCGCCGAAGCCGCCCGATCCACCGGAAGACCCGGACGTCGGGGGCTGATAGGCCATAGAGTCCGCAGACATCGAGGAGAAACTCCCGGCAGCATCGGCAAAGTCACGGAACGAGGAGAGATCAGAGCCGACGTACCAGTTGGGCGCCGTGACAGCGGTGCGCTCGGCGATGTGGTCTATCGTGATCGCCCACAGGTCTTCAAGCCCGAACGCCATGGCCCACGGCAGGTAGCGCGAAAACTCCGCTTGCCGCGATTCGGCAATAATCTGGTCGGCTTCCGCGGTCTTTAAATATTCGCGGAAACCCTCGGTTTGCTTATACAGGGCATAGCCGTAGGCGCTGCGACCAAAAACCGGGAAGGATCTGCGCCACGCTCGGATCATCCCGGCAGCAACGAGGGCCACGATGGCGGGCAGGAAGTACAGCTGTGGCGGCCTAAATAGCGCCAGCAGGGAGGAAAAACCATTGTAAAAGACGAGGCCGACGATCACGACGATGGCGAGTACTCCGAGCGTCGACACGCTGCCGTCTTTGAGGGGACGACGAAAGAGCTTTTTCTTATTCATCGCATCGGCGATGGATTCCTCGATCTGCGTTGCCGACTCGTGGAATTCCTCGCGCAGCGCACTCACGCGCACGGTTTTTCGCCGTCGAAGACCATCGTGTGCAGGTTCAGCGAGACGAGCGTGCGTCTTTCGAACTCCTGCTCAGGCGGCGTGGGCGTCGATATCAGCGTGATCGCCCAGTCATCCGGATCGCCGGCGCCATCCCGCTGTACTTCAGAAATCCTGAGGAAACCGCGGGTGGCGAGATCAAGCACGACGACGCCGAGTGACCGTGACGGGTAGGACGCGGCCAGCAGCGCCTGCGCTTCGGCCGGGCTGAGATTCTCCGGGGCGTGAACTGAACGGCGACCGGGGTCTCGTGTCCGCCGACGAGCGCCGCGGGGATCGCCGCAAGCGGCGGCAGGCCTAAGAACCGTTGCCTACCATCGCGCAGAATGGGCTCGGTGTTCACAAACGTCCCACCCGGGAACGCGGCCATGACCGTTGCCGCATCGCCTGCGCGCAGCGCATCGAACGTGAACGTGGCGCTCGGGCCGGCCGATCGAGACGTCGTGCACCGCGCATCCTGCCCGGCCGGCCCCTGGTAGCAGGCGATATCGCGAACCGCGGCGGACCCACTGATCCGCACGGTGATGGCGTCCGCCCGCACATCGAGGTCATCAAAGATATTCCAGTAGAACTCTTCTAGCCCGGCGTTTTGTCCATCCGTGATGGCGTTGATGGTGCCCTTGACGTCGTAGGAAAGCACGTACGTCTGCACGCCGCTGACCCGATCATCGGAACCATCGGGAGCGCCGATCGATAGCTTCAGCACGCCGCCGCTATCGGACTCTCGCCAGATCTATGCGGGAGCGCCACTTGGGGAGGTGACCTGCTCGTTGCTCACCTCATAGACGCGGTAATTATTCGGTTCGGGATCATAGGCCTGGGCTTTCGTGATCGTGCGATAGAACCCGTGGCCCTGCCCGTCGGCGAAGTTCCACTCGAACCGCTCCTTAACGTGCGCCGTGCCCGACTCATCGAGGGTGATCTCGACGTCGAGTTTCTTGATCGAGTCATCCGTGACGCTCGCGCTCGCAGGCAGCGGCAACCCCAACAGGAGAGCCACGCCCGCGGCGAGCAGGGCAAGGAATTGACGCATTATCGGCCGCCTGCGCTGCCGCCACCACCGCCGCCACCGCTGGAACCGCCGCCGCCCGAGCTTCCCGAGCCGCCGGAGGAACCGGACGTGGACGGCTGGTAAGACAGCGAGGAACCCGCGCTCGAGGAGAACTGCGAGACCGAGTCACTCATCGAGCTAAACGAGTGGATGTTGCGTCCGACGTACCAGGAGGTGTCGCCGGTCGCGTTGCCGCTGCGTGCAAGTTGGTCCATGACGACCGCCCAGCGGTCTTCGATGCCGAAGGCCATCGCCCACGGCAGGTAGCGGGCAAATTCCGCCTGACGCGACTCGTGGATGATCTGCTGCGCCTCGGCCGTTTTCAGGTACTCCTTGAACCCTTCCGCCTGCTTAAACAGGGCGTGCCCGAGGGCGCTGCGCCCGAGCTTGGGACGCAAGAACCGGCCGAGGGTCGCGATGAGCATAATCAGAGTCGCGACGGCGATGATCGGCATGAAGATGTAGGCCGTCACCGGCAGCGCCGCAAACAAGAACAAGATGATAGGCACCGCGCATGAGGCAGCGACGAAGCAGCCGGTCTGCTTCGTCTTCAGTGGCTTTTTGAACAGCCCCTTACGGTCGATTGTCGTCGTGAGGTCATCATCGATCTTTTTCGCCGCGGATTGGAAGTGCCTGCGGAGCTTGGAGATCTGGACTTGCGGTCCCTCGATCGCGTCGCTGCCCACACTGTCGGCGAAGAAATTCAGTCCCGCGAGCATCCGGTAATCGTAGGTTTCGGTGACCTGCGTCTGATTCGGCAGCAGCGTCAGGGTCCAGTCTGTTGGTTTTTTCGACCGGAACGAACTCCACTGCACCTCGGACACCTTGAGATAGCCGCGGACGGCGAGATCGACCAGGATGATGCCAAGAGATTTCGTCGATTTCCGTTTGTCCATCAAGATGACGGCCTCGGCCGGAGTGATCCGCTCGGGCGGGGTGAAGCGCACCGCCACCGGTGTCTTGGCAGCCGGCCCGACGGGGGCTCCTAGCGGCTGAATGACCCCTGGCGTGCCCGACTGGTAAGCCTGGTCTCTCCCGACGTGTCGAGCACGCGCGATGAGGGCCGCGATTCCGCCAACGAAGAAGACGCCGGTCAAGTCCCTTGTAGTGGTGTAACGGCGTTTTCCTCTCGTTTGGGGTTTTAGCTTGCTAGTGCGGGCGTGTCGGTATCGGTCATGGTCG
>NZ_MQVR01000124.1 GCF_001907295.1 Bowdeniella nasicola
CTCCGCGAGCAGCGACATCGCATGATGACTGACGGTAGACCCGGGCCCCAACATCAGCACAGTCAGCGTCGCTGCCGGGATATAGGTCGTTCCTTCGGAATTTCTCGCAGTGATTGCGCCCTTATCCCGGTGCACCACGCACTGGTCGAGATAAAGGAAGGTGATCCGGTCCTCGACTCGTGGCAGTGCCTGAACGGGAATCGGTGGCATGCGTTTCATGGCGTGTGCCTACCGAACCTGCGCCAGTGACATCAGACCACAACCGTATGCCTTGCCTCTCCCCATTCCATGAGTCAGTGCCCGTCGAAGCAGGGCGACGTCAGTAACTGTAAGCTGACCGAGGAAGGTCACGTGCCGTTGTGTCACTCGCCGTCGGTTACCGTGATCGCGTTTTTCGAAGGAACGGTTATCTTCCTCGAGAATCCTTACTGCCACGTGATTCCGGCGTGTTCGAGATCCTTCCTCGATGGTGTCCTCCGGGGCGTCATAGTCGACGATTCGGAAACCCCACTGCTCGGTTCGCTGTTGCAGCCATGAAAGCTGGTTTTTGGGACCACAAATGGGAATACGGCTTCCTCGACTCCCCGCTACCCACTGCTGAATCACTGGATTCAGCGTGACCCGAAAGTCGAATTCGCGCCCGATTGCCAGGTGGTTAAGAAATCGGGTGTAGTCGGTGGTCTGGCCTGGGTCCGATTCCCACCCTGCCTGCTCGACGATGTGCTCCAGTCCTGGCTTGTACGGCGAGACGATATAGAGCCGAACGTCATGCCCGTCCCTATCGACGCGCCACAGAAGCCGCCCCTTATCGCTCGATTCCATTCCGGGCGGAAGACTGCTCGCTACCATTGCGTGCATTATCTGAGGGTTGGCTAGCGCCGCTCGAGTCTTACGGCGGTGCGGGTTGAGGTGGATTCTCGAAAGAAACATCACGCCTCCTTAACGTCATCGAAGAACGGGTCGCGAGGGGCTTGACCCAGTTCGTTGTCCACCACCACCGGCTGGTCCACTACGACGTGGCGGGTGGCGTATCGCCGATGCCGAGGGTCGAAACTCAGGGGAACGTCGGCGGTGGTATCGCCTTGCTCTCCACGGTGTGCATCTCGATAGATCGGGAGGCGAACCTCCGTGGGCGCTTTTCGGCGGTACCACTCAGCGGCAAGCCATGGAACACGTCCGAGATCTCTTAAGAGGTCGGCTCCGGTTTCGTCTTCGAACACTCCTGCGTTGAGATCCCAGGGCACGGGGCACGAGCGTCGTCCCAGGAAAAGTGGGAACGCCGGGTTGTCGATGGCTTCTGATAACCCTTGGATGAGATCCGACGGGCCTGATACTGCCGCCATGAATGCGGCATCGGCTCGGTAATGACGATGCGAGAGGTTAGGGTTTTTCGCACCGGGCGCTCGAGCTGTGTGATAGTCGACCATGAGCGATCCGGGCTGATCTACGCGGACAGCAAAGCTGAGCCCGACGAGATCCGATAGATCTGCTTCGCGAGGGCGCCCTTGAGCAGCGGCCAAGAGTCCTAGTACTCCGGACTTGCTAGGCACAATCCCAGTTTGGCGGGATCGGAAACGCGAGTCAGTTCCCCATGACTGCTGGGGACCTTTGAGTCGCAAAAGAAGGGTTGGCATGGCTACACAGCTTCCACTTCCTGCGCTGCCTCGAAAGCAGCGTCGCCTGCGAGTGCGACCAATTCGGCCGTCGTGACGGCCTTTCCAAGCGGCACCGCAGCATCGGCAAACGTGGGCGTGGTGACAACCCAGGCGGACGTCGGGCGCGAGCCGAACGCTTGCTCGACTGCCTGAGCCTCCTCCGCGAGTCGCTTCACGGCAGTTTGACGGCGCGATACACCAGTTACCGGATTCTCGAAGGCGTTGACCAGAGAAACCGGACGCCTGTCGCGCACCATGACCGAGACTAGGTCCGGGAGCGTCAGGGCAGCGAAGGTATTCTGCTTGCCGGTCGGCAGGGATTCAATGAACGTCGTCGTGAAGGCTTCAACCGCGCGCTTGACCGCCTCGTCATCACCCAGGTTCTTTTTGAGCTGGTCGATGTTGATCGTGGCGTAGCGATACATCGTGGACGACATCATTTCGATCGTGCCGATCATGCCCGCGCCCGCGATCTCCTCGCGCTGCTGCTCGTCATCAATCGCGGTGTAGTAGTCAAAGTCCGGCATTGCCTCATGGACTCCGATTGCGTGCGCGTACTGACAGGCTGCATCGACGTTGAGCGCAGCGTCGTCAGCAATCATCCGGCCAAAGAGTGCCAGATCGATGGAGTGCTCCTGATCGATGGCCGCTTGCGCCTCCTTCTTCGTCAGCGCCTCACCCTGCTTCTCAAGTAGGACTGCAGCTAGTCGCTCGATCTGATGACGGCCCAGGAATACTAGGGCACCCGAAACAGCGGGAGAGGGATCCTCGCCCTTTTTTGGCTTCGGTCGCGCGACCTTGATACCAGCCTTGTTGAAGGCATCCTCCGCCCACTTCTGGGCGGTTTCCTCGCTGACGTCCGAGTCCTGTCGCAGGATTTCATCGGCGACGAGCTCGACGATACGTTTCGTTCGGACACCGAGGTCTTGGGTATCGAGGTGCTCCTGAAACGCCTTGCGCTGCGCGGCCTTCAGAGCTTGGGATGAGACGCGCTGACGCTGCACACCCCCAAAGAATGCGGTCTTGGGAGCGCCGTCTTCTCCGCGGTTGATGTTGTTGGGGGGAAGGGTGAGTAGAACGTGGAAGTCGAGGTACGTGGCCATGGTTTTCTCCTTTGAAGATTGTGGGGTGGAGGCTAACGTTCGGGTCTTGTTAAGAGTTGACGGAAGAGGCTTCTAATTCAGCTTCGTCGTGTCGAGTGCGGCTGAAGGCTCGATGGAAGTCTCGACCCCAGCTCCTAATGATTCTGGACCGGTACTTGTCCTTCTGTAGCAAGAAGAGGTCGTTTGCGAAACGGCCGTAGTCGAGCCCGATGGCATCGGCTTTGAAGAGACCGATGAGGCTGCGCAGATGATAGCGCTGCTGCCGCAGCGTGGACGCCAAGAGAACTGCGTCGTACCGGGACTTTGTCGAGGGCTGACGGCCGCGCATCAGCGTGCCGGCGGCGGATCCGAGGCTTACCTTCTGCACATGCATCGGTTTGGCGTTGCCCTGCTGGTGGACGGCGTAGAAGGTCAGCGCTAGGTGCGTTGCCCACTCTCCATCGTTTGGGTCATCTCCGTGGCCGATGTAGTTCTCAGGAAGCACCTCCATCACGCGCTCCCAGGCGCGTGGATTCTGCCCGGGCTCTTCATCAACCGCCTGCCGTAGTTGCGCAAGAGTCGCGCGGGCATCTGGGCTGTCGCCGAGGAACGCTGATTGAAGCTTGCTGATGTAGCTTCCAACGCTCACATCTAGTCGCTGCGCGCTCTCATCGTTGTCATTCATTGCTCATCTCTGGATCGCCCCGAGTTTGGTGGAGAGTTCATAGCGGTACGTCAGCCACCACTGGCCGACTGGTTTCAGTGTAGTAGTGTTCCTCGAACTGC
>NZ_MQVR01000125.1 GCF_001907295.1 Bowdeniella nasicola
GGGTTTAGGAACTTCGGCCACTACGTGCTGCGCTGCTTGCTCCACTCCGGGCAGCTATCAGCCCGGGTCAACGCACTCTAGAACCGGAAGAGCCCAGAAATCGCCAGACTGGGCCGCACGCTCAAGCGGTGGCGAGAACCGTTCCTCGGCTACTTCACCACTGACGGCGCTAACAACGGTGGCACCGAAGCGATCAACGGCGTGATCGAACTCGCACGGCGCGTAGCCAGAGGCTTCCGCAGCCCCGAGAACTATCGCCTCAGAATGCTCCTGGTCGGCGGCGGCCTGAACCTCTAACCCACACTCAAGTCAGAAGAGCCATCAACGGCTTGATCGAACTCGCCCGCCGCGTCGCCAGAGGGTTCCGCAACCCCACCAACTACCGCCTCAGAATGCTGCTGATCGGCGGAGGCCTACGCACCTAACCCACGCTCAAGTCCGAAGGGCCGGATAAACGCACGTGCCGGGTTCTCCAGCAGCGCCGCGACCTCCGCAAGGACACGCGAGCCCAGCTCGCCATCGACCAGCCGGTGATCGAAGCTCAGCGCGAGCGTCGCAACATCGCGGATCGCGATCCCATCGTCGTGCACCCACGGCTGCTTCTTGACAGCGCCGAACGCGAGAATGGCAGCCTCCCCGGGGTTCAGGATGGGCGTGCCGGTGTCGATGCCTCACGGGAGGTACCCGCGGCGACAACGCCGCGTTCGCCACCGAGCCGACAGGTCCGAGCCGGGTCTGGCAGCCGGACGCCTCCAAGTTCGAGACGACCACCCAGACATTTCAGCCCAAGGCAATCCTGCTAACTACATGAAGCGGGACACGAACACCCGCCAATCACACGACTGACCAACTTCCCTGGACACCACAACTAGTTGAGGTCAATGTAGTAATTGATCTCAAGCGGAGGATCCCGATCGGTGACAATTTTACCCCAAGTAAGGTAACCATTAGCACATTTCAGGCCACCTGCTGCGGCACTAGGCTCACTAACCGCTATGACAGTAGTATTCTTCTCGCCCGGAACCCATCTGATTAGGTGATCTCCCCTTTTCTCGGTCTCTGATTCCTCCGCCCTTGTTAACCAAAATACGGCACCACGACAACTCGTCAAAGAGTTCGAAACAGCTAGATCGAACTGCAGTCGCTCGCCATTCGGTCCATCTGCGTAAATTACACTCTCCGCAAGATACCCGGGCTCATCCTTTGACAGTTCATGCCACACGTCCCAACCCGCAATGCTGAATCCCGTATATGACATGCACGGGTCCCCACTGCCGATCCGGCGAATATTCTCGCCATCGATCGAAATCTCGAATTGCTCACTGCATGAATCCTCAGACTGATCTTCCGGAAGAGTTAGAACACTTACCCCGTTATCAGAATTTTTGATAAAGGAGAGATTTTTGCTTTTCGGACAATACCACAGTGCTGATTCAGTATCATCGATCTTTACAAGACATGAGGTATTCTTTTCCTCATCTTGCCCACGACGGTCAACCAGCCACCAGATTGAGCCATGCGCCTCGGTGAGCAACGATCCCCATTTAGTCCAGGACTCGCCAGGCGGCGGAGCTATTTCCTCACGAGTTTTGCTTTTGAGATCGTACCGAAATAGGCGAGAAGGTGCCTCTTCGAGTTCATCATAGTTAGGAGAGTCCACCACATAAACAGCATCGTTCAGCACGAGCGCTTTGGCAAGGTATCTCTTGGCCCCCGGGTCCTTTAGCTTCAGAACCACGGCATCGTCGCTTACGCGCCGAACGATGACTCCGTTGCCCTCCCCCGACTCCCACACCACCTTATAATTGCCGTACATTTGCGATGCATCATAGTCTGAGTTTTCTAGTCGGTTGAGCTCCACGGAGCTCACAATCCGCTTCTCGCCTTCGTGGATTATTGTGCGCGCTACGCTTCGCTCCGTAGAAGTTGTAGTAGGTACACTAGCTTGTGGTTTCTCCGTAGTAACGGCGCTAGGTTCCAGGTCCGTGGCTGTAGGGTTGGTGACACACCCAGCTAGAGCAACAGCGAAAACTGCTGCCCCAGCCAAGCGGACTCCTCCCCAATTAGAACGCAATGTTCTTCTGCGGATGCGCATCGTGTGCCTTCTTGACCATCGAGATACGGTCCCAAACGAGTTTCGTCTTCAGTTTGCCGCCAAAACTATAGGGCTCGAAAATCCATGCTTTCATCTGTCCCCCGTTCATGGCGTAACCAACACCCACATTAAAGTGTCCACCAGTGGAGGTTCCGGCAGGAACATAGTCCGAAACTTTAGAACTCAGTTTGGGATGTAGGACGATTGGCGCACGTTTTTTGACGATCGTGTCCTTAAAGCGAGCCCGCCATGTCCCATCAGACCACCCCTTGACACTCTTGACGACGTAGCCATTGACTCGGCTCTTCCAGCCGGTCAGGCGCTTATTGACCTGGGTCTTGATGTTGTAGATGCTGGTTCCAGCCTTGGTTGTACCAAGGTAACCTGCCCAGGCAGACTGAGAGCTGCTGACTTTGCCGCCTACGGCCGGATCGTGCCGCGCCATGAAGGCCGCTGATGCCGGTCCGCACCAGTAGCTCCGCTCCTGCTTGCCTGCGGAAGTCGACGAGACCAAGATACGCCCCGAGGATCCTCCGTCAGTTCCGGGCCGCGGGATTTCTGCCGGAGAAATCTCAGGGAATGCACCAGATAGGCGCTCGAGACTTCCGATTCCCTCCAGGGCCGCTCCGTCCAGCAGCACCTTGCCAGCAGAGCCTTTGGCGTCGTTCAACTCCTCTACTAATGCGGCCTTTTGTTCTGCAACAGGAAGGGTTTCGAGCTGTTCGACCAGCTCTCCGAAACCAAGATCCCCTTCATCGTTGTCGGCTTCCCGCAGCCGATCCTGGATGTTCAGGGGCTCGCTGTACCAACCTTGGAACGGGCAGAAATACTGCTCGTCAACGCTGATGCAGTCAAGGGAGTCACGGAGCCGGAAAGCGCGCGTAGACGCCGGGCCCACGGACCGCATCGCCGTTGGTTCTTCTAGCTTGTGCACCGCTGCGGTGAGTCCAGCGAGGATTTCATCTCGACTCGCGTGGTCACCCGATGCCGCGGCGGGCACGGTTGATCCGAGAAACAAGGCTAGCGCAGCCAGTCCCGCCCCCCCTAATTTGGCGTATGACATGGTGTCTCCTAGATTGTTCTAGTGATTGGCGCTCCATCGCGCTACACCGAAAATATCAGTAAGAGATTAAAGGCACTGTCCACCTATAGAACGACAATTGTTAGCGAACTATCCGACCATCGAATAATGGGGCCCTTCGGACTTGAGCGTGGGTTAGGTGCGTAGGCCTCCGCCGATCAGCAGCATTCTGAGGCGGTAGTTGGTGGGGTTGCGGAACCCT
>NZ_MQVR01000126.1 GCF_001907295.1 Bowdeniella nasicola
CCGCTTCAGCGACGGTGACCTCGCCGGCCAGCACGCTCAGCACGATCCTGGTCTTGGTCTCCGGACTGAACACCGGTGGTCGTCCCATGGTCAGGCCCTCCTGCTCTCAGACGCCGATCATGCCCTCATAACCGGTCTGCCAGAAAGCATGACGCGGGACAACGGCGAGGAGCCTGTGATGGGCGGCCACTGTGTGAGGTGGCCGCCCATCACACCTTGGAGGACGTCCATGTCCCACCCAAATTCTGCACTGACCCCTCGCCACCGCCTGAAGGTAGCCCAACTCGTCGTCGAGGAAGGATGGCCGATCAGCGAGGTCGCCGCTCGCTTCCAGGTCTCCTGGCCCACCGCGAAGCGCTGGGCCGACCGCTACCACGCCGGCGAGTCCATGCACGACCGGTCCTCACGACCACACCACAGCCCGAACAAGACCCACCCGAAGGTCGTCAAGCGCTGCATCAGCCTGCGCATGCGACTCCGCGAACGGCCAGTGCAACTCGCACCACGACTCGGGATCGCCCCCTCCACCGTCCACCGCATCCTCTCGTCCTGCCACCTCAACCGACTGACCCACGTCGACCGTGCCACCGGCGAACCCATCCGCCGCTACGAACACGACCACCCCGGCGCGATGCTCCACGTCGACGTGAAGAAGCTCGGAAACATCCCCGACGGTGGAGGCTGGCGTTACGTCGGACGACGGCAGGGCGACAAGAACCGGACCGCCACACCAGACGAGCCGAAGAACAAGCACCACGACCCCCTGATGGGAAAGGCCTATGTTCACACGGTGATCGATGACCATTCCCGTGTCGCCTACGCTGAGATCCACGACGACGAAACCGCGATCACCGCCACTGCGGTCCTGGTGAGGGCTGTCGAGTGGTTCAACGCTCGTGGGGTCACGGTCGAGCGGGTTCTGTCCGACAACGGCGGTGCCTACCGGTCACACCTGTGGCGAGACACCTGCGCCGAGCTCGACATCAAGCACAAGCGAACCAGGCCGTATCTGCCCCAGACCAACGGCAAGATCGAGCGCTTCCACCGCACCCTGGCCGACGGCTGGGCCTACGCCCGCTGCTACACCTCCGAGGCCGAACGACGCGGCGAGCTCGACGGTTGGCTGCACTACTACAATCAGCACCGCCCGCACACGGCCTGCGGCAACCAGCCGCCTTTCTCACGATTGATCAACGTCCCCGATCAGTACACCTAGTCCTCGATGAGCTCGTCCTCATCGACGCTCGGCAGGCGCCGCAGCGGGGGATCGGGCTCGTTCAGCGTCTTATAGACCGCCCAAATGACCGAGATGATCGGGATCGCGATAATGGCGCCGAGCAGGCCGAACGCGAACGTGCCGGCCGCGACACCAACGGCAACGACGACGGGATGGAGCGCAACCTGCTTGCCCATGACGAGCGGCTGCAGGACGTGGCCTTCGAACTGGCCGATGAGCGCGATCCCGATACCGACGATCGCGGCCTTGACGAAGCCGTCGGCGGCCAGCGCGACGACCATCGCGATCACCATCGCGGCCGGGGCACCGACGAGCGGGATGAACGCACCGATCATCACGAGGACCGCGAGCGGCGCGGCCAGCGGGATGCCGAGCGCCCACAGCAGGATGAACGCGAAGACGCCATCGGACAGCGCGATGATCATCGTGCCGCGCGCGTAGCCGGAGAAGGTGAGCCAGCCGGCCGCGGCGGCGCGGTGCGTGTTCTCGCGCTTGCGGGCTGGCAGCCGGTTCAAGAACCACAGCCACATCTTGTCGCCCGAGGCGAGGAAGAAGATCGTGATGAACAGTGCGAGCGCGAGGATCGTGAAGATGATCGCGACGGTGCCCGCGTTCGACAACACCTGGCTCGCGAGGTCGCCCGCGTTGTCTTGGACGTACTTCGTGCCCTTGGCGACGAGGTCCTTCACCGCATCGGTGAGTTCCTGGCGGGAGACATGCCACGGCAGCGGTCCCTTTTCGAGGAAGTCGATGATCGTATCGATACCGTCGGAGAACTTCGCGGCGAGGTCATTCCACTCGCCCGAAACCGAGTAGCCGACATAAAACAGCAGGCCGCCAAAGACGCCGAAGGACCCGATTAAGGACAGGGCGGTAGCAAGGGCGCGGGGCATGATGCGCGAGAGCAGCGTGACGATCGGCCACAGCACCGACGTCGCCACGAGTGCGAGGAAGACGGCGATAAAGACGAGTTCGATCTTCGCGGTGGCGAACACGATCCCGACGATGACGAGCGTGATCCCGATGAGGTACCACGCGCCGAGCCCGTATTTCGCGAGCCAGCGCGGCACCTGGGACTGGTCACGCGCCGAGATCGCACGCTCGGGCATGCGGCGCACAGTCACGCGCCCGGCCGTCGTCGCCCGGTAGCGGCGCGGCGCCGTATCGGGAGCGCGCGGCGGGGGAGCGGCCGTCGGGGTATTGGGAACGAGCGGCGTCGAGGACGTCGACATCGGCGGATTAGCCGGGCGTCGCCGCACCGAACGCATCGCACGCGAGGAGGTACGGGCGGCCGAGCTGCCTGCTCGACCGAGGGCCTTCGCCACGCGCTTGAACCGTCCCATGGCTTCCAGTCTAGGCGCGGGTCGGGCTTGTCGCCGCGTACGGCGCGTCGAGCAACTGGGTGGGGGAGTCGATCGCGGGGAAGTCACCGGCCTCGCTCGCCTCGCCATAGCCCCTCCGGGCGAAGACGGCGTCGATGTTGCAGGCGCGGGCGCCTTCCATGTCATAGCTGCGGTCGCCGATCATGAGCGGATCGCCGGCATACCCTGCCTCGGACAGCCGCTCAAGGCACAGCTCGATGACCTGTTCCTTGTGGTTGATGCCGCGTTCGGGATCGGCGCCGGTGATGAAAGTGAAGGCGTCGGTCAGGTCGTGGGCGGCAAGGATCGTGCGCGCGGCTGTCTCGGGCTTGGCCGTCGCGACCGCGTTGATGATCCCTAGCTCGGCAGCCTTGGCGAGGGTGTCGGGGATCTCGGGATACAGGGGTGCGCTCGTCATCTGCGTCGCGTAGATCGTGCGGTAGGCGGCGATGATCTCATCGAGGCGGTCCAGCGGAACATCGCAAAACCGGGGCAGCCCGTCGATCAGCGGGGGACCGACGCAGCCGCGCGCCCGCTCTGCCGGGACATCCGGCAGGCCGCATTCAGCGAGCGCTTCGCGGATCGAGCCGATAATCGTCGGTCCGGAATCGATCATCGTTCCATCGAGGTCCCACAAGAAAATTCGCACCATGTTGTCCCGCGTCAAGTAGTTGGCAGGAATTCGGGCTCGGGAAAGTTGGGGACGGTCGGGTCCGCCAGCCCGTGGTGGACCTGTGACGGCCGGTTCC
>NZ_MQVR01000127.1 GCF_001907295.1 Bowdeniella nasicola
ACGACCATGACCGATACCGACACGCCCGCACTAGCAAGCTAAAACCCCAAACGAGAGGAAAACGCCGTTACACCACTACAAGGGACTTGACCCCCACGCCGACGCCTTCGCGCTGCGCGCGCGTCACCATGACCGCAGCATTCCACCGAAGCCAGCGCCGGTAGGTGCGCTCCATGGCTTCGTCGCCGGGGAAGTAAGGCTCTTCGTGGACGCCGATCGTATTGACGTAGGGGGTGGTGAGCGATGACGGGATCGTCACGTTGCGCTCTCGGGCACGCTTCAGCATCGAGAGCAGCACGTACCGTGCCCGTGGTCCACCCCGATCATCGATAAGAGCATCGAGCGAATCGAGCCATTCGTCGGTTTCCTCGGTATCGATGTCTCCGATTTGGCTAAGTAGCCCATTAATGAGGGGCTGGGACTCATCACGTTGGGGCACGGAGAACCTCGCTTTCACTTCGTGGTTCGTCGATCGCGCGGCTGCGCGCGCCGACCGGATTCATCTCCCATTGTCGACCAGATACGGGACTTTTGTCATGTTTGGCAAATCACCGTGGCGAATACCACCGACTCTCGTCTACTGTAGGGGCATGCTCAACGCTAAGTCCGCTGCGAGCCTCGAAAGCGATAGGAGTACGGCAGTGC
Source organism: Bowdeniella nasicola (assembly GCF_001907295.1). Lineage (GTDB taxonomy): Bacteria > Actinomycetota > Actinomycetes > Actinomycetales > Actinomycetaceae > Bowdeniella > Bowdeniella nasicola. The sequence goes on from NZ_MQVR01000127.1 coordinate 646, forward strand.
CATCCCGCACTGATTCTGAGGCAGCGCATAAGTTCGGATTCACCCCCGGTCAGGTTGTACAGGAGTTCTACTACGACGAGGACGTCGATATGGCGCTCCGCGAATCCATAGAGAGGGTCACGGGTGAAGAGCTTGCTGACGAAGACTTCGCCGAAACCACCGATGCCGCCATCATCTGGTGGCGTTCGGATGACGGCGACGCTGATGATCTGACGGACCTGCTAACCGACGCGGCAGCTAATCTCGATGACGGTGGAGATATCTGGGTGCTCAGCCCGAAGGCCGGCCGCCCTGGACAGGTCCAAGCAGCCGATGTGGAAGACGCTGCCACCAACGCAGGAATGCATGCATCAGCGAGTGTTGACGGCGCAAAAGACTGGCTCGCTATGCGATTGGTCGTGCGCGCCCGCGGAGTGTAAAGTATCCATCCGAGCCGGCAGCAATGCCGGGCCGGGCCTGTAGCTCAGTTGGTTAGAGTAGCTGGTTTACACCCAGTTGGTCGGGGGTTCGAGTCCCTCCGGGCCCACGTCGTAAAACAAGGTTCAAACCTTTTGGTTTGAACCTTGTTTTCGTAGGGCACAATGGTGCCCATGAATGCAGTGACGGCGGTCGACTCGCTCATCGAGCGCCTGACAAAACAGGCCACTCGAACAGTTCCCACCCCACCCCTCGTCCACGTTGCAGGCCCGCAGCTTTCGTTGTCGGTCGGTGACCCCACGCAACCGTTCTGGATTGCGAGTATCGATAAAGTCTTCATCGCGACCCTCACGGCGCAACTTTTCGGGCGGGGCGACGTCAGCCCTGCGACCCCGATCGGACAGGTGCTGCCGAGCGACGTGGTGGAATACCTGCCCGTCGCGCGAGGCGTGGTTGCGGGACGCGATATCACTATCGAGCACCTGCTGACCCACACTGCTGGTCTGCCGGACGTGTTTTTCCCGCCGCGAGGCCTTGACACGGCCTGCTCCTTGGCTAATATTCGATCCAACCATGAGCGGCAGTGGACGACTCGCGAGCTCCTCGAAGAGGTCGCCGCCCTGCCACCCCTCGCCCGGCCAGGGGAGCGGTTCCGATATACCGATACGGCCTACCTGCTTCTCATTCGGATTGCGGAAGACAGCGCCGGGGATGCCTACAGCAATCTCCTTGCTACGCGGATTTTCGAGCCCGCCAGTATGGCCGATACCGCGAGCTGGGTCGGTGCTACAGGAGCGGTGCGGGAGAACCTTGCGACCTCGCTCGCCCCGATCTATCTTGATCGCTCCAGCGGGGACGTATCGAAAATGCTGCTGCCGAATCTCACGTGGACCAGCGGGATCGGGGGAGTCTCAAACGCCGCCGATTTGGTGCGCTTCCAGCGCGCACTTCATACGGGGGCGCTGTGCGATACGGTCTGGCTCGACTATCTCGGCGAGCCACGCCACCGGTTCTATCCCGGCATTCACTACGGAGCCGGAATGGTGCGACTGAAGTTTTCCGGGCTCGCGCCCTGGATGCGCGGTTACCCGAGCCCCGCAGGTGGCCTCGGGTTTACCGCGACGCACATGTTCTACTATGGCGAGTACGACACCCACGTGATTGTGAGCTTCCATTCACCAATGAGGATGCGAGCCAGCTTTGCTGCTCATGCGCGGTTGGTAAAGGCGATCAAATCCCGTACTTAGCGCATGCTGTGGCGTCATGACGACAACGCAGAACGATGCGCTTACCCACACCCCCGAGGCGATCCGCCGTTGGGTTGCCGCCGATAGGCGAACTGACCTCGCAGCAATACGCAACCAGCTCGCGAGTAACGTCAGCTTGGTTTCTCCGTTGGCAGACGCGTTTCGATTCCGCGGACCGACCGAAGTCGTGTCACCGGGTCGGACCGCGACTGGGGGCTGCACTATTTATCCGGCCTGCTGCCGCGGTCCTCACCCTGTTTTCTCGCATCGGTTCTCGCATGGTTGCTCGTGGAAGTATGCCGAAGATTTCTGGGATTGGCGCGGCATCGCTCTCGCCGATCGCTCTGGTGCTTCGTATGATTGAGCGACATGTCATGGCCTCGATGGCGCCGTATTCGTCTCGATAGGGAACAATGCTGACCATGACTCGCCTGGGGCACCAGCTCATCCGAACCGTTATGACCCTGGCCACCGCGCTGCTGGTTCTAATTCCCCTTGCCGCCCTGCCGGCGAGTGCTGACACCAGCAAGGATTCGATCAAGAACCTCAAGGTCGACATCACGCTCGATGCCTCCGGGAAGGCGCACATCACCGAGACCTTTGATTGGAACTTCGGCACCCGAAAGGGACTGGGGTTCTACCGGACACTCGTCACTGCAATGGGCTATGACCCGGATCCGGACAAGATCCGTGTCTACGAGGTGAGCGGGGAGCGAGTGATCTCGCCGTCGGGTGCGCCGGCATCGATCTGGCGCGAGAGCGAGACGAACGGCAAAACCAAGTTCTCCATCGGCGCCCCCGACGGCTCCAACGACCGCGTAAGTGGCATCCAAAAGTATCGCCTCGACTACGACGTCGCCGGCACGATCAACGCCATTGAGGAAGGTCAAAACACAGTTGAGTCCCTCATAGTGGTGTAGCGGGGTGGTCGTGCTGGACAGCAGGGCGGTCACCGCGTGATCCTCGAGTTCATCTTCTACAACTCACT
>NZ_MQVR01000128.1 GCF_001907295.1 Bowdeniella nasicola
AGTGAGTTGTAGAAGATGAACTCGAGGATCACGCGGTGACCGCCCTGCTGTCCAGCACGACCACCCCGCTACACCACTATGAGGGACTCAACTTGCCAGAAACTGTCGATAACCCAACCGATCGTCCGACGATAGCGTCCTCGGAGTCCCGGTTGAAGCACCACGTTGAGATGCTCCGGAATCGGCGCGATTACGAGAAGTTCCCCGTTCCCTGATCGCATCGGCGCCGGCGCGAGCAACCGGAGCTTTCCGCGGCGTCCCGGTAATTCCTCAGCGTCGACCTGTATCAGCTGTCCCTCAAATGCCGTTGCAGCAAGCTCTGCGAGACGTTGGATAGGACCCCATCCCCTGCCCCCTGGAAGAACAAGTAGGACGTTCACTCGCTATTCCCCCTCTTCCTGCGACAGCACATCGTCCCACCGAGGAGGAACTGTTTTAGGGAATGGCCGCACTGTTCCGCGCGGGTACCAGGCGATATCAGGCGTGACCTTGCCACTCAACAGGTCCTCCCATATCCCATTTTGCGCACTGTCGTCCTTTGCTCCGACATGCCGCCAGTGGTAGCCCTTGTCCTCAGGCAGGCCGCTTTCTTCAAGCGCCTTGGCCCCCTGGCGGATTTTCTGGAAAAACTGTTCCTTCGAGCGCCATGGCTTATGGAGGATACGGAGCTGGTCACCGATGGCACCCGTTCGACTGACAGAGTGGTTACCGACGTGGAGGACCGCTCCTCGCTGCGGCCGGAAAGCAACCTTCGGGTCGAAGTGGCGGGTGGGATCAAACTGCCATTCGAGACCATCGCTTTGCGGGAACACGTTATAGATCCACGCACGTTCTACCCTGCATGTCGATGCCTTGAGTGTCTCATTGAGAGAACCTCCAACCCCGAACCAGAACTCATCCGCATCGAATGGGACGATCCATTCAGCGCGATGCTGTGCGGCAGTATCGGCTAAGAATGTCATTTTTGCCGACTGTTCGTAGGCCACAATCGGGTCATCTCCGACGTAGATCGGGAGTTCTCCACTGAGCTTGCCCAAGAGTTCTCGCGTGCCATCTGAGGACCCGTTATCCAATATGAGGACCGCGTCCAGACCTTGATCGATGTTATGCCGCAGCACGTCCTCGATGATGTCGACCTCGTTTTTTACCATCGCGATTCCCCAGATCTCCGGTCCTGACGGGATATGTCTGGGGAGGGTAACCGACTCGCGGATGGTGCGCATGACCCCGGTACGCGCAAATGAGGCTCTAGCTGACAGCGCCTGACGCCTTGCCTTGACGTCTCGGGACTTGAGGAACAGCGCGTGTTTTGCCTGTCGCGCGGCGCGGAGTACGTCCGAACTACTGGGGTTCATCTCGTCCCTTTTCATCTTCAGGCGGCAACTGTTCCCATTGGGCGTTGTCAACTACGCACCAGCTCGGCGCTAAGTGCCAGGAACGTCCGCCGTTCATACCGCGGACGTGGAAGGAAGGAGCCCAAATCGAGCTGGCGACGCCTGCGTCCGCTGCAACGACCTCGCTCAGATATCCACCCCAATAGGAAAACGTCGAGTTGGTCAGGATCAAACGCTGCGCTGCTGCCAACGTCGCGAGATCTCCAAAGATCTTCGGGCCCTGCTCTTCGTACCCCAGCGTTAGATCGGGTACCCACTGCGGGACGGTCTCGCGACACCACTCGATGCCGTCTGACACGATATGGAGACTCTTCACGTGTCCCATTTGCTCTAGGGCAGCTAGAACGTACTTTCGAATATTCATACCGTAATCACGGTAAAACTCGGGCACTGAGTAGTAGTCACCGCGACGAATGTTGAGGACGGCCAGTGGGGTTTCGTAGACGGCGAGTGTTTCCTTCTTGTGTGCGATGAGCGCAGCGAAGGAATCGGATGACAGCAGATACTCCCGGATGAACTGCATAAGTCGCTGGTCACCAAATGAACGATAGAGCTGGCCATCATCATAGAACCGGTGATAGAACGTTCCGACGTCGCTGCGCTCAATCGTGAGCTCCCGCAACCGGGGGAACATCTCCAGCCAGACGTCCATCCCGGGTTGGTGCAGCACCCACGCGGTGACACCTTCCTCGCGTTGCCGCCAAACCCGAAGCCATTGATACAGATAGTTGCCACCACGCATCTTCGGGCTGGTCCACAGAACCCAGTGAGTGCTGCGACTTCGAATGGGACTGAGGCCCGCTGCGATCACGCGTCTAGCCTGGTCCTGGAGCACCTGTTTCACGATAGCTGCCTCTCCTGCGCCAGTTGCCCAAGGGCCGCACCGATCTGGTCTGCGAACCGCTCCTCCGAGAATGTTTCCGCATGCGCCTTGATCACGTCCTCGCCCCAATCGCGCGCATAGGTTTCTGTGATGGCTGCGGCGATGGCGCTCGGGTCGGTGGAGTCCACGTAGGTTCCGGTCACGCCCTCATTGATCGAGTCCAGGAAACCGCCCGCGCGTAGCGCGATCGTCGGCTTTCCCCATGCGGCCGCTTCGAGCGGAGTGATTCCGAAATCTTCATGCGAGACGGTGGCCAGTGTTCCGCTATTTGCGTACCCCCACCGCAGTTGAGCTTCGGAAAGGTCCTGGGCGAAGAAAGTACGGGGACCTCCGAGGGCGCGGAGATTGTCGCGTTCTGGCCCGTGCCCAATGATGAGGAGGTCACGGTCAGCCAGTTGGGCGGCCTTAATGACTTTATCGACGTTCTTGTACGGCATGAGACGAGAGACAACCAAAAGGTAGTCGGGCTCGATCACTCCTGTAACGCCGGGTATCTCCTCGAGCTCACCCGAAGTATCAACCGAGTGAGGAGGGAAGATCAGGCCAACGTCGCGCTTGCCGTAGACTCTCGCGATCCGCTCCCGGACGACCGTGGAATTCCCGACATATGCGCGATGTCGCCGCGCGGCCTTCTGGTCCCAGCGCTTGAGGAATGGAGTGAGGCTCGTAAGCGCGCGACCGACGATCGACGTGCGCCCGCCATCGCCGAGATAGTCGTCGGGGAGGTACAACCAGCGTGCTGGTGTGTGGCAGTAGATTAGGGCCTCGCCCGCGTAGTTGAAACCGTGGGCCCAGCCTGACGATGGAGGGTGTCAGGAAGTTTGTGTGTGAGGCTCTGATCTAGAAGGAGTTTCACCGATAATGACTACGGTGTCACCGAAGAAAAGCCACGACCCG
>NZ_MQVR01000129.1 GCF_001907295.1 Bowdeniella nasicola
CAGAGGGTTCCGCAACCCCACCAACTACCGCCTCAGAATGCTGCTGATCGGCGGAGGCCTACGCACCTAACCCACGCTCAAGTCCGAAGGGCCCTTAATCGGGCTGATGTATCATGCAAAAACGCGCTAACAACGATGTTCTTAAATCAGCCCCAAGGACTTGGGATTTACTGAGTCAACAAAACGGAGCATATATGACGTATTCACGGCTGCACCATAGACTGGTTTTAGGTCAACGCTTCCCCCTCCAGCTTGACTTGAGCCGCGGCAATTATATAGTAAAAGTGGCTCTTCACAATCGAGGGTGTAGTCGGGGTTTGAATCCGCCGGCCTCGAGGAGGCCGGCGGGCGATGTAGTGGGTCAGGTTCCGCGCTAGCTTTCGCTCTACTTTCGGGAAATAACGAGAGGATTTTCATTTCATGGCTAAGAAAGAATCGCCCAGGCTGCTGCAATGCCGGCCCGTGCGTGTTGGGTCGGCTGCCCTGGCGCTAGCACTGGCTACGACTCTGGCGCCGAGCTTCCTTCCGAGTGGCGTGGATCAGGCTGCCGCTGCGCAGATGGCGCAGACTGCTGTCGACCAGCTGGCTCAGGCGCCGGCTGCAAACTCTGATTCGCAGGCTGACTCTAGTCAGGCCATCTACTCACCGGGCAAGGCAGACCAGAAGAGCACTATCTCCGGTTCCGTGAAGGAAATCGTGGAGGCCAAGGTTGGTTTTGGTAACGTTCAGGCCTCTGGTAAGGCGCTGAAGGGTGTCAAGGTCTACGCCCAGTGGTACGAGGGTGAATACACCCAGCACTCTTCTCCGGTGTACTACACCGAGAGTGATGCAAACGGTAACTTCACTATCAAGATGGGGCCGTATACCGATGCTCTCGGTGTGACCCGTTTCTTTGATGCGGATGCATCTGTCGGTCTGACCACTGGTGACGGCCGGGGTAAGCGGGATCAGAAGCGCGAGAAGATTCGCGTGTGGACGGAGCTTCCGGAAGACATGACGGATAAGTACCGTCTGGTGCACCAACCGGCAGCAGGTATCTTCCCGGGCATCGGCGCAACCACGACGCCGACCACCCAGGGCGATGGCGTATGGCGTGGCAACAAGGTCTCGAAGATGACCATCCAGTATGCCCAGAAGGATAAACTGCCACAGCACCTCCCAGAGAATAAATGGGCGGAAAGTAGCGGATCTGGTGGTAACGAGGGCGTCTACGCGGGCCGAGCTTTCTGGAACCTTGACGTTCTGCAGGGTGCTCTGAACCACAACACCGTGAACGCCTTTGGTGGCAAGGACATTCCTGCCGCGGGTCTGAAGGTTGTTGGCTCCTACCTCACCGACGACGCCGTGAAGAAGATCGAGGCGCACGTGAAGAATAACTTCGGGGGCAAGACGTTGCGTGGTAAGGACTGGACCCTTGTTGATGAGGCTGGTCTGCAGAAGTGGATCAATGAGCAGGTGGCAGCGGATCCAGAAGGCTGGGTCGCAGAAACCCTGACCACCACCACCGGTGCTGATGGTAAGTTCGAGCTGCGGTGGAAGGGCATCTACGGCAACTCCCACAACAACCGTGGAATTGTTCCCGCAGACAAGGCCGGCAAGCTTGCAGGGTCCTACGGTGAGGGACGTTGGACTAACGGTGCCTTGGATTCCAAGCACGTCAATATGCATTGGAGCTACGTCAGCATTCTCGGCAAGGACGGCAAGCCGCTCCCTGACAATATCGGTGCGCTGTGTCCTTGGGCTCTTGGCCAGTGGGCTGGCCCGGGCTTCGGTACTGATTTGAACGCTGGTGCTGGCGCGCACTACTTCGGTGGCGACGGCGCGTTCATCGGCAACACCACTGACGGCTATACCGGTTGGAACATCGCGCTTGCTCCGCAGGCTCTGAAATTTGATGTGGTCGATAAGAACACGACTAACAACTGGGCCACGATCGGAGATAAGGTCCAGACCGATACTGCAGGCCTTCCGATCTCTGGTGACCTGAGCTACTACATCGAATGGGTAGACAAGAACGGCAAGGCCGTCAAGACGTGTGAAACCGCTAAGGCTGACTCCGCCACCAGGATCCCGAGCTGTGAGCTCGAGGTTCCGGCAAACGCCCAGACTGGAGACATGTTCATCGCTCGCCTGAAGGCTACTAGCGGTAACCCGATTCCGGCGAACGACATTGTTCTGGCAATGGACGCCTTCGCCGTCTCGACTTACTACCTCGACTACGACCCGGTCGATGCCAAGGTCGACGAAGAGACTACCTCTAACCCGAAGTTCGACAACCCAGCTTCCGAGCCTAAGGAAACCGAGCCTGAAAATGCGAAGTTCGAGCTCGGTAAGCTGCCTGAGGGCGTCACTGAAGACCAGGTTTCTGTGGATGAGAAGACCGGTGTCGTGACCTTCACGCCGACTGCTGCTCAAGCCGGCAAGACGCTTAAGTTCCCAGTCGTGATGCGTAACGCGGATCTGCAGGTTCCAGTTCTCGACGAGAACGGTGATCCGGTGAAGGGTGACGACGGCCAGCCGAAGACCCAGGGGCGTATTGTTGCCCGTGCTAATGCAACGTTCAAGGTTGCTGACACTACCGCAGCTACCGTTGAGCCTGCTTATGAGGGTAAGTTGGTTGTTCCTGGTGAGGAGACTAAGTCTGCTCCGTCCTTTACTGATAAGGATGGTAAGGGCGTAGAGGTTCCTGAGGATGCGAAGTTCTCTATTGGTGATGGCTTCACGGCTCCTGAGGGTTATGTCTACAACTTTGATGTCTTCACTGGTGAGATCACGGTTACGTTCCCGGATAAGTCGAAGCTAAACAAGGACACCGTTGAGGAGTTCGATGTTCCTGTCACGGTGACTTACCCTGATGGCAGCATCGATAAGACGGAAGCGAAATTCAAGCTGGACACCGATGGTGACGGTGAGCCTGACGTCACGGATCCGGATGATGACGGTGACGGCATCCCGGACGGAGACGACAGCAACCCGAAGGTTCCGAACGCGAACGATCACTTTGAGCCTGTTTACGAGGATGGTTCGGGTAAGCCGGGCAGCGATGTGAAGATCGATGCTCCGAAGTTCACCGACAAGGACGGTAACCCCACTGC
>NZ_MQVR01000013.1 GCF_001907295.1 Bowdeniella nasicola
CCTGGGCTTCCGGAACCTGAGCCACTACATCGCCCGCAGCCTCCTCGAGGCCGGCGGATTCAAACCCCGACTACACCCTCGATTGTGAAGAGCCACCAAACGTCAAAGCCACGGCCGGCTCCCCTCTGCTAGCTGTGAGTCCACACTATCGACGACAACCGAAACCGATCTAGCATCAATTTCGATGTAACGCGTTTTCGATACTGGACTTCGACACGCTTCGCTTTTGTGGGGAGCGGCGATAATAGCGACATGGCTTCACACACTTCCGACATGCCCACCTCCGATGATTTCCGACCGATGGTGCTCCAAGTTCTCCTCGATGGTGAGACGCGGGTGCGCCAGGAACTCAATTCCTTGGTCAGCAATTACGCAGGTCTAACACCCGAAAAACGGGCCGAGCGACTTCCCAGCGGGCAGTCGAGAAGCTTGAACCGGATCGGTTGGGCCATCACATCGCTCGCAACTGCGGGGGCAGTGGAACGTCCGGCTCGAGGGCTCTATCGAATCACCGAGGTGGGTCGTCAGCTCGCTGCCAAGTGGGGTGACGGGCCCTTCCGTGAAGCGGATCTTGCTGGCTTACCCATGTGGGACGCGTACCAGGCGAAACTCGAAGAACGTCGTGCATCGCGAGACGAAGTCCGTGATAGTTCCGCGAGTGTTTCTGACGACCAGGATCCAATGGAGACTATTCAGGACAATGTTGAAAAGATCAACGATGTCGTAGCGACGGAATTACTTGCCCGGCTGCAGGACTCGACACCCGAGTTCTTTGAGAAGGCGGTTCTCGATCTCCTGACAGCCATGGGTTATGGCGGAAAAGAACGCCGCATGGTTCATACCGGGCGCTCCGGTGATGGAGGTATTGACGGGATCATTCCCCAGGACCCATTGGGTGTTCAGAACGTCTACATCCAAGCAAAGCGCTACGCCGACACCAATTCGGTCGGTCGCCCAGACGTTCAGGGATTCCTTGGTGCCATCACCGGACGCGGCGTGGATCGCGGCGTCTTCTAGTCGAGTGAAATTCTCGCCGAGGAATTCGCGTAGTTGGTCTTCTCGCGGCAACCACAGGACGTCATCGGTCGAGATCGAGTCGAGCGCCCACTCGGTCGTGCCGTTGAACTTCACGATCTGGCCCGTCGGAAGATTCTCAGCTTCGATCGTCATCTCCGAGATAACGAAAACCTCGTTATCGAGATCGCGGTCCGGAATCATGAATTGATCCCCGCTACGCGGCGTCCACGGGATGCCCGCAGCGCAAAGGTCGCGTGCCCGATCAAGCGAGATCATTTAGGAGTATCCCGCCATGCCCAGGTCTGAGGAGTCCGCAAGCTCGACGCCAGCATCGGTCATGGTCTGCCGCGCGGCCGCGCCCAGCTCCTCGGAGACTGGGACGGTAAGGTCGCTAAAGCAGCGCACCGTCCAGCCCTCCTTGCGGGCGTCGAGCGCTGAGGCGCACACGCAGTGAGACTCGGCGATGCCGACGACATCGACGGCCTCAATTCCCGCGTCCTTCAAGACCTCCGCGAGGCTCGTGCCGTCCTCGGTGACACCTTCAAATGCCGAGTACGCCGCGGAGTATTGACCCTTTTTGACAGCGATGCCTGCGTTTAAGTCCGCGAGCGCGGGGTGCAGTTCGGCCTCGGCGGTTCCGGCCACGCCGTGCGGTGGCCAGGTGTCAACGAAGTCCGGATTGTCAGAGAAATGCTCGCCCGGGTCGATGTGCCAGTCCTGCGAGGTAGCGATCAGGGCGTAGTCGTCGCGATGAGATGCGACGAAGTCGGCGATTCGTTGGGCGACGGCATTGCCGCCGGTAACGCCCAGGGCGCCGTCCTCGCAAAAGGTCGGCTGAACATCAACAACGAGCAGTGCGCGAGCCATCACGGGTCCTTCCGTAGCGTGCTTCCACCCTACTGTTGCCAAGCAGTGAACCGCAAAGTTGTGCCGTTGCCGAGATCGATGATCGGCTCGGGTGGCTCGTACATTGCGACGTCGTCTCCCGGGGCGAGTTGGATCGCGAACGCGCCTAGGTGCGGCTGCCAATTTTCTGCTAGTTCGCCGGTCCACTCGATCTCGGTAAATGCCTTACCACCGGGAGATAGGACGATCGCACGTGGCGTGACGGGCTCATTACTCATGGCGCGATCGCTCACCTCGAGCCGCGGCGACATGGGCTCGCCGTCGGTGGAGGCCACGCCCATTCCGGGAAAGAAACCCAGACCGCAATCCTGGGCGCTGATGTTCTCGACCTCGATGAGGGCGTAGCGGTGGCCCGCGGCCGCATCGTTGAACTGGTAGCGGAAGATGACGTCCTTTGGCGTGCAGCTTGGCTCCTGCGGTTCGCCCTTGGCCTCGAGCAGTAAGAATGCTCGACGCTCCTCGCTCGTGAGGTCGGTGATCGGCTTTGGCGCGTTCGTCGCGGGGGCAGATTCGGCGGCATCGGGGGAGGACTGGCCAAGATTGTCGCTGCGGACGCGGTCGAGTGCCTCGCGATCGGCATCGGCGCCCGGCAGTGGACCACGAACGATAGGCTCCGGTGGCTCCGAGGAGCTGCACGCGCCGAGCAGGACCGCCACCGCGAGGATCAGTGGGCCACATCGTCGCGCGCAGTTCATGAGTGCGAGTTTACGCTCCCGCCGCAGCGGGCTTGAGGCGCTGGGTGCCGTCGGGATTCCACAGCTCGGAGGCACCTCGTCGGTGCGAGCCAACTAGATGGGTATCGACGATACCGATAGCTTCCATCAGCGCGAAGATCGTCGTTGGGCCCACGAACCGAAATCCGTGCCGCTTCAACTCCTTTGCTAGCGCTACGGACTCGGGTGACGAACTCGGCACCTCGGCTGCGCTGCGCGGAGCAGGAGTGCGTGCCGGCCGGTAGCTCCATACGAGATCCGACAGACTGCCGGTTGCTCGAAGCTCCAGCGTGGCGCGCGCATTGGCGACAGTCGCTTCGATCTTGCTGCGGTTTCGGATGATGCGGGCATCGGCCACGAGCCGTTCGACATCGTCCTCGTTGAACATCGCAACGGCCTGCGGATCGAAGCCCGCAAAAAGTTCGCGGAAGGCCTCCCGGCGCGCAAAAATGAGCCGCCACGACAGCCCCGACTGAAACGCTTCGAGGCTGAGCCGTTCGAAGACACCGGACTCGTCGGTCACGGGCATGCCCCACTCGGTGTCGTAGTACTCACGCAGGAGAGGATCGCCTGCCGCCCACGCCGGGCGCGCGAGCCCGTCCTCGCCGATGATGAGGTTCGCAGTGCTATCAGCCATAACCCGAGGGTAAGCGCTCGCGCGGCGATGGGCTCTCGGCCTGTGGATAGTGAGGTTTGCGAACTCTAGCTAGTCCTGCGCCTGCTACTATGTAAAACATAGATACTCGGTAAGCGAGGTAGCGAGATGAAGGCCAAGGACTCCCAGCTGCGCAAAGGCGTACTCGAGCTTGCCGTTCTTGCCGAACTGGAGCGCGCCCCGAGCTACGGCGGCGAACTCCTGGAGCGCCTCGCGACCAACGGCGGCCTGCGAGTCTCCTCGGGGACGCTGTACCCACTGCTCACGCGGCTGCGAGGAGCGGGATTCGTTGCCACCCGTTGGCAGGAATCCCCGGTAGGGCCGCCGCGCAAATACTACGAACTCACCGCCGGCGGTCGGCGCCAGCTGGCGAACCTGACCGATGCCTGGCGGGAACTTTCTACCGCAATGACCGCGATCCTAGGACAGTGACATGACGACGACGACCACCGCGCTGAAACAATTCGATCCAGAAAACCCCCAGCTGTTCGTCCGCCGAACGATCGGTCTCGGGTGGGACCTCAACCTCGGTGCGCTCGCGGTCAGGCTCGGCCTCATCCGCCCCGATGACTCGCTGCCCGACCTCGACCCTTATGTCCCTGCCCGAGTGCGCCGAGCGCTGGCACTCGCGCCCCTCGTGGGAGCCGCGACCACCATCGTCGCCGCGGGCGTCGTGGGCGTTCGCGCAAGGAAGCTGCCGAAGGGCTGGAATAGCGCATTCCGGCCGCGGTCCTTCGCCTCACCCGCGGCGGCGCTCGCGGCCCCGATCGCCCTGTCCGTCGGCGCGGCTGGCCTCGCGCAGCTCAGCGGCAAGGACGACCCGGGCGCCAACGTGGCGGCATCGGCACTCGCGACGGGGGCCCAAACCATGGCAACGGGCCTCGTGCTGGCTGCCGCGCGTTCCGCAGCCCGCCCCGACAAACCCTCGCTGACGGTCCTCGCCTCGATCCTCGCCTACCCCGTCGTCGGCGGTGGCGTCACGGTCGGCGTCGTCAAGGCGGCCCTCAGCGAACTCGATACCCAGCTGCGCTCATGATCGACGTCGTCATCCCACTCGAACTCCTCGCGATCCTCGTCATCGTGCAGGCGGTCCTCGCCGTTACCGCTGCGATCATCTGGCTGCACACCGACGCCGCGCTCCTGCCGGGCAACAAGTTTGCCTGGCTCCTCGTCATCCTGCTGGTGGGCATCGTTGGCCCGACGATTTTCCTCATCATCGTCATCCGCGAACGCACGCGGCACAGTGAAGCGCCGCCCGAGGACCAACGAGCTGGCGAGACTCTCAGCGACCTCCTCTATCCCGAAACGGACGATACGAGATGAGCGATCTCGCTCTGTCGGCCACAGGCCTGACAAAACGCTACGGCGAGCACACCGCGCTCGACGGCCTAAATATGTCCGTACCGCGCGGCGCGATCTACGGTTTCATCGGCTCCAACGGTGCCGGCAAGACGACGACGCTGCGCATCGCGCTCTCCCTGGCCGCCGCTACGAGCGGCACGATCACCGTCCTCGGTATCGAGCGTGGTACGCTGCCCGCCCCTGCCGTGCGCGGCGTGTCCTATCTGCCCGATGTCCCCGGCCTCTACCCGTGGCTCACCGCACCCGAGGCGCTGCGCCTCGCGGGCGACATCTCCGGCACGCCGAGGGACGTGACTGACGCGCGCATCCCCGCACTGCTATCGACCGCAGGACTTGCGCGAGTGCGCGGCCGCGTCGGCGGATTCTCTCGCGGCATGACCCAGCGGCTCGGCATCGCGACGGCGCTCATCTCCGCACCCGAGCTCCTCATCCTCGACGAGCCGACCTCGGCCCTTGATCCGCTCGGCCGCGCCGACGTCCTCGCCCTGCTCGCCTCGCTGCGCGGCAAGACGACGGTGCTGTTTTCCTCCCACCTGCTGGCCGACGTCGAACGGGTGTGCACCCACGTCGGCATGATCCACAACGGCGCGATGATCGCCGAAGGGCCCATCGCCGACGTCCTCGCCCGCGGATCCGCCACCGGCGAATACGAGGTCCGCCTCCGCCTGCCGGGACCGGAAAGCGAGGGCGCGATCCGTGACGCGCTCGCAGCCCAAGGTGCGGACATTGTCTCTGCGGGCGCGGTGGGCGCGAGCCTGCAGGACGTCTACGTCGAGCTCACGCGCGGCGGTGCAGCATGAGTGCCCCCACCACCATGAGCGGCCTGCGCACCATGATCGCCACCGAGTGGCTCGCGTGGCGGCGCGGCGCACGCCTCGTCGTCATCGTCGTCCTCATCGCCATCTTCGCGTTCTTAAGCCCCATCGCCGCCTACTACCTGCCCGCGATCCTCTCCAGCCTCGGCGATTCCGCCCTAAGAGAGCTCATCCCCGAGCCCACCGCGACCGACGCCACCACCCAGTGGACAAAGAACCTCACCCAGATCGTCCTTATCGCTCTCATCGTCATCGCTGGCGGCGCGATCGCGGGCAACGTCGCGCGTGGCACCGCGCAATTCCTCCTCACGCGCGGCGTCTCGCGCGCCGCCTACGTCACCGCGACGATGGTCGTCGGCCTTGTCATCACGCTCGCGACGAGCCTGCTCGGCTCCCTTGTTGCCGCGGGCATGACCGCCCTGCTTTTCGACGACGGCGACCCAGCGCGCCTCGTGGCCGCCACCGCGGTGTGGGGCGTCGCCGCGGCACTGCTACTTGCGATCACGTGGCTCGCTTCGGCCGCGCTCTCCAGCCAGATCGGCGCCGCCGGTATCGGCATTGGCGCATTCTTCGTCTTGCAACTCCTTGCCATCTGGCCGCCGGCCGCGCGCTACAGCCCCGCCGGCATCCTGGCCCTGCCCGGGCGCATCGCCACTGAATCCGTCTCTGGGGCCGAGCTGTGGCTCCCCATCACCACGAGCCTGCTGAGTGCCGCCGTCATCGCCTACGCAGCCATCGAGGTCTTCCGCCGCCGCGAACTGCCCTAGCGGGACCGCCACGCCGCAGCCGCTCGCACTGCTTGCGCCGCTCGGCACACCATGCGGTTCGACGTGCGGCGGGCCCGGGCGCCGGACTAGGCTCAGTGCCGATGACTGAACCAATTACCGACACCGCCCTCATCTTCGAAGGCGGCGGCATGCGGGGGGCCTACACGTCGGCGATGGCGGTGGCCCTCATCGAAGCCGGCATCGATTTTCGCTGGGTCGCCGGCATCTCCGCCGGCAGCTCGATGACGTGTAACTACATCGCCAAATCGCCCGAGCGAGCGCGACAGGCCTTCGTCGAGATCGCCGCCGACCCGCACCTGGGGGATTGGCGCACCTTCCTGCGCGGCCAGGGGTTGTTCAACTCGCACTACATCTACCAGGTCTCTGCACTGCCGGGCGAAGCGTTCCCGTTCGATTTCGACACGTTCATGGCGAATCCCGCCGACTTCCGCATCGGCGGTTTCAACGCCCACAGCGGCGAACAAACGTGGTGGTCCAAGCGCGATATTGGCGACATCCGCGATCTCATGACACGCGTCCAAGCCTCCTCGACGATGCCGATCCTCATGCCGCCCGTGACCCTCGACGGCGAGGTTTACGTCGACGGCGCCCTCGGGGGCGCTGGCGGCATCGCGATCGACAAGGCCGAGGCCGACGGGTTTTCCAAGTTCGTCATCGTGCTGACCCAGCCGCGCTCCTACGTCAAAGGTCCGCAGCGGTTCTCTCGCTATATTCGCCAGCACTACCGACGCTATCCGGCCGTCTATGAGGCCCTAGCGGATCGGCACGTGCGCTACAACGACGCGCGCGAGCACATCTTCGAGCTAGAAAAGGCCGGCCAGGCCTACGTCTTCGCTCCCGAGACGATGCCGATCACGAACGGGGAGCGGAACCTCGACAAGCTGTGGGCCGCGCATAAGCTCGGGCTCGCGCAGGCACGCCGGGAACTCCCGGCGATCCGGGAGTTCCTCGAGAGCTAGCCGCTACTTACAGTTGGCGATGCGCTCGCAGGAGACGATCGTCGGCGTCACTCGCCAGTCATCGTTGTTCTGGTTGCTGAACTGCGTTTTTGACACTCGCCGCGGGTCACCGGGCGAGGTAATACGCTGATGCGGATAAGTTGTGAACTTCAACTCGAGTGTGCCACGCCGAGATGCGCCGCACGGGACCTCGAATGTCACGGTTTCGTTCTTGAACGCGCGCCAACGCTTCGGGCGATTGGGGTACTGGCCGACGCAGTTCTCGTGCGGCTCGTAGAGCGGGAAACCGTCGATTTGTTGAGTTGCCCCGCGGAACAGGGTCTGTGCTGCTCCACCCGTGGGCGTCCACAGCACCTCGAGTGTGGTCGGGTTTGTCTCGCACGTTTCGGGCGAACCCGGGCCGGGCCAGTTGTAACCCTTGCAGGTCTGAAGCCCAAGGTCGATCGTGTAGCGGTTGCCGGGTTCGACGGTCAGTTGCGTACTAGCCCAGCCGTAACCGAATGCGGGACGGTTGTTACCGAACCACCATGCCCAGTCGATGATGGCTTCCATCGTCCGGCCGTTGTTGATAAACCGGAACGGTTTTTCGTTGACGTCCTGATCGCTGAGTCTCCAGCGGTTGATGGCCGGGATGTTGAGGCACTCGCCGGAAACCGCAAGGGCGGGTGCCTGCGATGCGTATGCGATGGCAGGGACGGCCCACGCGGCGCCGGCGACGACGGTGCGGCGGGAGGGAGAAGTTGACGTGGTCATGCTGGCTCGATTCACTGTTCTGGCAAGGGGCAACGGGCCGGTACATGGAATACCTGGTGGCATACAGATGCCACTGCGCAAGCTTTTTAATCTTCAACCGTCGCTTCGACCGGGTGCGAGACCAGGTACGCGACCGAGGCCGCGAGCCCGCCCCACACGGTACAAGAGCAGTCGTGGTCATCGTGTAGCTCCTTGCTTCGTGGCGACGCCGCTAGAGGCGCCGTCTTCGTGAAGCGGCATGAACAGCTTGTTCACGCGCTCCAGGCCGCCGGCGATGCCGAGCGCCATGACGATGCCCGCGTTCGGCACACAGCCCGATGAGCGGCCAGAAAATCCCGGGGACGATCTCGGCGTTGATGCCGGGGGAGTCGACCTTCAAGAAGTCGCCGACGAAGAAGCTCAGCGTGTCATCGCCCCAGGCTTCGTTGACGGAGAAGAACAGGTAGCGCACGGCCCACGCGAGGATGACGGCGTAATACGTCGTGATGACGAACGAGATCACAACCTGCAGCCAGCCGAGCGCTTCGAATCCCTTGCCGAGGCGACGGAAGACCGTCGGAGCACTGCCGCGGAAGCGATGGCCAAGGGAGTAATCCAGCAGCAGGATCGGGATACCCGCGGTCAGCAGTGCGACGAGGTAGGGGATGAGGAACGCGCCGCCGCCGTTGGAATAGGCGACGCCGGGGAATCGCCAAATGTTACCCAGCCCGACGGCCGAGCCGATGGCGGCGAGGATGAATCCGTACTGGCCGGTCCACTGTTCCCGGGCACGACCGGCGGAGGCATCGCCCCGCACGGGTGAGTTCACAAGGTGAGACACCACACCAGTGATCGATTGTGTTTGATTCCCGACGAAAATCGGCTCCACCCTCGTCGTTGAGCCCGCCGTGCGCAACATGCGCGGGAAATGTGGCGAAAATCGCTCATAACGTTGCAGGTTCGATCAGAGCCTGGTTAGGCTGTCAGAAGTCTGACCTCTCGGCAGACCCCATGTCACAACGAAGAACAGAGCCGTTCATGAGATTTGCCAAAGCCATCGGCGTTCTCGCGGTCGGAGTCCTCGTGGGTGCCGGATTACCGGCCAGTCCCCTCGCTCCCGCCACCGCAGAACCCGTCTACACCCCGATCGCCCAAGGCCAGATGAGCGTCGTCAACGCGAGCTCCGTGGAGAAGCAAGCTGAGCTTCCCAACGGTGCTCCCGAACTCGTGCTCGATGGCAACAAGGACACCTACTGGCACACGAAGTGGGCCGGCGGCGTCGATCCGCTGCCGCATCACCTCACCGTGCGGCTGGGGGATGAGCCGGTCGAGATCGGCCGCATCGCCCTCACCCCGCGCCAGTCGTCCAACGGGTCGGGGCGCGTCGCGGAGTACTCCGTGCAGACCTCGACGGACGCCGAATGCCAGGCGGACTTCACCGAGGTGGCGAAGGGCTCGGTCGCGGCGACGGTGAATCCGAAGGAGGACGTCGTCATCGACTTCGAAGCCGTGTCCGCGCGCTGCGTCAAGGTCGTCTACAACGCGTCCTGGGGCGGCAACAACACCCCCGAGAAGGTAGCGACCTTGGCCGAATTCAACGCATTCACGGTCACCGACGAAGAACCGGGCGAGCCGGGCACCGGCCCCGAGATCGTCGTGCCGGACGGCGCCATCGAGCTCACGAGCGGCGACCTTTCCGTGCGCCTGCATCCGAAGTTCCCGCAGGTCGTCGACTACCGCGTCGGCGACGCACAGCTCGCCGGCAAGTACGGCGATGCGCTCACGCAGGTGACGATCGACGAAAAGCCTTATGACGTCACCGTCGGCGACGTCACCGCCTCCGGCTCCGAGGCCACCTACCCGCTGTCGATCGCCGCGCTCGGTGTCGACTTGTCGGTCAAGGTCTCACTGGCCGACGGCGTCCTGACCTACTCGATTCCCGAGGTGAAGGACCCGGGCTCGAAGGTCCACCGCATCGTGATCCCAAACCTCGACCTCGTCTCCGTGACGGGCGCGGCCGCAGGCTCGATCACCGTCAGCACGCTCGGCGTCGACCGCACCAAGGCCGCCGATACGACGCTCGATGTCGCGAAGGCCAAGGAAGGCACCGCCACCGGCTATATGGCGGCCATCAACGATCAGGCGCTCGCGGCCGGCCTCATGTCGAACGCCGTCTCGGACAACACGTCCGCGGGCCCGCGCCACGGCTCCAACGCCCGCTGGATCGCGAACGTCACGACGATCGGCGACGCCCCCGTTGGCACCATCAGCCCCGGCCCGTGGGTCCACCGCGGCACGACGGCTGACCTCGGCATCGGCCCCGAAGAGGCCCCCTACGCGCAGGTGAAGATCGTCGCCGACGCGAACAAAGACGGCGCCGTCGACTGGCAGGACAGCGCCATCGCGACGCGCGACCTGCGTCCGGCCACCAACGGCCAGGACGAGGTCAAGAACAAGGTCATCACGCGCATCCCGTTCAACATCGTCTCGCAGGCGACGCACCCGTTCCTGCGCACGCTCGATGACACGAAGCGCGTGGCGCTCGAGACCGATAACCTCGGCCAGCAGGTGATGCTCAAGGGCTACCAGGCCGAGGGCCACGACGCCGCCCACCCGGATTACGCTGGCCACTACAACGAGCGCGCTGGCGGCCTGGATGACCTCAAGACGCTCGCCGACGAGGCGGCCCGCTGGAACGCTAACATCGGCGTGCACGTGAACGTCACGGAGTCCTATTCCGAGGCGCACGCGTTCTCCGAGGACCTGCTTCGCATGCCGCCGCAAAAGGCGTGGGGCTGGATGAACCAGGCCTACTACATCGACGGCCCGAAGGACCTCGGCACGAAGAACGTCCTGAAGCGCTTCCAGGATTTCCGCAACGAGGCACCGGAAAACCTCAACTGGCTCTACATCGACGTCTATTACCCGAACGGCTGGGAAGGCCAGCGTCTCGGAGCAGAACTGCAGAAGCAGGGCTGGGTTATCTCGAGCGAATGGTCGGATAAGTTCCCCGATATTTCGACGTGGTCGCACTGGTCGAACGACGAGAATTACGGCGGCCAGAACAACAAGGGTCTGAACTCCCAGCTCATCCGCTTCGTGGAGAACTCCTACCGCGACACCTTCAACCCGCACCCGATCCTGTCGAACTCCAACGTGTACGAGTTTGAGGGCTGGGCGGGCCACGTGAACCACAAGCCATTCATCCAGATGATCTGGGAGCGCAACCTCCCGGTGAAGTTCCTGCAGCAGTCCAACATCATGACGTGGACCGACGGGAAGATCACGTTCGAAAACGGCACGGTCGCGACCTCGCCGCTGAAGTCTATCGACGGCAAGACGGTCCCGACGGATCGCACGTTCACTTACGACGGCGCGACGGTCTACGACCAGGGTGCCTACCTGCTCCCGTGGACCGACGGCGCGAAGCGCCTCTACCACTACAACCCCAAGGGCGGCGCGAGCACCTGGGAGCTGACCGAGGCGTGGCAGGGCCAGTCCTCGCTGACGCTGTTCAAGCTCACCGACACCGGCCGCGTCAAGGTGGGCGACGTCGCCGTCACCGGCGGCAAGGTCACGATCAATGCCGACGCGGGCACCGCCTACGTGCTGTACCCGACGTCCGACGTGCCTGCCGCGAAGGCCCCCAACTGGGGCCAGGGCGCATCGATCACCGACCCGGGCTTCTTCTCCGGCACGCTCGAGGCGTACACCACCGCGGGCAGCGTCGAGATCGAAAAGTCCGATCGCGATAACTACCAGGCGCTGCTCGGTACCGGCAAGGCGTCGCTCTCGCAGCGCCTCGACCTCCCGGCCGGCACCTACGACGCGTGGGCGTGGGTCGAGATCGAGCCCGGCAAGACGCGCCCGGTGACCGTTTCTGCCACCGGCGACGGCATCAAGCCGGTGGGCTACCAGGCGGTAGCGAACGGCGTTCCGGCGACGACTGTTACCGCGTCGACGGCCCTGAACGCGACGGCCTCGGACGAGAAACGCAATACCTACTTCCAGCGGGTGCGCGTCACGTTCACCTCGACGGGCGCCCCGGTGACGTTCACTGTCGCGGCTGGCGAGGGTGATGCCAAGGTGCGTGTCGATGACCTCCGCGTCGTCGAATTCACGCCCGGCAAGGACCCGAAGCCGACGGAACAGACCGTGTTCTTCGACGACTTCGAAAACGTCGATACCGGCTACTGGCCGTTCGTCACCGGCAAGGACAACGCGGGCGGCGACGCGCGCACCCAGCTCGCCGAGCGGCATGAGCCCTACTCGCAAAAGGGCTGGTACGGCGTTGTCGATGGCAAGGTCGTCAAGGGCGGTAAGGTCAACGACAACGTGCTCGATGGCCACTGGTCGCTCATGGCGCACGAGGAGAACAACGGCCTCATCCTGCGCACGATCCCGTCGTCGATCGACTTCAAGCCCGGCCACAAGTACCGCATCTCGATGGACCACCAGTCCGGCTTTGCGGGCAAGTACCAGATGGTGCTCGCCTATGACCGCGTCGCGAACGGCGAGGCCGCGAGCACGATCGTGACCAAAAAGCCGATCGGCGAGGTGCGAGAGACGGCCGTGCTCAGCCACGAGTTCGTGGCCGGCGGCTGCGGCCAGTACTGGTTCGGATTCGAAAAGATCGCGGGCGGCTCCCAGGCCGACCTCGTGATCGACAACCTGCGGATCGAAGATCTCGGCGAATCCGACGAGATGCCGGCCTGCGCCGATGTCGCGATCGACGCGCCCAAGCACGTCACGGGCGGTAAGGCGTTCGATGTCACGACGACGATCGACCTGCACGAGACGGGCACCGTCACCGACATCGAGCACACGCTCACGGCACCCGACGGCTGGACCGTCACGAAGGGCGAGGCCGACGGCACCTCCCAGAAGTGGGCCGTCACCGCATCCGAAGGTGCCGAGCCCGGCGAGCTGAAGCTCACCGTGACCTACCTCGTCGACGGCGCCAAGCGGTCCGCGAGCACGAGCACGACGGTGACCGTCCAAAAGGGCATCACCGACGGCGTCAACTACCTGTCGGACCTGCCGTTCTACGGCGAGACGTCCAACGGCTGGGGACCGGTCGAGCGCGATCAGTCGAACGGCGAGCAGGGCGCGGGCGATGGCACGCCGATCACGATCGGCGGCAAGGTCTACGACAAGGGCCTCGGTGCGCATGCGCCGTCGGAGGTGTCCTTCGAGCTCGGCAAGCAGTGCCAGCGCTTCAAGGCCGTCGTCGGCGTCAATGACACGCAGCCGCGCGGCTCGGTCACCTTCGAGGTGAAGGGCGATGGCGCGTCGATCTTCGGCCCGAGCGAGGTCATGAAGCATGGCAAGTCGCTCGAGATCGACGTCGACGTCACTGGTATCGACGTGCTGACGCTGCGCGTGGGAAACGGCGGCGACGGGAACGGCAACGACCACGCGAACTGGGCGGATGCCCGGGTGGAATGCGCGGTGGCGGGCCCGACGCCGGATCCGGAGCCGACGGGAGAGCCGACCGATGAGCCGACGGGCGATCCGACGGGCGATCCGACGGGTGATCCCACCGGCGAGCCGACCGGTGAGCCGACCGCTGAGCCGACAGGCGATCCCACCGATGGTCCCGGCAAACCGCCGCTGCCGATTACGGGCGGAGCGGCGACGGGCCTCGGCATCATCGGGACGCTCCTGCTCGGCACAGGCGCACTGCTGATACGACGCAAGCTCGCGTAACTAAACAGGGCTGGGAAAGCGATTTCCCAGCCCTGTTTCGTCGTACGATTCAAGCGTGAGTGACACGCCCTCGCGCACGGAACGCCTGGCGCGGCTCTACGGCCTGCTTAAGGACTTCTTAAAGCCTGGCAACGTCGTGCTCGCGGCCATGCTGATCATGATCGGCGTCGTCGCGGCGACGGGCGGCTGGTCGAAGGCCACGCAGGTGGCAGAATCGGAGTTCCCGCTGATCGAACTCGATAAGGACTTCACCGCCGGCCCGTTCACGCTCGTCTTCGCGCGCGCCCAACACACCGCAACGTGCCCCGAGCACGTGTTCGGCGGCGAGCACGGCTGTATCGTCGCGCGCCTGACCGCGACGAATACGACCGACCGCCTCATCGAGGACAGCGTCTTCGCGACGCACCTGCTGGATTCCGGCATGCTCGAGGCGCGCGACGACGGCACGAAGGTCGCGACGCTGCTGCCGCATCCGAGCGTCAATCGCGTGATCGATGGGCTCGGCCAGGGCGCCTTCCAGCCGGGCCTCGCAACCGAGGTCGACGTGGTCTGGCAGCTGACGAAGCCGCTCACCTCCGACGACGTCGACATCATCGTGAAGGACGCGGCGAAGGCGAATTCGACGCTTGATGGCCGCTCGATCTACCGGCTCGGCTCGACGCTCGGGCGTCTGCCGGTGGAAAAGGGGTAGCGATGGCACGCATCTCCACCGCAGGCCTGGTCACGGCCGCGATCCTCGGCGCCGCGTTCGCGGTCGGCTCGGTCATCAACTCGTATCTGCCAACGCGCTCAGACATCCTGCTCGAGCCGTTCCCGATCGCGGGCGAGATCGCGCAACCCGTCGAGATTCGCACCGGCCGCGTGAGCGCCGATAACGTCCGTGTCGCCTCCGAAATCAGCCAGTTCGGGCGCACGGCGAAGACGCCGGGCGTCTTCGCGCTCGTCGACCTCACCTTCGATACGAACGGCGAGGCGCCCATCGTCGCGCCGATCTCGTACGTGGGCGGCGACGGCAAGGAGTACGGCGGCTCGCAGCCGGGGCCGCGCATCAACAACTGCGGCAGCGCGCAGGTCGGCCTGCCGGTGACGTGCACGGTCGTGATTGAGATGCCGCCGACGGCGCTCGCGGGCGGCAAGCTCGCGGTCTATGCCTCGCCGTCCAAAGGCGGCGACTCGTACGCGCTCATCGACCTGAAGATCACGGCCGAGCAGGCAGAAGCACTCATCGCCGGCGCGAAGCCCGTCGAGATTGAGGCGACGCGCTACCTAGGCAGGAAGCCATGACGCAGCAGGAGACGCCCGCGCCCCAGCAAGAAACGCGCGCATCGCGCCACGGCAAGCGCCGCTGGTGGCGCAACAACGGATTGGCGCTCATCGTGCTGCTGCCGCTCGCAGCGGCCGCGGTGTTCGCGAGCTCGTATCGCCTGACCGACACGTACTGGTCGGCGCGCCCGAGCGAGGCGCTGCCCGTCGACGGTGATTCCGCGACGTACCGCTCCAGCTACCGCGTCGCCGGCAAGACCTATGAACGCGAGATCGGCGTGCGCCTCGTGAGCGTCGCCGAGCAGGGCGAGCTGCACGGGCAGGTCCCGGTGGATGGTGCCGCGCAGTGGGCGGTGAGCTTCGAGTTCACGGCGCCCGCGACGATGACCGCCGACGGGTGCACGCTCGAGGTGCTCGACGCCGAGGGCCGCATCTACCGGCCGCGCGCGGCGCTCAAGCCCGCGCCGGGGGCGCCGCCGCCGATCCCGCGCGATCCGTGCCTCGTGCCGGGCAAGGAGGGGCCGATCCTCGATCGGTTCACGGGTGAGCTCATGGATTCGCCGGAGCCGCGGGGCGGGTCATGGCGCTCGACGATCGGCGTCGCGATGCCCGACGGCGTGAAGCCCGCGAAGGTGCGCCTGTACTGGGATACGCCGAACTACGTCGAGTTCGACGCGGCGCCCTAGCTCTGGGCCGCCGCCTCGGCAGCCTCCGCGTTGGCCGCATCTTCCTTGGCGGCCTTGGCCTCGCGCTCGCGCTGGGAGAGCACCACCTGGTTGACGCCGGCCGCGAGCAGCACGATCGTCGTGACGAAGTAGACGAGGTTTTCGGCAAGCGCGACATAGGGGTCGAGCGCGAACTGCAGCGACGTCGGCTGCGGCCCAATGGCCAGGCGCGCGAGATAGTCGACGCCGACACGCAGCCAGCCGGTGAACGTGAAGATGACGCAGAATAGCGCCATCGGGATGAGGCCCGCGGCGGCGACCTTGCTGATCGCGTCGAAGGTCGATTTCACGGGCGTCACGACGGGCGAGGTGACATGCTTGGCGGCGCGCCGCACCGGGGAGGGGATGCGCTGGATGCGCTTCGTGTCGATCTCGTGCGTGAGGATCGGGTCGCCCTTGGCGAGCTTCGCGCCGTAGATCGTCGCGCCGATCGCGAGCCAGGCGACGGGGACGATGATGAGCGAGCCCGCGGATGAGATGAGGCCGCCGACGAACCGGAACGGCGCGAGGATATGGCTGTAGGTATCCTGCAGCGTGGTCCACCACGCTGCGATATCGTCGACGACCTGCCGGTTCATCACCCACATCTTGATCTCCTCGATGCGCGCGGTGAACACGTACACGAGCGCCGTCATCCACAGCGCCTCGAGATAGGCGGAGACGGCGGCCCATGCGGCGGACGCGTCGGCGACCTTCTTGATGGCGATGAACTTGCGGGCGGCGAGCGCGATAAGGACGATCACGACGATGACGCCCGACGTCGGCAGCGCGATGCGGTCAAAGGAGTCGGAGAGGTAGTCGGCCTGGCCGAGCGCGGAGAAGACGACGCCCGTCTGGTCGAAGCGATAGCGCTCGAGGTCGGCCTTGAGCAGGCCGTTGGACGCGTAGACGGCGAGGAAGGGCACGAGCGCCATCGCGCTCGCCTGCAGGTTGGAGCGCCACCGCATGCGGCGCGGGCCGACGACGAGCTCGCGGAAGGCCGGCAGCGCGGGCGAGAGGATACGCAGCATGAGGGCGAGCGAGGCGAGCGTGGCGAGCGGCGCAAACGGCAGGATCGTCACCGCAAGCGTCGGCGAGACGAGCGACGCCTTACCCGCAAGCCACAGCACGCCATTGCGCAGCGCCTGGCCGGCGAAGAACAGCGCGAGCAGCCGCGGCCAATACAGCGCGAAGAGGCGACCCCCGCTTATCAGAACGTCGTCGAGACCGGCGAGCCCCGAGACGATGACGGCCATTACCAGTTCTGCGTGAAATAGATGTGCGTGAACTTGCGCCCGTGCGTCTCCTGCGGGGTATCGAGGGCCTCATTGTGGGTGAGGCCGACCTTCTCGGCGACGCGCTGCGAGGGCACGTTCGCGGGGACGGTGAGGGCGACGATCGGGTAGTCGGGCAGATGCTTGCGCGCGAGCTCGATGGCGGCTCGCGCGGCCTGCGTCGCATACCCCTTGCCCCAGATGCTGGGCTCGAAGCGGTAGTAGAGGCTGAGGGCCGTGCGGTCGTGGAAGGTGCGGAATTGGACGCCGGACATGCCAACGACGCGCGTCGGATCCTGCCGGTCGGTCGCGACCCAGAAGCCGAAACCGTGCTCGCGCCAGTGCGCGACGGCGTCATCGTAGCGGCGGCCGACGACGCTGCGCGCCACCTCCACCGGCAGCGGGTGGTACATGAAGGTCTGGGCGTCGGAGTGCAGCTTCGTCATCGAGGGCTTGTCCTCGGACGTCGGGGCCCGCAACATGAGGTTCTCGGTCACGATGGGCGACCAGTCGGCTGGATTCTGCATGGTCCTATTCTTGCCCGAATCGGCGCTCGCGTGCGCGCCTTTCAGCGCAGTGCGACACCAGCGTGGACGTCTTGGAGTTGGCCGCCGACGTGACGGACCTGGATGCCGGGGCGCGGCGCTGTCTCGCCGACGATTTCCAGTTGCGACGCATAGCTCGCGAGCGCGGCGCGGATCGCGCCTACGGTCTTGGGCAGGTCCACCCAGCTGGGATCGTTGGTATCGGAGCAGATTTCGATGAACGGCACGTGGGCGCTCGCGGCGGCTGCCTTCGCGACATGATGGAGGTGGACGTGGTCGGGATGGCCGTAGGTGCCGGCGTCGTCGTAGCTGACGAGGGCATCGGGGGAAAAGGCGTCGATGAGCTCGACGAGGTCCGCCTGCGCGTCGGCGGCGGGACGGGCCGTGAAGGATCCCGGGTCGGCGTCCGCGGCCGGGCCCGCCAGCCCCGGAGCGAGCCAGCGCATGCCCGAGTCGCGATATCCCTGGCCGAGGAAGGCGCGATCGGCGACGCCGAGGGCCGCGCAGGCCGCGTCGAGCTCGTCTTCGCGGATCTCGATCAGGGGGCGCTCATCGGTGATGCCGGGGCGGATCTCGCCGCGTTCGCCGCGTGTGGCCGTGACGAGCACACAGCGCACGCCGCGTCCGGCCAGATGGGCGATGAGCGCGCCCGTCGCGAGGGATTCGTCGTCGGGATGCGCATGCGCGAACATGACGCAGCGGGCGTTTTCCAGCATCGCGAGGGGGGTCAGCTGTGGGGTGTTAGACGTCAATTGCGGACCTCCTGGTAGGCGGCGAGCAGGGCGTCGGCGGTGTGGCGCCACGTGTGAGCGCAGGCGAAATCACGCGAGGCGGCGCTCGCCCTCTCCTGCCAGGCTCTATCGGCGAGGAAGCGGTTGATCGTCTCGGCCCAAACGGCCACGTCGCGCGTATCGAGCAGCAGCCCGGTATCGGCGACGGCCTCCTTCAGGCCGCCGGCGCCGCTCCAGCCGACGACGGGCACGCCGCTCGCCTGCGATTCGAGCGCGACGAGGCCGAACGTCTCCGACCAGCTCGGCAGCAGGAACAGCGTCGCCTCCCGCATGAGGCAGGCGAGGCGGTCGCGGGTGCAGGCGCCGACGAACTCGACGCGATCGGCAATGCCGAGGTCCGCGGCGAGCGTGCGCAGCGTCGCGGGATAATCGCCGAAATCATCGGAGGCATCGCCGGCGAGCAGGAGGCGCAACTCGGCGTCGTCGATGCCCGCGAAGGCCTGCAGCGCGAGGTCGGCGCCCTTGAGCGGCTGCAGGCGCGCGGCGAACAGCAGATAGGGATGCTCCGGCGGTGGGCAGGTGCGCGGCGTGAAGAACTCGACGCCGACGCCGGGGCGGGCGATGCGGACGCGCTCCGGGGCGATGCCGTAGCGCTCGATGATCGTGTCGGCCTCGACCTGGGAGACGGCGACGACGAGGTCGGAGCCGACGGCGATCGCGCGCTCGCCTGCGATGCGGCCCGGCGACTCGGACTGCTCACCGAGCGCGAGCGAGGCGGCGTCCGCGGGGGCGGCGACGGAGTGATAGGACTGCACGTGCGGGATGCGAAGGCGCCTGGCGACGGGCAGGGCCGCGACGCCGGAGAACCAGTGATGCGAGTGGATGAGGTCTACCTCGCCGATGGCTTCATCGAGCGCCGCCGAAAACGGCGCGATTGCCTGCTCCATCTCGCTCTTGGCGAGCGGGGTTGGCTCACCCGCATCGAGCGTGATCAGGCGCAGCCGCTCCTCGACCTCGATGACGCGTGGCGTCTCCGGATCGGAGCGCCTCGTATACAGGTCGGCGTGGTGCCCGAGGCGCGCGAGTTCGCGGGCGGCGCGGCTGACGACGACGTTCATGCCGCCCGCGTCAGCCCGCCCCGGCTCGGCGAGCGGGGAGGTGTGCAGCGAGATGAACGCGAGCCGCATTAGATCGCCCCGACGGCCTCGCGGATGGCGTCTTCGATGTGGCTAAGCGCGGCCTCGTCGTGGGCGGCGGACAGGAACCAGGCCTCGAAACAACTCGGCGGCAGGGCGACGCCGGCGTCGAGCATGGCGTGGAAGAACCGGCCGTAGGCGGCGACGTCCTGGGACTTGGCCTCGGCGTAGTTCTCGACGCCATCGGCGGCGGGGCCGTCGCCGAAAAAGACGGAGAACAGCGAGCCCGCGTGGTTGATCGTGTACGGGACGCCCGCATTGGCCAGGGCTTCGCCGAGCGCGCCGCGGATGCGTTCCGCGGCCCGATCGACGTGGGCGTAGACGGCATCGTTGGCCAGGCGCAGCGTCGCGATGCCGGCGGCGGTCGCGAGCGGATTACCCGAGAGCGTGCCGGCCTGGTAGACGGGGCCGAGCGGCGCGAGCAGGTCCATGATGGCCGCGGGGCCACCGAGCGCGGCGAGCGGCATTCCACCGCCGACGACCTTGCCGAACGTGACGATATCCGGCGTCCAGCTCGCAGCCGAGTCTCCCGCCGCGTTCACCTCGGCCTGCTCAAGGCCCCACCAGCCGGCGGGGCCGACGCGGAAACCGGTGAGGACCTCGTCGAGGATCATGAGTGCGCCGTGCTTTGCGGTGAGCTCGCGGATGGCGGCGTTGAAGCCGGGCGCGGGCGGGACGACGCCCATGTTCGCGGGCGCCGCCTCGGTGATGACGGCGGCGATGTCGCTGCCGCGCTCGGCGAAGACGGCTTCGAGCGCGTCAACGTCGTTATAGGGCAGAACGAGCGTCTGCGCGGCGATCGCCTCCGGGACGCCCGCCGAGCCCGGCAGGCCCGCCGTCGCGATGCCCGAGCCGGCCTCGGCGAGCAGCGAGTCGGAGTGGCCGTGGTAGCAGCCGGCGAACTTCACGAGGAGGTCGCGACCGGTGGCGCCGCGCGCGAGCCGAATCGCCGTCATCGTCGCCTCGGTGCCCGTCGAGACGAGCCGGACGCGTTCACAAAACGGGACGCGCGCCGTGACGAGCTCGGCGAGTTCGACCTCCGCTTCCGTCGGCGCCCCGAAGCTCAGCCCCTTGGCCGCGGCCTCCTGCACGGCGGCAACGACCTCGGGATGCGCATGACCCAGCAGCGCCGGACCCCACGAGCAGACGAGGTCCGTATAGCGCGTGTCCTCGACGTCGGTCATATAGGGGCCGACGGCCGAGGTGTAAAAGCGCGGCGTGCCGCCGACGGAGCCATAGGCGCGAACGGGGGAATCGACCCCGCCCGGGATGGCGGACTTGGCGCGGGTGAACAAAGAGTCGTTGCCGGTCATGACGCCATCGTATTACTGCGCAGCCCACTGCTGCGGGCAGCCGCCGTCGGCGTAGCGGGCAGCTGCGGGAGAGAATCACGAAGCTTTGGCGTCGTCCGGAGGTGGCGATGCGGCCCGCGGGGGCCCAAAGCCCTTCGGTAGAGGGATTTTTGGGCTGATGCTTCGAGGGCGTGGGCGCCTCCAGGCCCGGGAGCGGGATGTTAGTGGGGGCTGCGTCGTGCTGCGGATTGGTTGCGCCGGTGGCTTTGCGGGCTAGGGAGACCAGTGCGTCGAGGTCGCGCGTCGGCGCGCCCTTCGCGCGGGCCGCGCGGGCCAGCTGCGTCGATTCGCGCGCGAGCCAGCTGCGCACCACATCCGCAAACGCGCCTGGCAGGTGGCCGCGGATCGTGAAGCCGTCGACCTTATTGCCTCGAAACGATAAGAAGCGCTTGTTGTGGGAGAGCTTCTTCGTCAGTGCGTCCTGCTCGGCGCGGGTGCGCGCGCCCTGGCGGTCGACCGCGTCGAGGTAGCTGCGGCAGCGCGCGCGGAAGGCGTCGGGCATCGACGTGGCGGCATCATCGAGGAGCGTCGTGAGGTCCGCGTCGGTCAAGGGATTCATGGCCGCGCTCCTTTCTCTGCTGGTCCAAGCGGTGAGACTCAGTGAAGCCGAGATGCGGGCGCGGCGGTAGGGGGTAGCTGCGTTCTGTGGATAACTACTCGTAGCTGGCGGCGAGGTAGGCCGGCGCCGAGAGCGCCCAGTAGGTCAGCACCATGTCCGCGCCGGCGCGCACGATCGAGGTCAGCGATTCGGCGATGATGCGCTCGCGGTCCACCCAGCCGCGCTCGGCCGCCGCCTCGATCATCGCGTACTCGCCGCTCACCTGATAGGCCGCGACGGGAACCGGGCTGAGCGCGGCCACGTCGGCCAGCACATCGAGGTAATAGCCCGCGGGCTTCACCATGACCGTGTCGGCCCCCTCGGCGATGTCGAGCTCCGTTTCGCGCACGCCCTCGCGGCGGTTGGCCGGATCCTGCTGGTAGGTGCGGCGGTCCCCCTGCAGCGAGGAGCCCACCGCGTCGCGGAACGGGCCGAAGAAGGCCGAGGCATATTTCGCGCTGTAGGCAAGGATCGAGACATCGGTGTGGCCCGCGTCGTCGAGCCCCGCGCGGATCGCTGCCACCTGGCCGTCCATCATGCCCGACGGGCCCACGACGTGCGCGCCCGCGTCGGCCTGCGAGACCGCCATCTGCACGTAGCGCTCGACGGTAGCGTCGTTATCGATCCGGCCATCGCTGGTGAGGACACCGCAGTGGCCGTGGTCGGTGAATTCATCGAGGCACGTGTCGGCCATGACGACCGTCGCGTCGCCGACCTCCGCGCGCACGCGCGCGAGGCCGCGGTTCAGGATGCCGTCGGCGCGGATTCCGCAGCTGCCGGTCGCGTCCTTATCGGCCTCGTCGGGCACCCCGAAGAGCATGATGCCGCCGAGGCCCGCGTCGGCGACGGCGCTAGCGAGCGCGGCGAGGGAGTCGAGGCTGTGCTGCTGCACGCCCGGCATCGAGGGGATGTCGACGGGTTCGGTGAGGCCATCGCGCACAAAGGCGGGCAGGATGAGCTGGCTCGGGCGGACCTCGAGCTCGCGGGTCAGGCGGCGCATGGCTGGGGTCGTGCGGGCGCGGCGGGGGCGAATGAGCATGATTAGTCCTTGGCGATGGTGGACAGGGCGGCGACGATGGCCGCGGGGGTCGGTTCGGTGGCGGTCGCGGCGAGGATGCCGCCGCCGGCGCGGATGGCGTGGGCGCTCGGCTCGCCGATCGCGATGACGGCCGTGCCCGGGCCCGCGTGGCCCAGGTGGTGGCGCAAGGCGTCGGCGACCGAGGGTGCGGTGATGACGACCGCGTCGATGAGGCCGCGGCGCCACGCGTCGGCGACATCCTGGTCGACAGATTCGACCGGGCGCGAGGTGTACAGCGGCGTGCGCGTGACTTGCCAGCCGGCGACGGTGAGTGCGTCGGCGAGTGTGTCCGAGGCGAGCGCCGAGGCCGGCAGCCAGGCATGTGGGGTGGCCGCGGGGGGCTGGTCAGGGATGCCGGCGGTGGGCTGGTCAGGGAGGCTCGCGTCGATCATGGCCGTCGCGAGGGTGGCCGCATCGTGCGTGCCGCGGATCGTCACCGTGAGGCCCGCGGCTTCGGCGGCCGCGGTGCTCGCGGGCCCGACCGCCGAGACAATGAGGCCCACGTCGCGGATCTGCTCGATGAGGCCGAGGCCGACGAGGCGCTCGACCGTACGCGGGCTCGTGACCGCGACGTGCGTGATCGGGGCAGCGTCGGGGGTGAGCAGGCTGCGCAGTGCCGAGACGTCCGCGTCGAGGGGTTCGATGCGCGTCATCGGGTGGGCGATGACCGCGGCGCCGGCGGCGCGGATCGCGTCGACGATGCGGTCGTCCTCGGGGCGCGGGACGAGGATGGTACGGCCGGTAAGGGCGCCGGCGGCGGTGGGGGCGAGCGCCGGGAGCGCGTCGAGGCGGTGGCGGCCGAGCGTGGCTCCGATGTCGGCGATGTCGGCTGCGCCCTGGTCGAGGAGCTCGCGGGCGAGGTCGTGGCCGATTGCGGCCGCGTCCCACGGGTGGCCGGTCATCGTCGCCGTGACGGAGGCGGAGCCGTCGGGCGCGAAGACGGCGGCGGTGAGGGTGAGGTCGCCGTCGGTCAGCTCGGCGTGGGTGCCGACGGGGGCGGCGCAGCCGGCCTCGAGCTCCGTGAGGACCGCGCGCTCGGCCGTGATGCAGGCGCGGGCCGCCGCGTCGTCGATCGCTGCGAGCGCTTCCGCGAGTTCCGGGTGTGTCGCCGGGGCGGCCGGGAGTTCGGCGTCGGCCGTGCGGCATTCGACCGCCAGGGCACCCTGCGCGGCCGCCGGGAGGATCGGCAGCGGCAGCACGGTGCGGTCGTCCAGCACGTCGGCCAGGCGGTCGCCGAGGCGGTTCAGGCCCGCCGTCGCGAGGACCACCGCGTCGAGGTCGCCGTCCGTCGCCCGGGCGATGCGCGTCGGCACATTGCCGCGGATGTCGGCGATCTGGCACGTCGGGTAGAGCGCGCGCACCTGCGCGGCGCGGCGCGGGGATCCCGTGCCGATGCGCGCACCCTCGGGAAGCTCTCTCAGGTGGGGGGCGAGGACGAGCACGTCGCTCGGATCCTCACGGCCCGGAATGGCCGCGATCGTCAGGCCCTCGACGGGCGCGACGGGCAAGTCCTTTAGCGAGTGGACGGCCAGATCGCATTCGCCGTTCAGCAACGCGGTGCGCAGGGCCGCGGCGAAGACGCCGACGCCGCCCATGAGTGCGAGCGGGGCGCGGGAGCGGTCGCCCGTCGTCGTGATCGGGACGAGTTCGACATCGAGGCCGCGCTCGCGCAGCAGGTCGGCGACCCACGTCGATTGCGTGAGCGCGAGGTCGGAGGAGCGGGTACCTAACCGGATCATGCGGGGCAAACCTTTTCTGCGGCGGCGCGGGCGTGCGGGACGATGGCGGCGATGCCGGAGCCGGCGATCCAAGCTCCGGTCGCGGCAAGGGTGGGGACGTTCGCGAGGCGGTCGGCGAGGGCTGCGACGGCCGCGCGGTGCGCCGGGGTTGGTGGTGCGAGCGTGCCATCCCAGCGGATGAGGCGATGGGCGAGGATGTCGTCGGCGGTCAGCTCCACGCCGGTCATGCGGGTGAGGTCGGAAAGCGCGGCGGCGACGGTGGGCTCGGGGTAGGGCTCGTCGTGCCTGCCGTAGGACATCCGCACGAGGTGATGGCTTGCGCCGAGCTCGGCGCGCAGCGCGTCGCCCAGCCACGGCCATTTCTCGCTCATGTGGGTGAGGGCTTTGGCTCGGGCGGGCGCGCCGGGGGCGGTGAGCATGCCGGAGCCGCGGGGTGCGAAATCGAGGCCTGGGGCGCGCAGCAGCATCGTGAGGTGCGCGATGGGGGAGCCCGTGGGCATGTCCCAAGGGGTGACGCCGATCGCGGTCGCGAGGAGGTCGAGGGCCTGGGGACCGGAGCAGGCCAGGACGACGCGGTCCGCGGCGAGCTCGGTCGGCTCGCCCGCGCGGACGAGTTCCGGGCCGCGGGCCGGTGTCATTGGAGCGACGTCGAGGATCCAGCGCCCGCCGTCGGGACGCAGGGCGCTGACGCCGGTGCGGGTGCGGATTTCGCCGCCCGCGGCTTCGATCTCGCGCGCGAGGGTGGCGGTCAGGCGGTGCATGCCGCCGACGACCTGTTCGACGACGGGTGGCGGGGTCGGCAGGTGGCGCAGGGCGACCACGGCGCGCAACAGCGAGCCGTGGTCGCGGGTGGCGGCGCGTAGGCCCGGGGCGACGACGTCGACCGAAAGCTTGCTCGGCGGCGCGGAGTGGATGCCGCCGGCGACGGGGGCGACGAGCTTGTCGAGGACCGCGGCGCCGAGGCGGGCGGTGACGAAGGACGCGAGGTCCGCGCAGTCGGCCCCCGCGTCGGGTCCCATCGTGAGGTCGGCTCGGGCGATGACGAGCTCGTCGTCGGTGAGGGCATCGGTGAGGTCGTCGAGCGAGCCGGGGATGCCGAGGATGCCCGCGGGGATGCGGATCGCGCGGCCGTCGTCGGCGAGCACCCAGGACCGGCCGGCGGGCGGCGCGGAGGGCAGGTCCAGTTCCGAAAGGAGGCGGGCGACGTGGCCGCCTCGCGTTGCGAAGGATTCGGCCCCGATATCCGCGACGATGTCCGTGCCGGGGACCGGCAGGCCGGCGATGAGGCCGCCGGTGTAGCCGCGCGCTTCGATCAGGAGGGGTCGCGTGCCTGCGCGCGCGAGCGCCCACGCGGCGATCAGCCCGGCGATGCCGCCGCCGACGACGACGGTCATCGTGTCGGCACCGGCAGCGAGTGGAGGTAGGCGACGAGGTCGGTGAGGACCTGCGCGTCGGCGTTCGGCGGGACGCCGTGGCCGAGGTTGACGATATGCCCGGGGGCGGTGGAGCCTTCGGCGACGACGCGCCGGGCCGCGGCCTGGAGTGCCTCCTCGCCCGCGAACAGCAGCGCGGGATCGAGGTTGCCCTGCAGGACATAGCGCCCGCCCAGCAGCGCATTGGCCTCCGACAGCGGGGTGCGGTGGTCGACGCCGACGGCGGTGGCGCCGGCCTCGCCGAGCGCGGGCAGCAGGTGCGCGGTGTTGGTCCCGAAATGGATGCGTGGCACGTCGGGGAAGGCCTCGGCGACCCGGTTAAGGACGCGGGCAGAGTACGGCATGACGTGGGCGCGGTAGTCGGCCTCCGACAGCGAGCCGACCCAGGAGTCGAACAGCTGCATGACGCGCGCGCCGGCACCGAGCTGGGCGAGGAGGAATTCGGCGGACCGGTCCGCGCACCAGCTCATGAGGGCGTCCCACGCGGCGGGGTCGGCGTGCATGAGCGCGCGGGCCGCGAGGTGGTCCTTCGACGGCCGGCCGTGCACGAGGTAGGCGGCGAGCGTGAAGGGCGCGCCGGCGAATGCGATGACGGGGCGGGCGCCGAGCTCCGCGACGACGAGCTGCACGGCGCGCGTGATCGGCTCGAGGTCGGTGATGCGGTGGGAGGTGAGACGGGTGATCGCCTCGGGGGAGTTGGTGGCCTCGCCGAAGACGGGTCCGACGCCGGGAGCGATCTCGACGTCGACGCCTGCGAGTTTCATCGGCACGACGATGTCGGAAAAGAACACGGCCGCGTCGACGTCATGCCTGCGCACCGGTTGGCACGTGATCTCGGCGGCGAGCTCCGGCATGAGGCAGGCCTCGATCATGCCCGTCGTGCCGCGCGCCTCGTGATACTCCGGCAGCGAGCGTCCGGCCTGGCGCATGAACCAGACGGGGATGCGGGCGGGGACTTCGCCGCGCGCGGCGGCGAGCAAAGATGTCAACATCGGGTCAGCGGTTTTGTCGACAACGGGGTCGGCGGCAGAGTCAGTCACGGCTCTATTGTGCCCGACGCGGGCAAAAATCCCGAGTTTGGGTGGCCTGACTAACTTAAGGAAGCTTACGGATAACTGGCCGGGAGGCGGCCGTTTTTTCCGACGCCGCGTCGGCATCAGATCGCGATTCAACCGTGAGGGTGTGGTGTCGACAGCGAGCGTCCCGGGTGTAGACACATCGTGGATAACTCGGGGCGCCAGGTGTGGTTCAATGGCTGAACTGTGGGTCTTCATCTTTACTCCGTGCACCATCGCGCGCACGGCCTTGCGGGAGTGGAGCGGGTGACACCTGCCGTGGCAGGGTTGGCCCGCCGTGCGGTGGCGTCACCGCTGCCGATCCGCGGTGCCCTGACCCTGGCGACGTGTAACCGCGTCGAACTGCTGCTGGACGTCGATGAAGCCCGCGATCCCATCAGCTGGCAGGATCTCGACGCGTACGTCGAGTCCGAGCTCACCGCCCACGAGGATGCGGGCGATGAGGAGCGCGCCCCCGTCGGCGCGCGAGCCCACCACCTGGCCGATGCGGTCACCCATATCTTTGACGTCGCAGCGGGCCTCGATTCGATGGTCGTCGGCGAACGGGAAATCTCGGGGCAGCTGCGCCGCGCCCTGACCGTGGCGAGCCGCGAGGGGACGGCGTCTCATCTCATTCATCGCACCGTGCAGTCGGCGCTGCGCACGTCGCGGAAGGTCGCGCACCTGACCGGGCTCGCGTCTGCGGGGCGCAGCGTCGTCGGCGTCGGCCTCACCGTCGCGAGTGAGGGGCAGCCGCCGCTGGCCGACTGTCGCGTCCTGCTCATCGGGACCGGATCGTATGCGGGGGCGTCTGTCGCGGCGCTGCATGAGCGCGGCGCCATGGATGTGTCGGTGTATTCCTCCTCGGGGCGCGCCGAGCAGTTCGCTGCGGGTCATGACCTCAAGGCCGTGCCGCACGAGGCCTTCCTCGAGACGCTCGCCGACGCGGATCTCGTCGTCTCCTGCCGGGGCATCGGCTCGCCGGTGCTGACGACGGCCGAGGTGAATGCGGCGCTGGCCATGCGCGATGACCGCGAGCTCGTCATCCTCGATCTGGCCTTGACGCGCGACGTCGAGGCGCACGTGCGGGAGCTGGATGGCGTGCGGGTCATCGATCTGGCCGACGTGCAGAGCGCCGTGCCCGATGTCGGTTTCGATCAGGTCGCGCGCGCCGTCGATCTCGTGCGCGAGGGCACCGCGGAGCTGGCGCGGGAGCTCGATCAGCGTCGGCTTGACCCGGCGATCGTCGCTCTGCGTGCGCTCGTTTCGGATGCCGTCGACGAAGAACTCGACCGCCTGCCTGCCGGTGATGTCATCCCGCGCGAGGCCGCGGTCCAGGCGTTGCGCCGGCTCGCCGCCCGCATGGCCCACATCCCCACGTCGCGCGCGCACGATGCCGCGCACGCCGGCCGCGCCGCGGAATACGTCGATGCCCTCAACGCCGTCCTCGGGATCGAGGCGCAGCTGGGGGAGCGCGCGCTCGCCGGCGCCGACGGTTGCGGCCGCGCCCGCCTGTTCGGCGGAGAATCTAGCACCTCCTGCCCGGTGACGGGCATTGACCTCGCAGACCTCGGAAGCTCGGAGCAGCAATGACCGATCCTCTCGCCCCCTTCGACGCTGTCCTCTACGTGACATACGGCGGGCCCGACGGCCCGGAAGCCGTCTTGCCGTTCATGCGCAATGCGACCGCGGGGCGCGGGGTGCCCGATGAGCGCCTCATTGAGGTCGCGGGGCACTACCGCCGGTTTGGCGGCGTTTCACCGATCAATGAGCGCAATGCGGAGTTGCGCGATGCGCTCGCGGCCGAGCTCGCCGATCGCGGTTCGCGCACCCCCGTCGTCATCGGCAACCGCAACTGGCATCCGTTCATTAAGGACACGCTGGAAAAGCTCGCCGCCGAGGGCGCGTCACGCATTCTCGTGCTGCTCGCGTCGGCCTATGCGTCGTATTCGGGCTGCCGGCAGTACCGTGAGGATCTCGGTGTTGCCGCGGCGGCGCTCGCGGAGGCGGGCATCGAGCTGACGTTTGCGAAGGCGCGCCCGTATTACACGACGCCCGGTTTCCTCGACGCGGCGACCGACGCGACCGAGGCGGCCGTCCAGGATCTCGGCGAGGACGCCCATATCGCGTTCGTCACGCACTCTATCCTGACGTCGATGAACACCAATTCCGGCCCGCCGACCTACGTCGAGCAGCACCTCGAGGTCTGCGAGGTCATCGCCGCCCGGCTCACGGAGCGTCTCGGGCGCGAGGTGCCGTGGGATCTCGTCTACTGTTCGCGCTCCGGCCCGGAGCACGTGCCGTGGCTCGAACCCGATATCAACGATCACCTCGCCGAGCTCAAAGAGCAGGGCGTAAGAAGCGTCGTCGCCGTACCGATGGGCTTCACGTCGGACCACATGGAGGTCGTCTTCGACCTCGACGTGGAAGCGGCCGAGACGGCTGCCGACCTCGGCCTCGCCTATCGTCGGGCCGCCACCGTCGGCACCGACGAGCGGTTCGTCGCCTCCCTCGCACACGTCCTATCCGAAACGGCCGCCCAGGCCCGCGGCGAGGTCCTCGATCCGGAGGCCGGCGACCTCGGCCCCTGGCCCGCACGCTGCCGCCCCGGCTGCTGCGCAGCCGTCATCCACCCCCACGCCCCCGCTCCGCGCCCGACTGTTTGCGGCGCCGACTAAGAGGAGAATAGCTATGGACATTACGAAGAAGCCCTCGGCCTCGGTACGCGATCACCGCGACGGCCCGCGCGCGAACCGCAAGGACGTGAACGAGCTCGACTATTTCTCGCTGCACGCCGTCTTCGCGTTGACCGACGCCTTGCCCGCGGATGACGCGGACCGCGCCCAGCTCATCGACGGCATCGCCGCCGCGACCAAGAACGTCACCCTGCGCGGCTGGTATGACGTCTCCGGGTTCCGCGCCGACGCCGACATCATGATGTGGATCCACGGCGAGGACGTCGACGACCTGCAGGCCGCCTACCACGAGGTGCGCAACCTCCTTATGGGGTACTTCGAGCCGGTGTGGTCCGTCGTCTCCACACATCGCCCGAGCGAGTTCAACCGCGGCCATATCCCCGCGATTCTCGATAACTTCGGCCCGCGCGACTACATCTGCGTCTACCCGTTCGTGCGCTCGTATGAGTGGTACACGATGGCGCCGGAAAAGCGTGCGAAGATGCTGGCCGAACATGGCATCTCCGGCCGCGAGTTCCCCGACGTGCTTGCCTCGACGCTGTCGGCATTCGCACTGGGCGATTACGAGTGGGTGCTGTCGTTTGAGGCCGATCACCTCAACCGGCTCGTCGACGCGATGCGTCACCAGCGCGGCGTCGAGGCCCGCCACCACGTGCGCGAAGAGATCCCGTTCTTCACCGGCCCTCGCGTCGACTTCGCCGAGCTGCTAGGACGCCAACCCCGCGCCTAAACTGGGGCCATGGAACATCCGGCGTGCCCTACGACGTCGGTGTCGCGGCCGCGAAAAAATTTTCCGGCATCGCCGCCGAGCTGGCGCGCGACTACTCGGAGTTCGAGTCCGCCACCCCCGCCCAGATCGCACTGCGCTGGCTCATCGACCGCGATGGTGTCTCTACCGTCATCCCCGGGGCACGCAATGCCGAGCAGGCCAAGGCGAATGCCGCGGCAGGCTCCTTGCCAGCGTTGCCGAATGGCGTCGATGAGGAACTCGCCGCGCTCTACTCCTCGATGATCAAGGAGCACGTCCACGACAAGTGGTAGTGCTCTAACGTTTACGACGCAGGTCGTCGATGGTCGCGAGGAGCTCGTCTTGTAGGTAGGCTAAACGAGTACGCGGCGCAAGGCGCTCTCGGAAACTGGCGGGATTTTGGGTTCTGTTCCGGAGAGGTCTGGCACGGCAGTGCCCAAGCTTTGTAGTCATCCGCGACCCAGGAGATTCCTCCCTGCCGTTCGACATGTGCGAGATACTTTTCTGCTGCATCGTTGCGATAGAGCATGGCTCCCCATGCTGTGTTCCGAAAACGCGCGAGGAGATACCGGAATGGGTTGAGTCCATGGCCAACCGGAGTCGAGACGGCTCTTACCGGATCCGGGTGGGGTTCCCCAGGAATCGGATAGGAGAACCATCTCCAGTTCGCGAGGACGCCGCAGAACGTTGTCGAGCACGGGGACGAAATCGGCGGTCAGTCGAATATCATCTTCCGCAACGACGAGGTAGTCGTCGGGGCGTTCCGAACGCATGACGAAATCGCGCAGGACGAGATAATGACTGACGGCGCAACCCAGCTCTCCGGGCAACGGGGGAGTGCCATTACGAGCGATGAACCCGTCGATATCGAAAACGGGGTGAGTTTGCCCCGAGCGACCGTCGAAAGCGTCGAACAGTTCGAATCTCTCGCTGCCAGGACGGGTAAAGAAACCGTCTATCCGATCCGAATCCTGCAAGGAGATCACGCATAGTGCGTCACGCGCCGCGAGTGACTCGTCTGAACCATTCCTGTCCTTCGACGTGGTCTCATTAGTTCGATTGTCAGTCCCACATTAACCAGGTGGATCGCTCGGAATCAGGTCAGTCGGGCGTGAAGATGTCCTCGATGCGGCACTCGAAGATCTCGGCGAGGCGGAACGCGAGCGGGAGTGAAGGGTCGAAGTGGCCCTTTTCGATCGAGACGATCGTCTGCCGGGAGACCCCGGCGAGGGTGCCGAGGTCTGCCTGGGTCATGCCGCGCTCCTTGCGCAGGGTCGTGAGCGAGTTCTGCATTAGGACATCCGGCGCTTGGCGACCGTGTAGCGGACGACCACGTCGAGCATGGCGAACACCAGGATGATCGGCAGCACCGCCGTCGCGGAGATATCGACGTTGGTGATGACAAGGGCTGCGGTTGCGAGACCGACGGCAGCAACGAGGTCGTGGAGGGCGCCTTGGCTTGCGTCGCGGTACCAGACTTGCTCGATGGTGTCCTCGCCGTGCTCATCGGCGGCGGGGGTTGGGACGAGCAGTACCCACGCTAAAGCGATGAGGAATGGCGCGGTGACCGCGGCGAAAACAATGATGATGAGCCACCGGTTCTCGCCGCCTCGAAGGTAGGCGGTGAGGAAGCCGTCAGCAATACTGGCCGCGATGCCGAGGAGTACGGCAAGAATTTTGCGGCCTAAGAACTGTGCGCTCGATTGGGGTGCTGGCTGAGTCATGATCTTCCGTCCTTTTGTGTCAAGGGAGCTTGACATTCCTAGTGTGCTCCCGTCGTCGTCGTGTGTCAAGTAGCTTTGACATTTTGTGTAATGACGGTTTTCCGGAAACGGACAAAGAATGCCGTCTGGTCCGTAAATTGGCGGCCCGGAGGCGGAAACGCGAGAAACGTGGGCTAGGTTAGGCGGGTGATCCAGACCCCTGTCCATGAACCTGTTGACGACTACATCGAAGGAACGGTCAAAAGTTCCGCGGTGAACTGGCCGGTTTTCGTTGCCTCTGGCGGCGGAATCCTCGCGATCGCGCTGTGGGCGATCCTCGTGCCCGGCCAGGCCGAAACCGTGCTGACCGCTGCCCTTGCCTGGGTGAGCGAGAACCTCGGTTGGTGGTACATCGGGCTCGCGACGGCGATCGTCGTCTTCGTCATCGTCGTTGCGGCGAGCCGGTTCGGAAAAGTGCGGCTCGGTCCGGATCACTCGCGCCCGCAGTACCCCTGGTACTCCTGGGCGTCGATGCTGTTTGCTGCGGGCATCGGCGTCGACCTGCTGTTCTTCGCCGTCGCCGAACCCGTGCTGCAGTACTACTCGCCGCCGGCGGGCAGCGGAGAGACGATCGAGGCGGCTCGGCAGGCCGTCGTCCTCACGATCTTCCACTACGGCATCACCGGCTGGGCGATGTATGCGCTCATGGGGATGTGCTTCGGGTATTTCGCCTACCGCAAGGGGATGGCGCTGACGATCCGCGCGGTGCTCTATCCGATCATCGGCAAGCGCGTGCACGGGGTCGCGGGGCACAGCGTCGAGGTCGCTGCGATGCTCGGCACCGTTTTCGGGGTTGCCACATCGCTCGGTATTGGCGTCGTGCAGCTGAACTATGGTCTGTCCCTGCTGTTTGGGGTTTCCGAGGGGCTGCCCGCGCAGATTGCGCTCATCGCCGTGGCCGTCGGGGTGGCGACGTGGTCGGCCGTCTCCGGAGTCGATAAGGGGATTAAGCGGCTGAGCGAGTTCAACGTCGGGCTCGCGATCGTGCTGCTCGGCTACATCCTCATTACCGGCCGGACGGCGTTTTTGATGGATGCGCTCATTATGAACGTCGGGGAGTACGCGACGAGCTTCCTCGGACTGTCGATGGATACCTATGCGTTCGACGGCGCGACCGAGTGGCTCGGGCTGTGGACGCTGTTCTTCTGGGCCTGGTGGGTGGCGTGGGCGCCGTTCGTTGGGCTGTTCCTCGCGCGGATTTCGCGTGGGCGCTCAATTCGTCAGTTCGTGCTCGGCACGCTGACCGTGCCGTTCATGTTCGTGGCGCTGTGGATCTCGATCTTTGGCAACTCCGCGCTGGAGATCGTCATGGGCGGCGACGCGGCCTTTGGCGAGGCGGCGATGAACACGCCGGAGCGCGCCTTCTACCAGCTCATCGAGCTCTATCCGGCGGCGCCGCTCGTGGCCGGGGTGGCCTCCGTCGTCGGCCTGCTGCTGTACATCACGTCGGCCGACTCCTCGGCCCTCGTCATGTCAACCTTCACCTCGAAGGTCGATGCAGCGCACCGCGATGGGCCGGCTTGGTCGCGCGTCTTTTGGGCGCTGACGACCGGCATCCTGACGATCGCGATGCTCGTCGTCGGCGGGATTCCGACGCTGCAGATGGCGACGGTCATCATCGGGTTGCCGTTCTCCGTCGTGCTCGTGCTGGCCATGGTGGGACTGTGGCGCTCGCTGCAGGATGAGAAGGCGCGGGCCTCCGCGCGCGAGGCCGGGGCGTCGGCGCTCGGCATCGACCGATCCTTCGCGCAGCGACTCAGCTATGCCGTCACCTACGCCGATGACGATGATGTGCGTGATTTCGTGATCGAGGTAGTCCAGCCGACCCTCGCGGACGTCGGGCAGATGCTCCACACCATGTCCGGCAATGGGGAGGGTTCGGATGGAGTGCTGCTTGAGGTGCGCGGTGTGGACGTCGTCGATGCCGTCGACGATCAGCTCGTGCACAAGCTGCCGGAAGTTGAGCTCGTCGTGCCGCTGGCCGGGGGCGATTTCATCTACGGCGTGCAGCCGATCTCGCGGCCGATGCCCTCGTATGCGTTCGCGATGGAGCCGCTCTCGCGCGTCTACTACCGGCTCGAGGTTTTCGGTCCGACGGGCTCGCTCGGTTACGACGTGCTCGGCGCGACGCGCGAGCAGCTGACCGATGATGTGCTCGCGCGCTTTGAAGAACACCTCGAATACCTCGAGCTTTCCGGAATGCAAGACGGCGCTGCGCGCAGTGGCAAGCTGCGAGAGTTTTCCAAAAACGTGAAAAACCGGCTCGTTGACGTGCGCTCGCGCTCGACTCGCTAGGTGCGCGCGCCCGTACGTCACGGACCGTCAACGGCCGCGCAACGCGGCGGCCCTATGATCGCGGCATGGCTCTTGTGCGCGGAATTCGGTTAGTCCTTGCGGCGGTCATCGCCTTCGTTGTTGCCCTCGCGGCGCTCGCGGTGCCCGCGGGAGCCGCGCCGGCGCGCTCCATCGACGTCCTTGGTTTTCAGGACGCCCACGAGTTCGAACCGCAAACGTGGAAGGACGGCCACGAGTACGGCGGCATCGCGCGGCTCGCCACCGTCCTTGCCGCGGC
Source organism: Bowdeniella nasicola (assembly GCF_001907295.1). Taxonomy (GTDB): domain Bacteria; phylum Actinomycetota; class Actinomycetes; order Actinomycetales; family Actinomycetaceae; genus Bowdeniella; species Bowdeniella nasicola. The sequence continues at coordinate 34,404 of NZ_MQVR01000013.1, forward strand.
CCGCGCCGAGGACCCCCATGCGATCACGGCCTTCGGCGGCGATCAGGTCGGCGGAACGCTATTCGGCGCGGTCTACCGCGGCGAACCCTTTGTCAAGGCGTTCAATGAACTCGGCGTCGACGTCGCCGGGTTCGGCCAGCACGATTTCGATTTCGGGCTCGAACACACCCGCCACCTCATGGGCCTCGCGCAGTTCACGTGGATTAGCTCGAACCTGACCGTCGACTCCCAGCCCGTCAGCCCTGATGGCCGCACTGCCATCATCGAGCGCGGCGGGGTGAAGGTCGGATTCCTGTCGCTCTCGGGCGATATGGACACGACGATCGTCGGCGACGAGGTCGACCAGGGAGATTTCGTCGCCTCCGCTCGCAGTGCGGCCGCCGAACTTCAGGCCGGTGGCGCTGAGGTCATCATCGCGCTCACCCAGATCGCGAACGATGAGGCGCGCGACGTTCTCAACGCGGTGCCCGCAATCGACGCCGCGATGACCGAGGAGGCAAGCGGGAGCTCCCCGGTGCGAATCGAGTATGCCAGCGGCGAGCGGCCGGTCGTCTCGCCGGCCGCGGACTACGGCACCGTCGTGCGATTCCGCGCGAGCCTCGATGAGGCGGGCGCGGTCAGCGTCGTGCCGACGATCCTGCCCGTGAGCGAAAACGTCGCCGCCGATCCGGCGTGGAGCGAAGTGCAGGTACGTTACGCCGCCGAGATGGATGCGAAGCTCAGTGAAGAAGTCGGGGCCGCCGCGCAGGACCTGTCGCGCCCCGAGCTCGGCCGGATCGTCGCCCAGGCCTACTGCGAATACGCAGGGACCGACTTCGGGTGGCAAAATGGCGGCGGAATCCGCGCCGAACTGCCGGCCGGCAGGCTCACCAAACGCAGCGTCCTGTCGGTGCTGCCCTTTGGCAACGGCCTCATCAGCATCACGACGACGGGCGCCCATATGAAGGACGCGCTGGAGCAGGCGATCGAATCCGATCCGAATGGCAATCGCGGCTTCCCGCGCACCGCCGGACTCTTCTACGACGTCGACCTCGACAAGCCTGCCGGCGAGCGCGTGAGCAACCTTCGCGACGAGGCGGGACGCCCGCTCGATCCCGCGGCGAGCTACACGCTCGCGCTCACGCAGTACGTCAAGCGCGGCGGCGACGGAGTCGTCGCGTTCAAGGACGACGCGCTCATCAAGGACCAGGCAACGATCGACGCGGACGCTTTCGCCGACTACATCACGCGGCATGGCACGATCGACGTCCTACCCGAGACCCCCGGCAGCGAGCCGACGCCCACGCCCACCCCGAGCCCGACGCCGACGGGCGAGCCCACCACCCCCGCGCCGTCGGCTTCGCCGACGCCCGCGCCGAGCAGCGCCGCTCCTACGGCTGCACCGACGAGCCCTGGCGAGGGTGCGCCCTCGGGCGATCCCCGCCCCGCACCCGGGCTACCGGTGACGGGCGGCCAGCTGCTCGGCCTGCTCGGAGTCGCAGCCCTGCTCATCCTCGGCGGCGCGGCGGCAATCATCCTCGTGCGTCGGCGCTCGGGCAGCATCGGGCACGACAACTAGCCAGAGCACTCACGGTTTTGTCGACACTGTGGGTCAACTCACCATTGATCGGGCCTATGGAAGTGGAGATCGGCCGTAGTTGGCGGCTATAGTGAAAGTGTTGTCGACGCCGGAAAAAAACCGGCGGAATCTGAGCTTTTTAGGAGCACACATGAACCTCATGAACACCAAAATCAAGCCCTTCAGCGCGACCGCATTTAAGGAAGGCGAGTTTGTCGACATCACGGAGGCAGACGTCCTTGGTAAGTGGGGCATCTTCTTCTTCTACCCGGCCGACTTCACCTTCGTCTGCCCGACGGAGCTGGGCGATATCGCGGACCATTACGAGGAGCTGCAGCGCCTCGGCGTCGAGGTCTTCTCCGTCTCGACCGACACGCACTTCACGCACAAGGCCTGGCACGAAACCTCCGAGACGATCGGCAAGATCAAGTTCTACATGATCGGCGACCCGAACGGCGTCGTCACCAACAACTTCCAGAACATGCGCGAGGGCGCGGGCCTGGCCGACCGCGCGACCTTCCTCATCGACCCGGACGGCGTCATCCAGTTCATGGAGGTCACCGCCGAGGGCATCGGGCGCAACGCCTCCGAGCTCATGCGCAAGGTCAAGGCCGCGCAGTACGTCGCCGCGCACCCCGGTGAGGTCTGCCCGGCCAAGTGGGAAGAGGGCGAAGAGACCCTCGCCCCCTCGCTGGATCTCGTCGGCAAGATCTAACCAGCTCATGGTGTGGGCCCTCGAAGCATCGGGGGCCCACCGCCGTGCTGCCCGCGCGCTTCCGCCCGCGGCGCCGAGCCCCAGCCGCCTGAACTTTTCGTCCTGATAGCACAAAGGATTTCTCGTGCCCGTCCTCAACGACGCTCTGACCGCCCAACTTAAGCAGCTGCTCACCAACGTCTCGCAGCCGATCGAGCTCCTCGCGAGCCTCGATGACTCCCCTAAATCCGCCCAAACGCGCGAACTGCTCACCGAGATCGCGGCGCTGTCGGACAAGGTCAGCGTCGGCGAGCTTGCCGATCCGCGCACCCCAAGTTTCCTCATCCGCCGCGTCGGCACCGACATCGGTGTGCGCTTTGCGGGCCTGCCGCTCGGCCACGAATTCACCTCGCTCGTGCTCGCGCTACTGCAGGTCGGCGGGCATCCGCCGAAGCTCGATGACAAGCAGGTGGCCGCGATTCAGGCGATCACGCAGCCGCGCGAATTCGTCACCTACATGTCGCTCACGTGCACGAACTGCCCCGACGTCGTCCAGGCGCTCAATGCGATCAGCGTGCTCAACCCGAAGATCCGGCACACGACGGTCGAGGGCGGCACCTTCCAGGACGAGATCGACGCGAAGGGCGTCATGGCCGTGCCCGCCACCTACGAGGGCGATGAGCTCATCTCCTCGGGCCGTGCGGGCGTCGATGATTTCATCGCGCTGCTCGATACGGGCGCCGAGGCGCGCGCTGCCGCCGAGATGAGCGAGGCCGAGCCCTATGACGTCCTCATCGTCGGGGGCGGGCCGGCCGCCTCGGCCGCCGCGATCTACGCCGCGCGCAAGGGCATCCGCACCGGCATGGTCACGGACCGGCGCGGCGGCCAGGTGCTCGACACGATGTCGATCGAAAACCACGTCTCGGTCACCTACACCGAAGGCCCGCGCCTGGCCGAAGACCTCAAGGCGCACGTCGACCAGTACGGCGTCGACGTTTACACCCCGCAGCTGGCCGATGCGCTCATCCCGGCGGGCGCGCCCGGCGAGCTGCACGAGATCTCCACGACGTCGGGCGGGCGCCTGCGCGCCAAGGCGATCATCCTTGCGACGGGCGCGTCCTGGCGCCTCATGGGCGTGCCCGGCGAGAACGAATACCGCAACAAGGGCGTCTCCTTCTGCCCGCACTGCGACGGCCCGCTGTTCAAGGGCAAGCGCATCGCCGTCGTCGGTGGCGGCAACTCCGGCATCGAAGCGGCGATCGACCTCGCGGGCGTGACTGCGCACGTCACCGTGCTCGAGTTCATGGACGAGCTGAAGGCCGACCAGGTGCTCATCGACAAACTCCACTCGCTGCCCAACACCACCGTCATCACCGGCGCGCGCACCACCGAGGTTCGCGGCGACGGCGATAAGGTCACGGGCCTGAGCTATGAGGATCGCGCCTCGGGCGAGATCCGGGGCCTGGACGTCGACGGCGTCTTCGTGCAGATCGGGCTCATGCCCAACACCGCGTGGCTCACCGACACCGTGACGCTGTCCGATCGCGGCGAGATCGTCATCGACGAGCGCGGGCACACCAACGTGCCCGGCGTCTTCGCGGCGGGTGACTGCACGACGGTGCCCTACAAGCAGATCGTCATCGCCTACGGCGCCGGCTCGACGGCGGCGCTCGCGGCCTTCGATCACCTCATCCGCTCCTAGCGGGCGCATCGAGCACGGGAGTTTCGATGAAGCTGCGGGATCTGGAATACCTCGTCGCGCTAGCCGAGGAAGGCAATTTTTCGCGCGCCGCCGTGCGCGCCGGGGTGTCCCAGCCGACGCTGTCGACTCAGATCAAAAAGCTCGAAACCGAGCTCGGCGTCCCGCTCGTGGAGCGCACGCCCGCCGGGCTGCTGTTCACCGAGGCGGGGCGCCAGGTGCTCGCGCGCGCCCGGCACGTCATGAGCGACCTCGCCGAGATCCGCATGCTCGCGCAGCAGGCGGCCGATCCCGCGAGCGCCACGCTCACCCTCGGCATGTTCCCCACCCTCGGGCCATACCTGCTGCCGCGCCTCATGCCGCACCTGGCCGAGCGCCTGCCCGAGCTCAAGGTGCGCCTCGTCGAGGATAAGTCCGAGGCGCTGCTAGCTCAGCTGCTCGCTGGTGAGATCGACGCCGTCACGCTCGCCGAGCCGCCGGCGGCCGACGGGCTCGCCGCCGAGCACCTCTTCCGCGAGGAGTTCCTGCTCGCAGCTCCCCGCGGGCACGCGCTTGTCGAAGGGGAGCTCGAGCCGCTGCGGCTATCGGCACTGCGCGACGTCGACGTCCTGCTGCTCGACGACGGGCACTGCCTGCGCGATCACGCCCTGGGCCTGTGCCAGTCCGTCGGCGCCCGGCAGGCGAACTTCCGCGCGACCTCGCTCGAATCGCTGCGCTACATGGTCGCCGCGGGAGCGGGCGTCACGCTCATGCCGCGCCTGGCTGTCACCCCGCCCGTCGCCGCCGTCGACACCCTCGAGCTACGCGAATTTGCCGCGCCCGCCCCCTACCGCGACATCAGCCTGATCTGGCGGGAAACCTCCGCGCTCGCCCCGCTCATGGGCGAGCTCGCGGCAGCGCTGCGTGAGGCAGGCAGCACCGATCTTGGATCGTGAAAGGGTAGGCGCCCGGCGAGCGCCTCGCGCCTAGGCTGGCTCGACGTGACTCGCTCCGTTTCCCGCACCTACCTCGTGACGGGCCTCGCCCTTTTTGCCATGTACTTCGGTGCGGGCAACCTCATCTTCCCGGTCATGATTGGCGCCGAATCGGCAGGCGCCCGCCCCGCCGTGCTCGCCGGATTCCTCCTTACCGGCGTCGCGCTGCCCATCCTTGGGATGCTCGCCGTTGCGACGGAACGGCCCGGGGAGTCCGGCGGCATCGCGAGCCGCATCGGCGCCGTGCCGGGTCTCGTGTTCACGCTCGTCATTTTCCTGTCGACGGGCATGCTCTACGCCATCCCGCGAGTTATCACCATCAGCTATGAGATGTCCGTGCGGCCCTTCCTCGCCGGGCCTGCCGCGACCGGGCCGCTGCCGCTCGCGCTGTATGCGGCCGTCTTTGTCGCGATCGCCATCGCGCTGACGATGAACCCGCGCCGGCTCATCGACCACGTCGGTGGTTGGCTCACCCCCGCCCTGCTGGCCCTGCTCGTCATCCTCATTACGGCGGCGGCGTGGCGGCTGTCGGCGACGGGCGGCGCCCCGGGCGGCGAGTACGCCACCCACCCGCTGCCCGCCGGCCTGCTTCAGGGCTATTTCACGATGGACGCGCTCGCCTCCTTCGTCTTCGGCGTCGTCATCATCGCCCAGCTGCGCGATCGCGGCTTTACCGGGCGGCGACGCCTACTGCCGGCCATGGCGATCGTCGGCGCGATCACGGGCATCGGGCTCGCGGCCGTCTACGTCGGGCTCGCGCTGCTCGGCAATCGCGTCGCGGACGCGGGAGTGGACAATGGCGCCCAGGCGCTCGCCTTCGCCGCCGAGACGCTCTTCGGGCGGCCGGGCGTCGCCCTGTTCGGGGCGATCGCGATCCTCGCGTGCCTCACGACGGCCGTCGGCCTGTTCGGCGCCGCCGGCCAGTACTTCGCGCGCCTCATCCCCGGCGCGCGCTACCGCGTCGTCCTCGCCGTGCACGCCGTCGTCGCCTTCGCCCTGGCAAACCTCGGGCTGGACGCGATCCTCGCCGTCGTCGCGCCGATCAACCAGCTCATTTACCCCGTCGCGATCTGCATTATCGCCGTCGCGCTGATCGAGGCCGCCCTCGCGATTGTTCGCCCCCGCCAGCTGCGCTGGACCTACCGATTCGCGGCGTGGGTCGCGGCCGGAGTCGCGCTGCCCGAGGCTCTCGCGACGACGGGCATCGTGGCCTTTGCGCCGCTGCGCGAGGTGCTCGCGGGCGTGCCGGGCGGCGCCTTCCAGATGGCGTGGGTGCTGCCCGCCCTTGCCGCCGCGCTCATCGGCGCGGTCCTCGATGCGCGCATAATCGCGAGGGAACCGGTGATGTCAGCCTAAACCGGGGTTGGCTGCGCTTTACTCGGGTCCGTCGATCGTGTGGCTGCGGTTACCTTCCATAAATCTTTGTCGTCTCGTGCGCCGGCCGGTTATTCCACTAGGATCTGTGTGAAGTAAGGTAGACGCTGCACGAGGAGCGCATATTCGGGGCGTGCTGTCGCATGTCCAGCCACACGATAAAAAAGCGATCCTGCCGCTTGGCGAGATTAGGTGCCCGATGATTCATAGTCCCTTGTGCGTGGAGTGTGTAGCACATGTCTGGCGAACTCGGGTGAACACGTCGCGTAGTTCTGCTACGTGCTTTCAAAGGAGTGTCGGTGGGAAGTAGTGGCCCTGATGACTCATTGGGGAGGGAGCATCGTCACGTGGTTCTGCGAAACGAACGAACGGACAATATAGCGAGACGCCACCCAAGGTTCGCAGAACTAGATGGGCTTCGCGGGATAGCTGCGCTTGCTGTAGTTATCTCCCATTTCACAGGCGCTTTCAATAGCCATTATCCTCATGAACCAAAGGGGCCCTTCGGACTTGAGCGTGGGTTAGGTGCGTAGGCCTCCGCCGATCAGCAGCATTCTGAGGCGGTAGTTGGTGGGG
>NZ_MQVR01000130.1 GCF_001907295.1 Bowdeniella nasicola
GAAACAAGCACTCGCCCAACTCGCAGCCGCCTACCCAGACCGTATCAACCCCTACTTGTAACCAATCAACTTACACAAAAAACTTGACAGGCCCTTCCGCCTCAGCATCTCCAGGAACGGGCGGAACTGTCTGCCGATTTCCAACGGCGCAACGCACCGGTATCCGAGTCGCCCGGCCGCTCGATGTAGTGCCGACGCGTAGCGACATCGACCAGGCGCCCCGGCCTCGAACCCCCGAGAACATGAGGGCCATCAACAAGCCCCCTCCGCGGGCCCGCGCCACGGCTACAGCTGCGGGAAGAATTTCTTGGGCGTTCACACGTCAGCGGTGCTGACGGCAGCTTATATCGCCGCGTCAGCGGCATCCCAGTCTCCTGTCACGAGCCCGTAGTGCAGTGCCCCGCGGTACCGGATCATCAGCATCTTCAGCCGCGAAGCAGCCTCGTGCGCATCAAAGCCGCGAGTCTGTAGATGACTGGTGATCGCGTCGGTCCACTCGTGGTCGAGTTCGTGGAGCATGGTCCCGTACGTGTCGGGGTCGCGGATAGCTAGGGCGGCGAGTTCGAAGTACAGCGCGAGGAAGGGCCGCGCTTGCTCCTGCTTCTGCTCCTCCCACATGCTCCTGACCACCTCGCCAAGGGCCACCGCACCCGTGCTGGGCTGCTGGTCTGGAGCAAGTGCCTTCGCGAGTGTGGGTTGCTGGTGGCGGAGGTGCCGGATGGCCTGGGTGATCAGCTTTTCCTTGCTGCCGAAGTGATACAGCAGCGTTCGCGGCGAGACTCCCAACTCCGCAGCGAGTGGCCGCAGGGTGACACCGGCGATACCGCGCGCCTGCAGCACCTGAGCTGCGGCGTCAAGCAGGTCACTGGTGCGCTGAGGGTTCTTTGGGCGGGCCACACCCTATTCTTACCACAGTCGTTTCAGTAATATGGTCGCATGCTCCTCACCGCTCCTCCCCCGCTGCCCAGCCGACGCGACGTGCTCGTTGCCGTTGGGTATGGCGGCGTGATCTGGATGATCGCCACCGGGCTGCTTGTCACGGCAGGTACAGCCCTCGTCCCTGACGCCGGGGCCTGGAGTGGCGTACCGGTGATCATCGTGTTCAGTCTGCTCGCTCTCGGCGTCGCCATGGTCGGCTACCTGTTGTTCCGTAAGCGCCGCGATGATTCGTTGATGCTCCGGCTGCTGTTCGGTACCACGATCTCAGCAACCGGGCTCCTACTGGATGCCATCGTGTACGGAGCCGCCGCCGGTCAGTACCCGACGCTTTCAGGGAACCAACAAGGCCCGGTCGCGTTTTTCCTCGTCCTCGCCTACGGACTCCTCCTGATCGCACCCCACCTCTGCCCGCAACGTGCCCCAGACGCCCGCTAGACCAATTGGCGAGACGCCTGCGGTGCGGGGCGCCGGCGCTCGTCGTGGATGGTCGGGCGGGTCAGCGTTCGTAGTGCTGTTTCGGCTCGGGCGCGGTCGATCTTCTGTGCGGTGTTTTCTGGTGGTGTCCCGAGGGGTGCCGTGTCGGTGATCTGGTAGCGGTCTCGGTAGGCGGCCACAACCACAGCGCGGCGTCGCCACTGCTGCCGCTCCCGCTCTCCGGCTGGGAGTGGACCGAGTGCTGTAACCCATGGCTCGTGGGTGTGGAGGGCGGTGTCCAAGACTGCTTCTGCTCGGGTTTCGATGAGGTGGCGGCGCTCGGTCAGGGCTTGCTGCATGTCGGGGGTCATGGGGCCGGTGGCTTCGGGTATCAGCCCGGCGATGAGACGCGGTGCCCGTCGTGTGCGGCCGGAGCCGGCCGGGCGCGCGGTGGCGTGGGCGAGGCGGTGGTGGATGACGGAGGCGATGTCGTCGGCGTCGGCGAACCCGCGCGCTGCGATGAGGCGTGGCAGGAGGGTGTCGACGTTGTGGTGGTTGGCTTCGGCCCGGCGCAGTTCCGCGGTCAGGGCGCCGAAGGCGTCGGAGTCGATGACGGCTTGGGCTTGCTCGTCGGTGAGCCCGGAGCCGCGGACCAAGGTGGTCCAGCGGTCGTGTTGGGCTGCGGCGGCGATGGTCTCGTATTCGGCGGCGAGCTGGGCGATCGAGCCCCACTGCTCCTGCTCGGCGGTGATGGTCTCGTGCGCCGACAGCTCAGCACCGCTGTGTTGGAGCACGCCGTAGAGGACCGTGCGGGCGGTGGCGTCGGGATTGTCGCCCGGATGCGCCGTGGCGTGATCGTCGGGACGGTCGAGGATGACGTAGGCCCGGTTCGATTCCCGTCCGCGCGTCATTGCCACATACAGGTTCTCGCGCGTGGTGGTGGGTTCGACGAGGACGTGGGCGGTGTCGGTGGTGATGCCTTGGGCGCGGTGGGCGGTGACAGCGTAGCCGAGGTCGACGTGCTCGGCCACGTAGTCTGCGGGCAGGACGATGCTGTTGCCGAACCGGGTCCCGGGTGGGCGGATCGTGACCGACCCATCGCTGCGAACGGCGGTGATGGTCCAGGTTTGGCCGTTGCGGACCCAGCCGTGCCGGTTCCGCAGCCGCCGGTCGTTGCGGCGGGTGATGATCGTGTCACCCACGCCCGCTGCCGATCGGTCGGACAGGGTGATTTCAGGGCCGGGCTTCAGCGTGCCGTCGAGGATGAGGTCGGCGCGGGCGCGGACGTTGAGGGCGGTGACGTTCTCGCGGGTTTCGGCGATCAGCACCGACGCCAATCCCGCCTGGCGGTCGTGTCGCCAGGCGGTGTAGGCGGCATCGGCCATGGCCTCGGTGTCACCGTCATGGATACGGTCGTGTGCCAGGTAGGTGTCGATGACCGGGGCGCGGCCGTGCCGCAGCTCCAGGGATGCGGTCTTCTCCCAGACGTGGGTGAAGCGGTGGACATCGACCAGTTCGGGAGCATCGTCACGGGGGGTGTCAAATAGTTTGTGTAAGCCGTGTCGGAAGGAACGGTGATTATCATGACTATGTTCGATAAATCTTTGCCGGGTAGGCCTTCAGTTGAGTCCCTCATAGTGGTGTAGCGGGGTGGTCGTGCTGGACAGCAGGGCGGTCACCGCGTGATCCTCGAGTTCATCTTCCACAACTCACTC
>NZ_MQVR01000131.1 GCF_001907295.1 Bowdeniella nasicola
GAGTTGTAGAAGATGAACTCGAGGATCACGCGGTGACCGCCCTGCTGTCCAGCACGACCACCCCGCTACACCACTATGAGGGACTCAACTCCGCTAGGCGGCACTGTTGTCGATATGTGCCCGGCGAACTGCGGGCGCGATCTAGAAAAACTCGCCGAGGTCGAAAAGGCCGTCGATGGCCTGCAGGTCATCGCGACGACCGGCTTCCACCGGGAGCATGTCTACCTCGAGACCCAGTCCCACTGGGTCAACCGTTACTCCGTCACTCAGATCGCCGACCTCCTGATCGCCGATATCGAAGAAGGCATCGACCGCCACGACTACTCGGGCCCGATCGTCGAACGCACCAGCTACCGAGCCGGCTGTATCAAGGTGGGCACCGCATACGGCAAGATCACGCCGTTTGAATACAAGTGCATGCAGGCCGCAGCGCACGCGTCCATCGAGACCGGAGCCCCCATCAACACGCACACCACCTACGGCACGTGCGGATTGGAGCAGGCTCAGGAGCTGAAGAAACTCGGAGTTCCTGCCGACCAGATCGCGATCGGCCACATCCAGCGAAACGCCGATATCTACTACCTGTCGCAGATCCTAAACGAGGGCGTCTACCTCGAGATCGACGGCACCTACCGGATCAAGTACCAGCCGGATTCCAACCGCATCAAGGAACCTCGTGAACTCGGCGAGATGGGCTACGGGGATCGTCTCCTGCTCGGCACCGACTCCGGCAAGCGCTCATATCAGAAGGCCTACGGCGCAGTGACCGGCGTCGACTATAACCCTGCCGTTGACGGGCCGCGGATGCTCGCCGAAGGTTTCGAGCGGGACTACGTAGAAAAGCTCCTCATGACCAACGGCCAGCGCTTCTTCACGATGCGGAAGAGCTGACGTGAGCGTCCAACTCCAGATCGCACTCGACACCTCCGACCTGCCCTCGGCCCTGCGTCCACTCAATGCTGCGATCGAGCACATCGACATCATCGAATGCGGGACGATCCTCATCTTGAATGAGGGCCTGGATGCGGTGAGGGCCATCCGCGCCCTCTACCCCGAGCTCCCGATCCTCGCCGACGTGCGAATCGCGGAAGCCGGCTCGATCATCGCCAAGCACTGCTTCGCTGCCGGCGCCTCGCTCGTGTCCTGTGTCGCCGGGGCTTCGCTCGCAACAATCGAGCAGGTCGTGCGGGTAGCTGGCGAGCACGACGGCGAGGTTCAAGTTGAGCTGTCCAGTGAGTGGTTCGACCTCACGCGCGCACGCGCGTGGCGTGATGCCGGCGTCCGACACGTCATCGTGAAACGCTCCCGAGATGCTGAAGCGGCAGGCGCGCTCGTCTGGAGCCTGGAAGACCTCGATCGAATCCGCGAGCTCTCCGACATGGGCTTCACCGTCACTGCCACCGGCGGGATCACCCCCGCAGACATCGACACCTTCGCCGATACTCCGCTCGGCATCATCATTTCGGGCCGAGAAATCGTCGGCGCGGCAGATCCGGCCGCATCCGCGGCCCGGTTGCAAGGCCGGATTCGCGAGGTGTTCGGGTCATGAACCTCATGGGACAAACGCTGTGCGGCTGCGGCAGCGTCTCGCACCAATCCGGTGGCCAAATCTCCCTCGGGATCTACGAAAAAGCGCTGCCCCACACCGACGATTGGGACGAATTTTTTGCCGGAGTTCGGCAAGCCGGCTTCGACTTCGTTGATCTCAGCATCGACGAAACCGCCGAACGCCAATCGCGCTTGCACTGGCCGACGGCCGAACGGCGCCGGGTCAGAGACGCCGCGGCTCGCCACGGTGTTCAGCTGGGAGGCATTTGCCTCTCGGTCCATCGGGCAATCGGGCCAGGATCGGCCGATCCTGCGGTGCGCGAACAGGCCGCGCACATCTTCGAAGACGCCATCTGGCTCGCCCATGATCTCGGCATCCCCGTCGTCCAGGTCGCCGGATACTACGCCTTTTACGAAGACAGCGACCCGGGGCAACGGGAACGCTATGTCGCGACACTTACCCAGGCGACAACGATCGCCGCGCGAGCGGGCGTGATGCTCGGCATCGAGAACGTTGACGGCCAGGACGTCACCTCCATCTCGATCGCAAAAGAGATCGCCGACGAGGTTGGCTCCCCGTGGCTGCAGATCTATCCCGACATCGGCAATCTCGCGGAACAGCAACTCGACACCGTCGCCGAACTCGCCGCCGGGCAGGGCCGCATGGTCGCGCTCCACATCAAAGACGTGCGCGTCGGCGAACCGCGCCGGGTGCCGCTCGGTGAAGGCATCGCAGAATTCTCGGCGGCCTTTAGTGAACTGGCCCGACAGCGGTGGAGCGGCCGCATCATGGTCGAAATGTGGAACGACGATGCGCCCGATTCGTTGCAACGCTGCTCCGATGCCCGGGCCCTGGTGTCCACATGGCTCGCCAACGCTGGTTTGCTGGCCACCCCCGCCTCATAAGACAAGGAGAATAATGCTCGAATCATTGAAAGTAGATGTGTGCGAAGGCAACCTTGCCCTCGCCCGCGAAGGGCTCGTCGCCTGGACGGGCGGAAACCTCTCCGCACGCGAGGGGGACTACATCGTCATCAAACCATCGGGCCTACGCTACTGCGAGATGACGCCCGATGACATGGTCGTCCTCACCCTCGATGGCCGGATCGTCGACGGGCATCGCGGACCTTCATCGGACACCCAATCACACCTCACGATCTATCGTGGACGGCCTGATATTCGGTCCGTCGTCCATACCCATTCCCGCTACGCAACAGCGTTTGCGGCCGTCGGTCGGCCGATCCCGTGTTGCCTCACCGCAATCGCCGACGAGTTCGGGGGCCCGGTCCCGTGCGGCGGATATGCCCCCATCGGTGGGGAAGCGAAGTTGAGTCCCTCATAGTGGTGTAGCGGGGTGGTCGTGCTGGACAGCAGGGCGGTCACCGCGTGATCCTCGAGTTCATCTTCTACAACTCA
>NZ_MQVR01000132.1 GCF_001907295.1 Bowdeniella nasicola
CAACACCCCCCGGATCATCGATGACAGGGCAAGACAGCCATACCAGGGCCAGCGACCAGATCCTCTGGTGAGGACCTACCAATAAATGTAACGGGTGTTGTCACCGGGCCTGGTGGCGCCAGCCGACCGCTGATAGGGACACGGCCCAGCAATGAGGTCTCTTCGTAACGTGGGTGCCGGCAGCTGACGCATCACCAACCATGGCGACCGTCGCTTCGATGCAAGGATGGTGGTCATCATGGAACAGATCGGCTTCGACATCTGGTGCGGGTTGGACGTGGGCAAACAAGCCCACTACGCCTGCGCGCTGGATACTGCCGGCAAGAAGGTCTTCGACAAGCCTCTGCCGCAAGACCAGGCCAAACTCGAAGACTTGTTCACCAAGATCCAAACCCATGGACGAGTGCTGGTGGTCGTGGACCAACCGAACACGATCGGCGCGCTGCCAATTGCGGTCGCGCGCTCGATGGGCATCACGGTTGCCTACCTGCCCGGGTTGGCGATGCGACGCGCAGCCGACCTCTACCCCGGCAACGCGAAGACCGACGCCCGTGACGCGTTCATCATCGCCGACACCGCCCGCACGATGCCCCACACCCTGCGCCGCGTCGACGCTGGCGAGGAAACCCTCGCCGAACTCAAGGTATTGGTCGGCTTCGACGAAGATCTTGCGGCCGAGGCGACGCGGTTGTCGAACCGCATCCGAGGCCTGCTCACCCAGATCCATCCCGCACTCGAACGCGTTGTCGGACCGAGGTTGACCACCAAGCAGGGCTTGGCGGTGATCGAGCAGCTCGGCGGCCCGCAAGGCATGGCAGCCGCATCGAAGTCCAAGCTGCTGCGCATCATCACCAAGGCCTACCCCCGCAACGCCCCACCCTTCGCCGACGCCATCACCACCGCTCTCGGCGAGCAGACCGTCGTCGTTGCTGGCACGGCTTCGGCAGAACAGGTCCTGCCGAAGCTGGCCGCGTCGTTGCGTCAGGTCCTGGACCAGCGCGCTGAGCTCGCGGTCCAGGTCGAGAAAGTGGTTGATGCTCACCCTCTTGCCGAGGTCCTGACCTCGATGCCAGGCGTCGGGGTCAGGACCGCAGCACGGATCCTGCTCGACGTCGGCGACGCCTCACAGTTCCCCACCGCCGGCCACCTGGCCGCCTACGCCGGCCTAGCACCAGTCACCCGACGCTCCGGAACCTCGATCCGCGGCGAGTTCCCCGCACGATCCGGAAACAAACACCTCAAACGAGCCCTCTTTCTGTCCTCATTCGCAGCCCTCAGATCTGACCCCATCAGCCGGGCCTACTACGACCGCAAACGCGCCCAGGGCAAGAAGCACAACGCCGCCCTCATCTGCCTCTCGAGACGCCGGTGCGACGTCCTGTTCGCGATGATCAAGAACCGAGAGCCCTACCGGGCTCCCGCGCCGGCCCCAGACCCCTCACCAATGCCCCTCGCTGCTTGACAAGAACATAGGGACCCCCAAGAGCGGAAGGCCAGCCTTGACACTGCACCAGAAAAGGAATTTGGACTCGACCGCGCCGCTTCTCTGAGCAGAGGAACTTACGTTGAAGTGTGCTCAACGGGGTCGTTAGCCATGAGCGGGAGGCGAACGTTTTCCTGGCACATCTGCCAAGCCACGACCTGGGATCGTGAACTCACATTGAGCTTTCTGAAGAGGCGTCGAATGTATGTCTCGACCGTGCGCTCGCTTAGCCCAAGTCGCACCCCAATCTGATAATTAGTTAGACCCTGAGCGACGAGACGGGCAACCTCTTGTTCTCGTGGGCTCGGCGCAGCATGCGCCCCAGCTTGACGGCCGTCAAGGGAATTCGGTTCTAGGCCGAGGGAGACAAAAGCTCGATAGTGATCCTCGAGGGCAACAATAACTATAAGTTCTTCGAGTTCGGCGAGTGCTTGACGTCCGCGTTTTTCAGAGAACGTGAGGAGTGGAAGCAACGCAGTCAGTCGAAACGGACTGCCTGAGATGCTCGCGGCGACCGCCACTGCGACGGCATCATCTGAGAGTCCACCAATTTCGTCCACCAGTTTGAGACCCAAGCCGACGCGTTCTCGCATGCAGTCAACCACCGCGCAAATACGGGGCCAGTCAAATTCCTCGCCCTCGTTTCGCCTCATGCACTCTGTAAGAGCATCGCAAAATGGCTCTAGGTTAACGAGACCCTTGACCTCAGAAACTCTCTTAGAGGCTGCTGCACGATGAAAACGCTTCGTCACAATCGGCCCTTCCAGTGCCGCTATCCGAGGGTTCCCCAAGAGAAGATCGTGCGTTGGTCCTGCGTTCGCGATCCGGAGCCGCAGATTGACGTAGACCCTTGCGCACCACAGCTCAGGCTCGGTGAACGCTCTTCGCTCCACCGCACAGCAGCTCGCGGGTTCGAGAGCTTCGTGCTCGCGTCGGCAACAGTCCCCATGCCGCATACATACAGGCCAACCCGTATCATTGTCAACCATAGCCCCGTCCGTGCATTCCCGGACTACAACTGTGCCTTGCCACGTACCTACGGTGAGAATGCGAGAAATCGCAGCTCCGACTTTCCGGGCGAACAGCGTCCGGAGGAGTGCAGATCAAGGAGGTTGAGTCATGCGTCTCACCAGCACCGAAATCGCCGAGCAGCGGACGCTCGCGCACAACGACGACGCCGGCGTGCAGATGGTGGTCCCTGCGGGCACCACTGGCACCACGACCGCCGCGGTCGTCACCGTCGACGACGAGTGAGTCGACGCCACCGTAGTTGAGTCCCTCATAGTGGTGTAGCGGGGTGGTCGTGCTGGACAGCAGGGCGGTCACCGCGTGATCCTCGAGTTCATCTTCTACAACTCAC
>NZ_MQVR01000133.1 GCF_001907295.1 Bowdeniella nasicola
CTGTTTGTCATGATCTGACCAGTCTCCCTGCCCGAAGCCTCGAGCAACAGGACAACTCTCACAACGACTGGACCCACAAAAGGGGGTCAGGCCAGCAGGGCGTGGCTCACGGGCCAGAGCGAAGAGCCAACCACCCCGCAAGCCTATGCGGGGCACCAATTTGGGATGTACGTGCCGCGACTGGGCGACGGCCGCGCGTTGCTGCTCGCCGAGCGCACTGACCGCTCCGGCACGTCGCGCGACATCCACCTCAAGGGATCCGGTCCCACACCGTTCTCCCGCGGTGGCGACGGGAAAGCCGCACTTGGGCCCATGCTGCGGGAGTACGTCATCGGAGAGTTTCTCCACGCGGTCAGCATCCCGACGACGCGAGCCCTTGCAGTCCTCACCACGGGCGAGTACGTTTGGCGCGATCGGGGGCCGGAGCGGGGCGCGATTCTCGTTCGCGTTGCCACGGGACTGGTTCGCGTCGGGACATTCCAGTACGCGGCTACCCGCGTCGGCGATGTGTCTCGCCGACTCGCCGACTACGCCATCGAACGGTACTACCCGGAGCTTCGTGGCGTCAAAGAACCGTATCTCGCGCTATTTCAAGCGGTGTGTGACAACCAAGCGTCCCTCATCGCCGACTGGATGGCGGTGGGATTTATCCACGGCGTCATGAATACCGACAACATGGTGATTGCGGGGCAATCCATCGACTTCGGGCCGTGCGCATTCCTCGACATCTTTGACTGCCGGGCGGTCTTCAGCTCCATCGATCATGCCGGCAGATACGCGTACGGAAATCAGCCGGCCATCGCCCAGTGGAATCTCGCACGATTTGCCGAGAGCATTCTCCCGTTAATCGAGCCGGACACCAACGTTGCGGCCGCCAAACTCGGTGGGGTCTTGACTGGGTTCGTCACCAGCTACGAGCAGGAAATCGGCACGCGGATGGCCGCCAAATTCGGGCTCGACGATCCTCGCTCATCGCTGATAGATGAGGGACTGGGCCTGATGGAGCGCAACCAGGTCGATTTCACGACCTTTTTCCGCGCACTCGGCGCAGGGGAGGCCCCATCGCTGATGGCAGATTCGCCAGACTTTGCCGCATGGTACGCGCGCTGGGAGAGCGAGGTCGATCCCGACGCGCGCCTACGCATGGCGAGTGTTAATCCGCTCTATATTCCGCGAAACCACCACGTCGACCGGGCGCTGACTGAGGCCAGTGATGGAAACCTTGCATCCCTCGAGAGGCTGGTGAGCGCTCTTACCGATCCTTACCGTGAGCGCTCAGAGCTCGCCGACCTTGCCGAACCGCCGCCACCAGATACCCCGCGCCACGTGACTTTTTGCGGGACCTGATGCTTAGGTGCTGGCTACGTTGATCAAGCCTAGGCGTTCGGAGATCTGCTCAACGTCGGAAAGTGCCCCCGAGGCGACCGCCATGATGAGGTCAAATAGCTCGTCGTTGGTGAGATCGCATCGGTGGTTATTGATCTCAGCGAACACTAACGAGGCAATGGCAGCGAGTCGCTTGTTTCCATCCGCGAGTGGATCGTTGTTGCAAACGGAATGCAGGAGGGCTGCTGCTTTACGGGAAACGCCTGGGTAGGCATCGGTCCCCATGATCGTCGTCAAAGGGCGGTCGAGCGACGATTGCAAAAGGCCGATATCTCGCACCGGCCCGATGCCTTCCGCCTCGATGATGTGCACAACGACGCTAAGCGGCAGTGGGCGGGTGGATGCACTCACGGCGGGGCTAGACCGATCCGAGACGATCCAGCGCAGGACGGTACGCTGAACGCACTCGTTCATAGGCAGCCCAAGTATCGTCTTCAAGACGGGTCTGCGCGTCCTCGCGCAAGATTGCGCGCCGAACTGCTTCGTGCTTGGAAATGCCCTGCCTTTTGGCAAGGCGTGCGAGGGCTTGCTCGAGGGCGGGGTCTGTCCGCAACGTCATGGCCATGGATGGCATGATACCAGAGTGGTATCGTGCGTTCGCGTTATCGTGTGACCAGAACCGTTTGCTGACTATCGAGGAGGAATCACCAATGAGTTTTCAGGTGTATCTTTCCGGCGAGATCCACACCGATTGGCGCGAGGAGATTGAGCGGGGCGCCAGCGAGGCTGGGCTCGATGTCGTCTTTACTTCCCCGGTGGCCGATCACCCCGCGAGCGACGCCGCAGGCGATCATCTCGGTGAGACGCAAAGCTCGTTTTGGCGCGATCACCAGTCGGCGAAGGTCAATGCGATCCGGACACGCACGCTGATCGAGCAGGCCGACTTGGTCGTCGTGCGGTTTGGTGATCAATACAAACAGTGGAACGCGGCCTTCGATGCCGGCTACTGCGCCGCCCTCGGTAAGCCCTATGTGACGCTGCACAACGAGGACATCGTCCATCCGCTCAAAGAGGTTGACGCGGCTGCGCAGGCCTGGTGTCGGACAACGGATCAGGTTGTCGAGATTCTGCGCTATGTGCTGAAGGCGTAAGTCGGGGCGTGGCTTTGGCGAAGCTGATCAGCACCACGGAGTCCGCGGTGGCGCGTAGATCGTGGCGCTCTTTGGGAATCACGAGGTGGCTACCCGCAGTGCCGCGGTAGCTCGCAACCTGGGTGCTCAGGGTGACGTCGCCCCGCAGCGGCATCTACGGCATCGAGCAGCCCTTCCATGAGATCGGCAAGATCTTCACGGGCGCCAAGGAAATGGGCTTCGATACGTCAATCCTTCGCGAAGATGCGACCTTCGACAGTTGAGTCCCTCATAGTGGTGTAGCGGGGTGGTCGTGCTGGACAGCAGGGCGGTCACCGCGTGATCCTCGAGTTCATCTTCTACAACTC
>NZ_MQVR01000134.1 GCF_001907295.1 Bowdeniella nasicola
CGACCATGACCGATACCGACACGCCCGCACTAGCAAGCTAAAACCCCAAACGAGAGGAAAACGCCGTTACACCACTACAAGGGACTTGACCGTCACCCATTTCATGGACGAGGCACAGCGCCTGTGCGATGAGATCGCCGTGATCGATGACGGGCGGATTATTGCTCAGGGCAGCCCCGCAGCGCTCGTCGACCGAGTGCGCGGCGCACAAACGCTCCACTTCCGGCTCGGTCAAGATCTCGATCCGCGCACGATCGCGGCGCTGCCCGGCGTCGAGGACGTCACTGTGGAGCATCGGACGTGGACCGTCACGGGCACGCCTTCGTCGCCCTCACGACCAAGGAGGACGCATGACCGCCCTACGGCAGCTCATCACGACAGAAACCAAACTATTCCTGCGCGATCCCATTGCAGGGGCCTACGAACTGCTGTTTCCCACCGTGCTGCTGCTCGGGTTGGGCTCGATTCCGATCCTGCGTCAACCGTCGCCCAACTTCGCCGGCGTGCGCTTCGTTGACCACTGGGCGCCATCAGCGCTCGTGATTGGGATGATCGCGATCGGCGTTCAACACGTGCCGATCGTCGTGGCGACCTATCGAGAGCGCGGCATTCTGCGGCGGCTTGGAACAACGCCGGTTCATCCGTCGATGTTGCTCGTGGCCCAGCTCATCGTCGCCTTCGTCTTTGTTGTCCTGTCGGCGGTCATCCTTATCGTCGCGGCTTGGCTGGTTCTCGATGTGAGCCTTCCTCAGCAGCCGGTGACGTTTATGCTCGCGTTCGTCCTGGGCTTCGCAGCACTTGTCGGCGTCGCCATGGTGAGCGTAGCAATCACCCCGACAGCGCAGTCAGCGAACAAGGATGGCAGCCATCGCTCTGGTGGCATCCGCGATAGCAGCGAAGCTATTTCGATGGGAGTAGGGGCACGTGAGACCACAACCGGCACCGCCCGGCCATCCCGCACGCCTGTGGGAAGGTCTTCTGCTGTGGGTCGCGTGGGTGCTCCTTGCACTCACTAGCGTCGTCTTCGCTGCACGGCTGGCTACCGGGGCGACCACCTTTGAACCCTGGCGCGCGCTGACGGCACTAACGCTTGTTGGTGCCTCAGCCGCGCTCATCTACTGGGGCACACCCGCCCCACAATGCGCGGCGAGCAGCCACTGCCAAGCGCTTTGGGATACTTTTTCACTCTTCTCGCGCTTGGCACTGCTCTCGTCATCCTCGACGACTCCTTCGTGATCTTCTTGATAACGGGCTTCTTTCACGCCCATATTCTGGCCTCATGGCGCGTCGGTCTCTTCGGCATCTTTGTCACCTCCCTCGTCATTAATGGCGTCACTCTTCTCGGACGGCCGACCATATCAACCCAGGACGTCGCCTTTGCCGGGATGATTATCGTCGTGCAGACGGCGGCTATCGGGGCCGGCCTGGTTATTACCCTTCAGGCAGTCAAGGCCGAGGAAAAGCGAGATGAACTCGTCGCGCGGCTGCAGGCCGCCCTCGATGAGAACGCCGGCTTGCACGCGCAGCTTGTGGTGCAAGCTCGAGAAGCTGGAGTCCATGACGAGCGGGGCCGGCTGGCACGCGAAATCCACGACACCATCGCGCAAGGGCTCGCCGGCGTGATCACCCAACTTCACGCGGCCCAAGGTGCTCGCGACCAGCAAGACAGCGCTGCGCGAGTCGAGAGCGCCTTGCTTTTTGCCAAGTCATCACTGGATGAGGCCAGTCGATCTGTCAAAGCCCTGCAGCCCAGAGAACTCGGCCAAGCGCAGCTGCCTGATGCGCTACGCACCTTGGCGGCCACCTGGCAGGAGACCAACGAGGTTCCAGTCCACGTTGAAATCACCGCAGAGCCGGTTGCGCTGAGCCCAGCGCTGGATGTGTCGCTCTTTCGAGTCAGTCAGGAAGCGCTGACGAATGTCGCCAAGCATGCCCAGGCCTCTCGGATTGCCCTCACTCTGTCCTACGGTGACCGACCAGGACGTGTTGTTAGATATTCGCGACGACGGGCGAGGAATGCATGGGCCGACAAACGGTTTCCGGCTGACGAGCATGCGGCAGCGGATCCGCGGAATCGGTGGCGACCTGGCCATCGAGTCCGAGCTAGGGGAGGGCACAACGATAAGCGCTTCCGTGCCCATACTTACTGCGACAGTGGAGGTCGCATCATGATTCGTTTGCTGATTGTCGATGACCATCCCATTGTGCGTAGTGGCTTGCGGGGGAGCTTTTCCAACCTTGCGGACATCGTGGTCGTCGGAGAGGCGAGCAATGGGGAAGAAGACGTGAAGCTAGCCGTCCAACTCGCCGCAGATGTCGTCTTGATGGACCTGCGGATGCCGATACTCGGTGGGGTCCAGGCAACTGAAGGACGCGCTCCCGGCCGAACTCGTGGCGGCCGAGCGGGCAGCAGCCCGCGGAGAAGCGGTGCTCGCTCCGGCGGCGACTGCGCATCTCATCGGCCGCGTGTCGCAACCGGAATCCGGCGTCCTGACGAATCGGGAGTTGGAGGTCCTGCAGCTCGTTGCCGATGGTGCGTCGAACAAGGAAGCTGCGGCGGCACTCTTCATTGGGCAAGCTAGCGTCAAGACCCACCTGCAGCACGTCTTTCACAAACTCGGAGTCAATGACCGGACCGCCGCAGCGGAGTTGAGTCCCTCATAGTGGTGTAGCGGGGTGGTCGTGCTGGACAGCAGGGCGGTCACCGCGTGATCCTCGAGTTCATCTTCTACAACTC
>NZ_MQVR01000135.1 GCF_001907295.1 Bowdeniella nasicola
CCTCACTGTACTTCGATGGCATGCTCATCATCCTTTCAGTATCGATCTTCAGATCGAGACAGTCTTGGACTCAAGCAAACCGACAGCAGACCCCGACACACTCCGCCGCGCAGGATTCGACCTCACCGTCAAGGCGAAGCGTCCGGCCCTCGGCATGGAGCAGAAGGCCGAGGCAAGGCGTCTGTTCGACGGCGGTTCGACCCGTCGCGAGCTGATGGAGATGCACGGAGTAAGCGAGTCCACGATCAGCCGGGCGCTGCGGCGGTGATGAATAGCATCTACTTCTCGTCGGAAGGCTCAGCGGTCGCGAAGCTCTCCTTCACCATGATGCGGCGGCGTCGCGAGTGCATGCGTTCCAGGAGCGGAACGCTCTTGTCACGATAGGCGTCGTCGTTGACGGGTAGCCCGGCAGCTCAGATCAGTTGAAACGGAACGTGCGGTACGAGCTCTGTACGTTGAAGCGCCGGCCTTCCTTCCGGCGCTGCAGGAGTCCTGCGACCGTGTCAACGTCGTCCGGCCGCATGCCAAGTGCCCGACACTTGGCGCGCACCTGCTCAACTGTGATCGGCGCCCAGCGGTCCGGCCGGTTCATCATGTCCGCCTTGAGCTTGTCTTCTTCATTCCACTTCAAACCCGATGAGTAGCCGGCCGCCATCGCCGCGATGTGCTCGAGAATCCCAGACACCCCGTTC
Source organism: Bowdeniella nasicola (assembly GCF_001907295.1). GTDB lineage: Bacteria > Actinomycetota > Actinomycetes > Actinomycetales > Actinomycetaceae > Bowdeniella > Bowdeniella nasicola. The sequence continues at coordinate 693 of NZ_MQVR01000135.1, forward strand.
GGCAACGGCTCCTGTCGATCTGCTGGTTCTTCGACAGGCTGAGGCTCGACGGTGCTCCCATGAAACAGTTGGACGGGGTTGGCGCACTCAATCCATTCCGCCGTCTCGTCCTCATTCCACTCGATGACCGCAAGCGCGTCAGCCTCAACACCCCACAGGCCATTCAGGTGCTTTCGGTTCGGCCAGGCGTAGAGGACTCGATGGCCCGCGAGCGATCCCGTCGAGAAGCCCTTCCATGAGAGATGAGTGACTCCCGATGTCGCCACCAGTCGCTTCAGGATGTCGCTGTGCACCTGCTTCTGCGGCGTCACGACAACTACAGAACCGCCAGGCTGATCCGCAAGCCACTGGATCGCGCGCAGGTTCTGCGGCTCGCGAGAGGTCTCTCCCTCGCCGAGTCGCGAGATGGCGACGGGGAACGCATACGCGTGGGACGTCATATCTTCCTCCAAGCTTCGGCGCCTGAGCTGACAATACGGTTGGCCTCCGACATTCTGAGCGGCTTCGGTGAGGAAAGCGACCAGGTGGGAGCGTGCGTCGCCGGGCCGACATCGGCTCAGGTACCGCAGCTCCGTAGCTACGCTGGAGCGTCATCGACTTTCACCTTGACCATAATGTTCTCGATTTCGGCCCGCGCTTCGTCCGACAGCGTGGTGCTTGCCAATGCCGCTTCATAGTCAAAATCTTCGAGTTCATCATCGGCAGAGAAGTGGAGCGCATCGTCGTGGTCGGCCAGAAGCTCCGTTGCGACGGACCGACCGAACCCGACCTCTTGGAGCTGGATCGCACGCCGATCAGTCGTGCCGTACTCGACAAGTGTCGCAACGTTGATTCCGGCTCTGTCTCTCCCGAGTGCCATGAGGCTCACATCGAAGAAGTTCTGCAGGTACCCGATGATGCGGAACCGCAGGCCACCCTCGATATCCCGCAGCGTCCACTCGATGATGAGGTTCACGTGCTTTGCCGAGTTACGGTCGAAAGGTTCTTTCACGAGGCTCTCGTCACGCGTGTAGTCGCGGTAGGTGATCGATCCACGCTGGGTGTAGTACGCGATTGAGCTGGAGATCACTCTGCTGATCGGATCACCCCGTACCCAACCCCGCATAAGGAGCGCCCAATAATAGAGACGGCGTTCCCAGCCGTCAGCATCGGCCTTCTTAGGCATGAGAGGGTCAGTCCCCGAAACCTCAGTCGCTCGCCATCCGTAGAGGTTGCTCAGGCGGCTGAGCACGTTGAGAAACGTGTTGACGTCAGTGAGGTCTGCATCATCAGCGACAAGCGGTGCCGCAGAGCCACTCGTGAGATCAGCCCAGACGCGATCCTGGTACTCCGGAAGGATGTTCGGGGAGCGGCGCAAAACGTCGGTTGGAACTTTGACCGAGGCGGCCGCTTTCCGAAGTAGCTCGCGCCCGTCCTTGACTTTGTCGAGGAAGTAGCTTCGAAGCGGTGTCTGCTGGTTGTCGAGCTGATGCAGAGTCAGGATGGATGCATACTGCTCAATGCTTCGCTGCTGATCTGCCGACGGCGTGCCCGGCAGACTCTCGCCTCGCAGGATCCGCGCGATGTCCGTGTATTCCTTCTTCCGGTTATTCGCAGGATTGACGAGGAAGCTGTCGGCGCGAGCGGGTTCGGCCCGGGGAATCAGTGCCCGGGTCGTGTCAGCCCACCGGTTAGCCTCTTCGCGCACGCAGATGACGTTGCCGGAGAAATCGTAGGTGAGACGACCAGCGCGGCCAGCGAGATTCTCGAAGTCGATCTTCGTAAAGGAGCTATTGCCGTGCTTGTCGCTAAGAACGAAGATGTTCTTTGCCGGGAGGTTCACTCCCTCAAGCAACGTCGACGTGCAGACCACGAATTGGATCGGGGACTCGGGATCCGAGAAGGTCAAGTCCCTTGTAGTGGTGTAACGGCGTTTTCCTCTCGTTTGGGGTTTTAGCTTGCTAGTGCGGGCGTGTCGGTATCGGTCATGGTCG
>NZ_MQVR01000136.1 GCF_001907295.1 Bowdeniella nasicola
ACCATGACCGATACCGACACGCCCGCACTAGCAAGCTAAAACCCCAAACGAGAGGAAAACGCCGTTACACCACTACAAGGGACTTGACCCGAGGCGTACTCGTCGGGCCCGGTCTGGTTGCCGGCGTGATGATCACTCGCGGACTCGCCTACGGTGGCGCAATCGCCGCCGTCTTCCCGACAGCGCAGGCCTACCTCATCTCCCGCAGTCCCACGGAGGATGATCGGGTGAAGGCTGTCGGAGCCCTCGGAGCCGTTCAGGGACTCTCAGCTATCGTCGGGGCAATCCTCGGCGGGAGCCTAGCCGCGCTGGGCGGCCTACTCTTACCGATCAGCGTCATGCCCTTCGCGGTGTTGGCGAGTGCCATTGTTTTGGCCATTTACTTCCGCCCGCAAGACCCTACCTTTTTGGTGGAGCAGCCTCGTTCGATCTCCTACCGAAATCCGAACGTGTTGCCCTACTTAATCACGGGGTTCGCGCTGTTCTTGAGCTTTGCCTCAATCCAGACCGTTCTGGGTTTTGCTGTGCAAGATCGATTTGGGTTGGATGCAACGGCTACCGCTGCAGTGTCAGCCATCCTCATGCTGATCATGTCGGTGACGATGGCAATCACCCAGGCCTGGGGGGTACGCCGCCTGGGTTGGGAGGCAAACACCCTGCTGCGGGTGGGACTGCCCCTAGCGGCAGTCGGCTATCTCCTCCTGGTTCCGCACACGTGGACAACGCTGGTGTTGAGTTGCCTGTTCGTGGGAGTCGGCGTCGGCATGGCCATGCCGGGATATACGGCCGGTCCGACCCTCTACCTCGACAGTGATGAGCAAGGGAGCCTGGCAGGCTTGATCAACGCGAACAACGGCATTACCTATGCCATCGCCCCCGTCCTTTCGACTAGCCTCTATGGCCTACACCCCGACCTGCCGTTCGTGTTGACATTGACGTTCATGGCTGTCGTGTCGATCTTCGTCCACCTGCATCCGCGGTTCAGATCTGGAACACCCGCCGAATCATCGCTAGCTGCGCATCACTAAGCCCACACAAACACCAAACCCGGGTGTTGGGGACTCATCAAGGCCCCAACACCCGGGTCGCGTGCGCTTAGGAGGTGAGTGCGATCCTCCGGCGTACCAGGAGCGTCGCTCCCCCGGCGACCAGCAGCGCAAGGATCAGGCCAGCAGGTGCGCTCGCCCCGGTGATCGGAAGCGTCGGCGCGGGCTTAGCACTGGGCACTGCGCTCGGCGCGGCCGGATCGCTTGGGGCGGCCGGATCGCTCGGCGCGGGACCGCTGGAGGTCGGTTCCTCAGTAGGCTCGCTCGGGCTCGGCGTCGCTTCGCAACTCGTCTTGTCGCCCACGACCACTTTCAAGATGCGCTTCGGGCTCGACAGGTCACTACCATCCTTGCTCTTGGCGGTGAAGGCGACATCGAACTCGTAGACGCCCGTCTCGGTGAAGACCCAAGCCGCATGCACGTGCGTCGCACAGTCCACTTCAATCGTGGTGTCCTGCTTGCCGGTATCGAGCTGAAGCTTGGGCGGCTCACCTGGAGCGCCGGGCGTGGCAATTCGTAACTCACCGGGGCCAGAAACTTTAGAAAGCTCGAGCGTGACGGGACCCTGGAGCGCAGAATAGTCTGGGTGTTCCAGCCCGGCCAGATGACGCCCTTCTTCTGTTCCGCCGGCAGCAGGTAAACCTGGCCGCCGACCTCACCGAGGAAGTCGTACTCGGCGCCGGCAAGCTCGCGAGGCCGCGAGTAGCGCACCGCATCTGTGGCAACGAGGGCTACCGTCGAAATATCGCGGTCGACGGATTCCTTGTCTACCAATGCTGTGTCGTCCCGCAGGTGAGAGCTGAGCTTGCCATCCTTTAGCGTGGCGGAGAGGTCGACGTGCCCGGAGCTCAGGTCAACACGGTCACCCAGGCACGTCTGCCAGGCGGGCGTGTCATCGGTGGGCGTCGGGGTCGGCATCGTGGGTTCGGCCGTCGGTTCGGTGGTCGGTTCGGGAGTTGCACCGCCCGTTGGGATCTCACCGGTCACAGCCAGTGGCTCGGTCAGCGGCAATTCCTTGGGCAGTCGGAAGGAGAAGCCGTCAAAGTCCATCGTGGAGTGCGGCTTGATATCGACGCGGATGTACTGGCCTTCGGAGGCGAAGACCTGCTCGATAACCTTTTCACCGTGGCCGTTGCCGACCATGGTGTCGAGGCCCTCCCACGGGTACTCATCGTCTTCGGGATCAAAGATGCCGCCCGTCATGTAGGCGCGCACAGCCTTGTCCCCGAAGTCGAGGGCGGCGCGGTAGCGGTTGTTGCCCAGCGGCGTGACGGTGAAGGTGTAGCTACGGTCCGTGAGCTGATGCTGCGGGAAGTCCAGGCGCGGACTGTCCTGCGGAGTCTGCTCAACGGGCTGGGTAGTCGCGGCATCCGAGATGGTTGAAATGGTGCGCTTAGCCGGCTCTTCACAATCCAGGGTGTAGGTAGCGTTGTTCGGGTTTGCGGCGTGGCGGCTGGTTGAAGGGGTCGAGGCCCTCCGAAGATGAAGGTTT
>NZ_MQVR01000137.1 GCF_001907295.1 Bowdeniella nasicola
AACAAGCACTCGCCCAACTCGCAGCCGCCTACCCAGACCGTATCAACCCCTACTTGTAACCAATCAACTTACACAAAAAACTTGACAGGCCCCTGTGGAGGGTGCCCTCCGCCGTTAGCGGCTGCGCAGACGCAGCGAAGCAGTGCCGTAGAACAACATGCCCACCAGCGTAGGCGACCCCACTGCCGGTAAGCGACTCAATATCCCCTCTCTGCTCAAAGACGCGGAAATCCATATCGATGCTGGCAAGAACGAATCCCGAGCTAACCCACGGCCGCAGAGCCTCGGCAACATCGAGACTCACTCCGTGAGAGACCTCGACAGAGACGCCACGCGTCTTGCAGATCGAGGTTGGGAGGCTGCCAGCTCACCTGTGTGACGAGCAGGTGAGGGGTGGTTTGGGTGACGGTGTCGATGCGGGTGATGTCGGCTGGTGACGGCTACAAGTACCTGCTGCGCACCGTGGCGGCTGGTGATGGTGACCGGTCGCTGTCGACTCCCCTGACTCGCTACTACGCCGAGGCTGGCACCCCGCCGGGGCGTTGGCTCGGTTCCGGCGTGGCGGCTTTGGGGCATGGTGCACTCGCCCCGGGTGCGCAGGTGTCGGAGGCGCAGCTCCAGTTGTTGGTGGGGATGGGGCGGGATCCGATTACTGGTGTGCCGTTGGGGCGGGCGTATCCGGTGTATAGCTCGACGGCGGATCGGGTTTCGGATCGTGTCGCGGAACTGGGCCCGTCGCTGGGGGCGGTGGAGCGGGGTCGGAGGGTTGCGCAGATTGAGGCGGAGGAGGCTGCGCGGGGGTCGCGGCGTGCGGTGGCGGGGTTTGATTTCACGTTCAGTGTGCCGAAGTCGGCGTCGGTGTTGTGGGCGGTTGCGGACGCGGGGACGCAGGCGTTGATTGCGCAAGCCCATCATGAGGCGGTTGCGGCCGTGGTTGCGTTCATGGAGCGCGAGGTTGCAGCCACCCGCACGGGCGCAACCGCTGGCGATGGCGCGGTTGCACAGGTCGACGTCACCGGGCTCATCGCGACGGCGTTCGATCACTTCGACTCCCGCGCCGGGGACCCGCACTTACATACGCATGTGGTGATCAGCAACAAGGCCCGCACGGTGTTGGATGGGAAGTGGCGGAGTCTGGATGGGCGGCCGATGCATGCCGCGGTGGTCGCGTTGTCGGAGCTGCACGAGGCCGTGTTCGCCGATCACATGACCCGCACCTTCGGCGTCGAGTGGGAGCCGCGGGAGATGGGCCGAGACCGGAACCCGTCCTGGGCGATCACCGACGTCCCCGAACAGCTGGTGGCGGAATTCTCCACGCGGGCGTGGCAGATCGAGGTGGAGAAGGACCGGCTGGTGGCCGAGTACGTGGCCACCCACGGACGGCAGCCATCCGATGCCACCGTGATCCGGTTGCGCGCCCAGGCCACGCTCGCGACGCGTCCAGAGAAGCAGGTCCGCTCGTTGGCGGAGCTGACAGCCGAGTGGCGCACCCGCGCCAGCCAGCAGCTCGGCGTGGACGCAACCGTGTGGGCGCGGACCGTCACGGTCGGGGAGCGGCAGCTGTTGTTGCGGGCTGATGATGTGCCGTTGGAGCTGATCGGGCAGGTCGGGCGCTCGGTGGTCGAGGTGGTGGGGGAGAAGCGTTCGACGTGGCGGCGCTGGAACCTGATGGCCGAAGCCGCCCGCCAAACGATGGGGTGGCGGTTCGCCACCGTCGAGGACCGCGAAGCCATCACCGCCATGGTCGCCGACGCCGCCGAACAGGCGTCCCTGCGCCTGACCCCACCCGAACTGACCACGAGCCCGGTGGAGTTCCGCCGCCTGGACGGCACCAGCGTGTTCCGGCCGAAGCACTCGACCGTGTTCTCCTCCGACACCCTCCTCGCCGCCGAAGACCGCCTCCTGCAACGGGCCCGCACCACCACCGGCCCGAGCATCGACCTGGCCACCGTCGAGACCATCACGAGCAAGCCTGATGCCGAGGGGCGGGTGCTCGGTCCAGACCAGGCAGCAGCCTTGGCCTCGGTCGCGGTGTCGGGCCGGGTGGTGGATGTGTTGGTGGGTCCGGCGGGGGCGGGGAAGACGACGGCGATGAACGCACTCCGCCGGGCGTGGGAAACCGAGCATGGTGCCGGGTCGGTGGTGGGGTTGGCCCCGTCGGCGGTGGCGGCGCAGGTGCTGGCCGACGATCTGGGGATCGCCACGGAGAACACGGCGAAGTGGTGGGCCACCCACCAACACACCGGCGCCACCTTCCAGGCCGGGCAGCTGGTCATCGTTGACGAAGCCTCCCTGGCGGGGACTCTCTCCCTGGACCGGATCACGCAGGCGGCTGAGGAGGCGGGGGCGAAGGTGCTGCTGGTCGGTGACTATGCCCAGCTCCAGTCCGTGGATGCCGGTGGTGCGTTCAGTCTGTTGATCCACGACCGTGACGAGGGCCTGTCAAGTTTTTTGTGTAAGTTGATTGGTTACAAGTAGGGGTTGATACGGTCTGGGTAGGCGGCTGCGAGTTGGGCGAGTGCTTGTTTC
>NZ_MQVR01000138.1 GCF_001907295.1 Bowdeniella nasicola
ATGATGCGGTCGAGCTTGGCCTTGACCTGGGGCTGGTCGCCGTAGCGGATCGCCTCGATCAGCAGGTCACGCAGCGACCGCTCTTGGAAGGCGTCGGCATCGCCGAGCACGTTGAACAGATTGCCGTTATACGCGATAGACATCTGGTCAATCTTCGCCAGCAGCCGGGTGAACACGTCGCCCTCGCGGGTGTCGCGGGCGACCATGTTCCACAGGTGGCAGACCTCGCGCTGACCGATGCGGTGGATGCGGCCGAAGCGCTGCTCGATGCGGTTCGGGTTCCACGGCAGGTCGTAGTTCACCATCAGGTGCGCACGCTGAAGGTTCAGCCCTTCCCCGGCGGCGTCCGTGGCCAGTAGGACCACGGTGTCGGGGTTATGGGTGAAGCGTTCGCGGGCGATCTTGCGGTCTTCACGGCGGGTGCCGCCGTGGATCGTGATGACCGAATCGGCACGCCCGAACTGGGCGGTGATCTTGGCTTGCAGGTAGTCGAGAGTGTCGCGGTGCTCGGTGAAGATGATGATCTTGCGAGCATCGCCGGAGCCGTCGTGGGTCAGGAGCTGCTCGTCGAGGATGGTGCGTAGCTGCACCCACTTCTTGTCATCGTCTTGCAGCCGGACGCGCCGAGCGACCTTGATGAGGTCTTCGAGAATCGCGATCTCAGCCCGCAACTCGGGAATGGTCTGCGCTGCCGTGGCGAGATCGACAACCTGGTCTGCTTGTTCCTCGAACTGGGCGCGTTCCTCGTCGGTCGTTTCCTCGTCGAAGTCCTCGAAGTCATCGACCGAGAACGCGGGCAGCGCGTCACTTCCGAAGTCGAGCGTGGTCTTGCCTGTGGTCCATTCGTCGATGTGCGAGGCGATAGAGCCGCTGTTGCGGGCATCGTCGGTGATGCGCTGCATGTCGCGCAGTTTCGTGTCGAGTCGCTGCTGGCGTCGCTCCAGAGAGCGCAGGATCGCTTCGGGGCTGGAAGCCAGACGGCGCTGCAGCACAGTGAGTGCGAACCCGACGTTGTTGCCGCGCTTCTTGTCCCCGGCCTGGGCGATCCGCTCGGCCCGTCCCATCTCGGTGCGGACGTAGTCGGTGACCTGTTCGTAGAGGTCTCGCTCGGCCGGGCTCAGCTCGTACTCGACGGTGTAGGCCTTACGTTCGGGGAACAGCGGCTTGCCCTCGAAAGTCAGCAGGTCTTCCTTCACCATGCGGCGCATCAGGCCGTCGGTGTCTGTGCGGTGCACGCCTTGCCGGTACTGACCCTCGAACCGGTCGCGATCCAGCAGCGACATGAACAGCTGGAAGTCTTCTTCCTTGCCTGCGTGTGGGGTCGCGGTCATCAACAGGAAGTTGTGCGAGGTCTCCGACAGCAGGCGTCCGAGCTTGAAGCGCTTGGTCTCATCGACCTCGCCTGCCCAGGATGAGTAGTGGGCCGACATGCGGTGGGCCTCGTCAACGACGGCGACATCCCAGGTGACCTCGCTGAGCTGCTCGGTCAGGTCTTCGCTGCGCGAGAGCTGGTCCATGCGGGCGATCAGGAACGGGTGCTCAGCGAAGACGTTGCGACCCTGGGCGTCATCGACCATCTGGCGGCTGAAGATTTCGAAGCGCAGGTCGAACTTCTGGCTGAGTTCCTCACGCCACTGCTCCACGAGCCCACCGGGAGCGACGATGATCGCGCGCTCGCAGTCCGAGCGCAGGATCAGCTCCTTCAGATAGAGCCCGGCCATGATCGTCTTGCCCGCGCCGGGGTCGTCGGCCAGCAGGAACCGCAGCGGGATACGTGGCAGCAGCTCTTCGTAGACGGCGCGAATCTGGTGCGGCAGCGGGTCAACATCGGAACTGTTGACCGCGACCATCGGGTCATACAGCGCCGCGTACTTGATCCTCAGTGCCTCGGCTGCGAGCCGGAACTCGTCCGGGTCGGCATCGTAGGCGGGAGCGGAGTCGAAGTCACCCGCGACCTCGAAGCGTGCCGCGTCGGCGTCGGTGATCGAACGTGCACCGCTGCGACCGGAGTCGTCGCGGTAGAAGACCTCGAACAGTTCGGCGTCGATGGGATCGATGGCGATCAGGGTGACTGTCTGCCCCGGCACCAGGCCACGGAGGCGCTGGCCCACGCGAAGCGTCGCGAGGGTCAACGTTGCGTCGGTCGTCGCTTCTGTCACGAGGTGCCTCCCTCCGGTTTTGGGCAGTGGATCAGGATATGGGGTACCACCGACAAAGTGTCAGCGGCGGCTCGAAGTGAGCGACGCGCTCACCCTGGCGGAGAGGGTTCGGAGTCGGCGGCAGCGCCACCTCGTCGCACCCAGTCGTCGATCTCGCTGGCTTGGAACTTCCAGAGGCGCCCGACCTTGTGGGCGGGCATGGCCTTCTCGGCGATCCAGGTGTAGACGGTGTCTTTGGTGACCCCGAGATGGGCGGCAATGTC
>NZ_MQVR01000139.1 GCF_001907295.1 Bowdeniella nasicola
GTGAGTTGTAGAAGATGAACTCGAGGATCACGCGGTGACCGCCCTGCTGTCCAGCACGACCACCCCGCTACACCACTATGAGGGACTCAACTCGTACCTGGCGAGCTCAAATCATTCGTGATGACGCCGGGGAGCCCATCCGGGGTCAGTGGGCCCCGATCGTTGACGACGAGACCTGGTGGAAAGTCCAGGAGATCCTCGACGACAAGAAGCGCGTCACCAACACCAGTGGCTCCACCAAGCGCAAGCGCCTCGGGAGTGGGTTGTACCGCTGCGGGCTCACCGACTCCGAAACCGGCCAGGTGTGCGGCAAGAAGGTCACCGGCGCGCCGCGAGGGTACACCTGCCCAGGTCACATGGTCCGCTCGAGTCCTGCCATCGACGATTTCGTAACGGAGGTCATAAGCGCCCGTCTTGCTGAGAAGGATGCCGTGAAGAAGATGATCACGCCTGCAGAGACGGCCCAGACCAGATCTATTGACGCCTCGATTAGCGGGCAGCGGGCGAGGATCAACCGTGCACAGCACGATTACGACGCAGAGATCATCGAGGGCCACGATCTCAAACGTGTCCGTGACGCCGCCGAGGAGCGAATCCAAGAGCTGGAAGCCCAAAAGATGCTCCAAGGCCGCACAGGGGCTCTTCTCCCGATCCTCGGGGTCGATGACCCGGCTACTGCGTTCAAGGGTGCTTCGCTCGAACTGCGGCGTCAAATAATTGATGTGCTGGCGACCGTCTCCCTGCTGCCACAGCCCCGAGGACGGAAGGGGGTCAACCCAGCATCTGTCGAAATCGTCTGGAAGTGACTGTAGGTCCGCCGCAGGCGGACCCGGGAGGTCTCCTGAGAGCGATTGACGCGGCGTAAGCGCGTCATTTCATCAGAGCCTGACTGCCTGTCGCGTTCATCGGTCTCCTCGGCCTGAGGAGGAGACCGATGAACACGAACACCCTGAACAGCACGCCACGAGTATGGGTCGGCTGCCTGCACTGCTACAACTCTGGACGCCTCGTCGGTGAGTGGTTCGACGCCGTCGATGCCGACGAGGTCGCCTTGGCCGACGTGCACCGGGACACGGGCGGTAGCCGGGCCGGTTGCGAGGAGCTGTGGTGCTTCGATCACGAGAATCTGCCCGTACGCGGCGAGATGCGCCCGTACGAGGCTGCTGAGTGGGGTCGCTCGCTTGCGTCGGTCCCAGAGCACCAGCGCGAGGCGTTGTGCGCGTGGGTGAGGAGCGGTGACTACGTGGCTGAGGGCACGGGCGACCTGCCGAGCATCCCGGACTTCGAGGACCGCTACTGCGGCGAGTGGGAGTCCTTCCGCGAGTACGCGGAGGAGCTGGCCGATGGCACGGGCGTGTTGTCGGGAGTCCCGGACGATGTCGCTCGGTACTTCGACTGGGCCGCGTGGACTCGTGACCTCGCGTTCGACTACACGGTCGAGGACGCACCGGGAGGCGGCGTGTTCGTCTTCCGCAACCTGTGACCAAAAGGAGGTGCACTGATGACTGATGACCAGTGGGAACTGCGCGTGTGCGTGCAGTGCGACATGCCGAGCATCGCCAAGCGGGTGCTCGTCATGGCAGAGGACATGAGCGTGAGCCGGGTCTACTACTGCCCGGACCACGGCCCGTTGTCGATCGCCGTCGTGGTCGACATGCGCGCGATCCGAGCCCGGAGGAGGGGAGAGCCATGAGTGCAGAGTCCAATGCGAGCAGTCATGCCCCTGGCGTTCAGCTGGTGGCGGGGGTGCTCTGAGCTTTCTGATGAGGAGGCGCGTGCATGACCTGCTGGCGCTGCACCGGGCGGCGGTCGAGTTGATTCCCGATCAGCGGGACCTGCTCGGGTACTACGACGCTCTGGGTGGCTGGACGTCGGGGTCTTGTTCCATGACCGAGGTCACCGGACACGATGGTTCGGGACACAGCCAGCGTCGTTTTCGCCACCATAGCTTCACCGGCGCGGTGAAGCACGGTGCGTCGATCAGCTCCACCCTCTGCCGGCTATGCGCATGCGCGATGACCCCGCAGGCGGGGCAGCCCATCACCTCCTGCCGGGCGGATTCGACCTCGACCCGGAGTCCCGCATCGTCGCGATGGACGCCGACCACGTGGAGCCCCGGCAACCCGACCAGAAGATCGCAGCGCTGGCAGTAGCCGCCGCCGGCACGGCAGCAGGAAGTAGAATCGGGCATCGTCGAGGTCCTTGAAGATCAGGTGGTGTGGTAACCCCGATTCTTGAGGGCCCCGACGCCCATCACCCCGCCGACACGCCCACCATCGGATCCACGCTCACCCCACGCTCAGGTACGAAGAGCCAATCCGGCCCTTCGGACTTGAGCGTGGGTTAGGTGCGTAGGCCTCCGCCGATCAGCAGCATTCTGAGGCGGTAGTTGGTGGGGTTGCGGAACC
>NZ_MQVR01000014.1 GCF_001907295.1 Bowdeniella nasicola
TTCCAGAGGCGCCCGACCTTGTGGGCGGGCATGGCCTTCTCGGCGATCCAGGTGTAGACGGTGTCTTTGGTGACCCCGAGATGGGCGGCAATGTCATCTGCGGACAGCCACGGCTCAGCCACGTTGGTCCTCCCTCGTTCTATGGCCCAGTCAGGCCAGCACTCACGATGATACCGGTGGAGGTACGGCTTGAGTGGGGTTTCTCCGGGCGTGGCCGAACGAGACAGGTGCCGAGAGTGGCCGATGTGTGCTCCCGATCAGTGCAGGACACGGCCCTTGAGCCAGGTGGTCACTGTCTCGTGCCACCGGTCGGGGTCGGCGTTCCAGCACAGAGTGTGGCACGCGTCGAACGCCTCGACTAGATCGGGGCGCGCGTCTCGGAGTGCTTGTGAGAGCCGGATCGGCACCGACTTGTCTCTGGTGCCGTGGAGGATCAGGGTCGGCGTCTCGTGCCAGGGCGAGCGCGTCGTCGTAGAATGAAGGCATCCGTCGCGGATGGCGGATGTTGTGGTCCTAGCGCCTCGCCTCGGCGGGGCAAAGTAAACGTGGCCGACTCGGCCTAGTCATACAGCCTTCGGGCTCTTCTCACGATCAACATCCTCCGTCACATCGTCCGCGTCGGCAGGACCAGTGACTGTGGAGAAGAGCCATGACGATCATCGACGCGGACCGCACCGCGATAGAAAGCCTCGTAGCGCCCACCCCGTTCCCCGGATCGTTCGCCGTCTCCTACCTGCGGGTCTCCACGAAGCAGCAGGCGGAGAAGGGCGGCCAGGCGGAGGGCTTCTCGATCCCCGCGCAGCGCGAGGCGAACCAGCGCAAGGCCGACCAGCTCGTTGCGACGATCATCGAGGAGTTCGTCGACGCGGGCGAGTTCGCTCGCAAGGCCGACCGGCCCGAGCTGATGCGGATGATCCAGTACGTCGCGAAGCACAAGACGAACTACTGCATCGTCCACAAGGTCGACCGGCTGGCCCGCAACCGAGCCGACGATGTGACTATCCATCTCGCGCTCAAGGACGCCGGGGTCACGCTGGTGTCGGCCACGGAGAACATCGACGAGACACCCTCGGGGATGCTGCTGCACGGCATCATGTCCTCGATTGCCGAGTTCTACTCCCGCAATCTCGCCACCGAGGTGGTCAAGGGGCTGTCGCAGAAGGCCGCGCAGGGCGGAACCGTGACGAAGGCACCAATCGGATACCGCAACGTCGGCGTGCGCGACGAGTTCGGGCGGGAAGTACGCACTGTCGAGATCGACGAAGAGCGTGCGCGATTGGTCCGGTGGGCGTTCCAGGTGTTCGCATCCGGCGACTGGACGACCAGCCAACTCCACCAGGAACTCGTGGCGCGAGGGCTCACGACGGCAGCGTCGCCGCGACGACCATCCAGACCCATCGCGAAGTTGTCGGTGCACCGGATGCTGAAGAACCCGTACTACAAGGGCAGCGTCCGCTATCAGGGCGTGACCTACGCCGGAGCGCACGAGGCCATCGTCTCCAATGAAGTCGGGGACCAGGTGCAGACCGTGCTCGGCACGCACCGCTCGGCAGCAGACGCAACGCAAGTCCACGAACACTCCTCGAAGGGGACGGTGTTCTGCGGTCAGTGCGGCTCGCGGCTGCTGGTGTGCAACGCGAAGAGCAGTCAGGGCACGATCTACCCGTACTTCGTGTGCGCCGGCCGGCATGGCGGCAGAGGCGGCTGCACCCGGCAGGCGATGCTCATCGAGCAGGTCGAACGGCTCATCGAGCGCTTCTACGACAAGGTGCAGATCGACCCGGAAACGATCGAGGCGGTCTCGGCGATGCTCCATGCCAGGTTCGACGAGATGATGGCCGAAGGTGCCGCCGAGCTCGCCGCCCTCGCGTCCCGGAGGACCCAGCTCGAAGGCGAGCAGCACAAGCTGCTCCAGGCCCACTACGCCGGAGCCATCACGCTCGACCTCCTCAAGGAAGAGCAGGACCGGATCACCGCCTCGCTGGAGACCATCGAGCACCGGATCAGCGCGCACCACGGCCACTACGCCGCAGCGCGAGAGAACCTCGACGACTCGCTGAAGCTGCTGTCCAACGCCGCCGACATCTACGAGCACGCCGACGACGCGAACCGTCGGCTCATCAATCAAGCGCTGTTCAAGGCGATCTACATCGACGAGGACAACGACGTACGCGTCGGCTATCGCAACCCGTACGACGGGCTGAGTCTGTCCGGCCTCCATGCCGACGCCCTGAGCTGGGCCGCCGAGGCAAAGAAGATGGGCCAGGCGCGAACCGCGACCAAGGGTGGCCCCTTGGTCGCAAGTTCACACCTGACCCGTTTGGGGTGAGTAACGGGGCTTGAACCCGCGACCTTCTGGACCACAACCAGACGCTCTACCGACTGAGCTATACCCACCATGTGCCACCGAAAAATCGGGTGCAACGATCGATCAGTCTACCGAAGGTTTGGGCTGGTGCATAATTTCGGGCCGGTTAGCTAGCTCACCACTTCGGTCGTCCGACCGCTTCGGAGATCCGGTCGAGTTCAGCCTGCTTACGTTGCGCACGAGTGAGCGTCGGATCGGACGTGACGGCCTCGGCAGCCGCATGGCATTCCTCGGAGGTGGGGCCATCGTCGCTCGGCCACAAAGCTGCACGGTAGTAGCGCAGCTCGTCGATCGATTCGGCGATGTCAGCGAGCGCACGGTGGTCGCCAGCTTTGTCCGGCGAGCGAAAGTAGGCCCGCGGATACCAGCGGCGTGCGAGTTCCTTGAACGAGGAGACGTCGATGATCCGGTAGTGCAGGTGATCGGTGACCGCGGGCATGTCCTTGTCCAAGAACATCTTGTCGGTGCCGACGGAGTTTCCTGCGAGCGGGGCCTTCTTCGCGACCGGGACGTGCCGCTTGATGTAGCTGAGCACCTGCGCGGTGGCCTCCTCGAGGCTCTCGGCGTCGGCCAGTTCGTCGAGTAGGCCGGAGGAGGAGTGCATGTTGCGAACGAAGTCGTTCATCTGAGCGAGTGCGGCGTCGTTCGGTTTGATGAGGACATCGATCCCGCCGTCCAGGGGGTTGAGATCGGAGTCCGTGACGATGGCGGCCACCTCGATGAGCTCATCATGCGCGAGATCCAGTCCCGTCATTTCGCAGTCGATCCACACCAGGCGACTCGTGAGATTCGGCGTCGTCCTCACCTCTTCATTCTCCGAGGGCTCACCCCTGAGGAGGTAGGCCCGCAAATTGTTGCGTTCAAGTTCTGCGCCCAGCTCCTCAACGCCCTGGGGGTCCAGGTGGATGAGGCGAGCGATCTCGCCGTTATCGTATCGGGCGACGACGGCTTCCCCGTCTTCGGAGCCCGCAAAATCGCGACGGGCGTCCAGGTCGGCGGCGGCAAACACTTCGAGTGCGGCCGCGGCAACCTCCTCGCGCCGCCGAATGTAGTCCTCGACCACGGCGTTGGGGATGCGGTAGGTGTCCACCTGGGTCATCCCCGCGCCAGGTGACGCGCCGGTGTTCTCGGTCATCGTTGGAGCTCCTTGTCACAACAGTGGTGCCCCCGGCAGGACTCGAACCTGCAACCTACGGATTAGAAGGCCGGTGCTCTATCCATTGAGCTACGGAGGCGTGAGGCCATTCTACCGTTGGGTCACCACGGACTTAAAACCCGGATCTGTCAGCTCCTAGCACAAAAACCCGAGAATCCGCCCACCGTGGTGGGCGGGTCATACCGCGCTAAGTCCTCACAAACTGGAATAATGGATCCGAACGAGCATCTGGAGGTAACACGTGATTGATCCGAGCGGTGGCACCGACCTACCCGGGGTATCCGCGCTGCCGGGTCTGCTCACAGCCATCCACGATGATCTCGAGGGCGCGCCGTTCGTACTTTCGGCCCCTTACATCGACGATGCCGAGATTTTGCGTACCCGCGTGCTCACCCAGATCGACGCGCACCTGTTGCCGCGCGCCGGTGGCAAAAACATCCCCGTGGTTGCCGTACTCGGCGGCTCTACGGGCGCGGGCAAATCCACGCTGCTGAACTCGATCCTGCGCGAGGAAGTCTCCGAGGCCGGAGTCTTGCGACCCACGACGCGCCAGGGCGTTCTCGTTCACCATCCGGAGACATCGATTGCGCACGTCCCGCTCGCCGACCGCACGACGGCCGTCAGCCACGAGGCGCTGCCCGAGGGCCTGGCCCTCATCGACGCTCCCGACCTCGACTCCTTCGACGACTTGAACCGCAAATCCGCGGCGGAACTCCTCGAGGCCGCCGACCTGTGGCTGTTTGTCACGACTGCCGCGCGCTACGGCGATGCGATCCCGTGGCAGAACCTGCGCCACGCGCATCAGCGCGGCCTGCAGCTCGCGGTCGTCTTCAACCGGGTCCCGCCGAAGATCCTTGCCGACGTGCGCGCCGACCTCATGAATCGCCTCGCCGAGGCGGGCCTTGGCGACGTACCGCTGTTCATCATCCCCGACGCCGGCCCCCACGAGGGCATGCTGCCCGATGAGTCCGTTGCCGAACTGCGCGACTGGCTCACGCTCGCAACCGAGGGGGAGCAGGGGCGCGGCATCATCTCGCGCACGACGAGTGGCGCGTGGGGCGCGCTGCGCGAAAACCTCGAGGAACTCACGCGCGCCTACGTACGCCAGGCGCACGCCCTCGACAAGCTCGCCGATATCGCCGACGACAACGCCTCCGCGACGGCCGTCGACCTCACCACGGCGCTGCGCGCAGGATCTGCCGCCGTCGGCGCACCGACGACGCGGTGGCTGACGTCGGCCGCCTCCTCCGGGGCGCTCGCGGACCTGCTCGATCCCGACCTGTCCAAGGTCGGACGCGGCTTCGGCAGCCGCAAGTTCGCGCGTCGTAACGCCGCAGCCGAGGCTCTCGGGCTCGATATTCACGCCGCCATGCGTACGGTCCTTGGCGACGCGATCCACGACGTTCCCGCCCAGATCGCCGACCAGTGGCGCGAGACGAACTCGGGGGCTGAGGTCCTCATGTCCGACATCTTGCACATCACGACGAGCGAGGCCCGCGCCGAGGCCGACCGCGTGCTGACCGCCTGGGGCGAAGAACTCGACGCCATCGTCGCGCCGCACGTGAACGACGATCTGCTGTCGGCCTCCGCCACCGCTCACCTGCTCGCCGCCGCGGTCGGGGGCGTGCGCGGCGCCGGCCAGGTCATCACACGCATGATCGGCCCGCAGGCGATTGAGGTCGGCAAGGATCTCCTCACGACGATGTGCTCGACCGCCGTGACCGAGGCGGCCGGCCCGTATCACGAAGCCCTGGGCGGAACCGCGGGACACTCTCGCCGCGTGGTGACCGGACTGCGGCTCCGCGTCCTCGAACTTGGAAGGTACCTCGATGCAGTTAGATCTTGACGGCCGGATCGCCCGCATTGAAGAGGCCCTCGCTAACGACGCCAGCCCGTGGGACGACGAAGAAACCGAGCGTGCCCGTGCCGAAATCCGCGCGATTGAAAACCGTCGCGCGATCGCCGGGGGACACGTCGTCGCTGCGCTCGTCGGAGGCACCGGTTCGGGTAAATCCTCCCTTTTCAACTGCCTGACGGGTACCGAACTCGCCGATGCCGGCGCGCTGCGCCCCACGACAGAAGCGGCAACGGCCTTCACCTGGGGTGAGCCCGCGCGCACCCTCACGAACTATCTCGGGATCGAGCGCGAACGCGTCACCTCACACACCACGGAACTGGAGCGTGCCCACGAAAAGGCGCTCGAGGACCTCGTCCTGCTCGACCTACCCGACCACGACTCCGTCAAGGACGCCCACTCCGGGCTCGTCGATTCACTCCTGCCGCTCGTCGACGTCCTCGTGTGGGTCGTCGACCCGCAAAAATACGCCGACCACATCCTGCATTCGCGCTACCTCGCAAAGATGCGCCGCCGCGCTGACGCCATGGTCATCGTCATGAACCACATCGATCGGGTCCCCGAAGCGCGCCGTGAGGCGCTGCTCGCCGATCTCGCCGGTGTCCTCGAGCTCGACGGCCTGCTCGGCGTCCCGATCCTTGCCACCTCCGCGGAAACCGGGGAGGGGATCGACGAACTGCGGCGGCTGCTCGCCAAAGCCAATGCCGAACCCTCGATGGTTGAGCGCACCGCGAGCGCCGAACTCGATGCGGTCGTTGCCAAGCTGAAAGAAAAGCTGTCCGATACGGATTCGCCGGTCACCCCGCAACTCGTCAACGACACGGCCTCCGAGCTCGTGACCGCGTGCGGCGTCGACGCCGTGATCGACGCCCTCGGGCATGCCATCTCGCACCCGCGCGACGCCTCCGTGCCCCCGAGCCAGTCCCCGTCCTACGCGACGGTTGCCGCGGTCGGGTCGACGTGGGCGATGCGCGCCCAGTCGGAACTCCCGCAGGTGTGGGCCGACCGCGTCGATGACGCCATGCCCGGGGTCAAGGACCTCGGCGATGACGTGCACACCGCGGTCCGCGCGGTCGACCGGCCGCCGCTGCGCGATGGCCTGACACGCTTCTTGCAGATCGCCTGGATCGCCCTGTTCGTTGTCGGCGTGGGACTTACTATCGCCTCGCTCGCTAACTGGCTCGCGATTCCGTTGGCCGTAGGCATCGCGCTTCTGGTCGCGGGCGCAGTCGCCTTCATCGCCGCCGCGGTGCACCGTTCCGCGCGTGCTCGTAAGGCGCCGAAGGAGTATTACGACAACGTCCTTGCCTGCGTGAGGACCGTCGTCGAAGACAAACTCGTCCAGCCCACGCTCGACGTTCTCGCCGATCACGAGGCCCTGCGCGCCAAACTCCGCTAGCTCGCCGCTCGTATCAACAGCACGCCCGCGCGCGTCGAACCATTCCCAGGCTACGTCCTAGCCAGCGCGCCCGCGCTCACGGGAGGCAAGGCTCAGTCCTATCCGCATCGAGCGGGTAGGAAGGATGACCAACATGTCTGCCATGGATGTCACGCTCAAGGGAAACCTGGGCGTCTATCCCGAAAAAATCGACGCCGTCACCTCGACCACCCTGGTAAAACTCCGAGTCGCGCACTCCATGCGCCGCAAGGAAGCAAGCGGCGAATACTCCAGCGAAACCCAGTGGTTCACGGTCAAGTGCTTCGGACAGCTCGGCGAGAATGCCCTCGCCAGCCTGTCCAAGGGCGACCCGGTCCTCGTGCGGGGTCGCATCGAAACCGAATCCTGGACCAACCAGGCCGGCCAGGGCCGCACTCAGGTCGTCATCATCGCCTCCCATGTGGGGATCGATCTGTCGACCGGCATCGCCCGATTCCAGCGCGTGCGCCGGGACGGAGAGGAGGCTGAAGCACCCGCCTCGGTGACGGTTATGGACACCCAGGTGCCCTATCCCGACGGCGAGGCGGATCTGCCCGAAGCCGTCTGAGAAAAGTGCACGCGCCGGGCACAGGTAAGCGTGCCCGGCGCATGTCACGTTTCGCCACCGGCTCCAAAGATGAGAATCGCTGCGTCGATGTCTTAGTCTGAGTGAGGGCCGGGACGCCGGCAGGAATTATCTACCCCTGGGAGAATCAGTGGCGGAGTACATCTACTCAATGGTCAAGGCGCGCAAGGCGCACGGCGACAAGGTCATCCTCGATGACGTCACCATGGCGTTCTTGCCCGGGGCCAAGATCGGCATGGTCGGCCCGAACGGTGCCGGTAAGTCGACGATCCTGAAGATCATGGCGGGCCTCGAGCAGCCCTCCAATGGTGAAGCTCGCCTGAGCCCGGGATACAGCGTGGGCATCCTGTTGCAGGAGCCACCGCTGAACGAAGAAAAAGACGTCCGCGGCAACGTGGAAGAAGCCGTCGCTGACATCCTCGCCAAGATCAACCGGTTCAACGAGATCGGTGAAGAAATGGCGAACCCGGATGCCGATTTCGATGCGCTCATGGAAGAAATGGGCAAGCTCCAAACCGAAATCGATGCGGCCGATGCGTGGGATCTCGACTCCCAGCTGAACCAGGCGATGGACGCGCTCAAGCTACCCCCGGGCGATGCCGACGTGTCGGTCCTGTCCGGTGGTGAGCGCCGCCGCGTCGCACTGTGCAAGCTGCTGCTCGAATCTCCCGACCTGCTGCTCCTCGACGAGCCCACGAACCACCTCGACGCCGAATCGGTGCTCTGGCTCGAGCAGTACCTCGCGAAGTACCCCGGCGCCATCATCGCCGTCACCCACGATCGCTACTTCCTCGACCACGTGGCCGAATGGATCGCCGAAGTCGACCGCGGTCGGCTCTACCCCTATGAGGGCAACTACTCGACCTACCTGGAAAAGAAGCAGGAACGCCTGAAGATCCAGGGCAAGAAGGACGCCAAGCTCGCCAAGCGCCTGAAGGACGAACTCGAATGGGTTCGCCAGAACGCCAAGGGCCGCCAGGCCAAGTCCAAGGCCCGTCTGCAGCGCTACGAAGAGATGGCTGCCGAGGCTGAGCGCACCCGCAAGCTCGACTTCGAAGAAATCCAGATCCCGCCGGGCCCGCGCCTTGGCAACGTCGTCCTCGAAGCGAAGAACCTCAAGAAGGGCTTCGGTGACCGCGTCCTCATCGATAACCTGTCGTTCTCGCTGCCGCGTAACGGCATCGTCGGGATCATTGGCCCGAACGGCGTCGGTAAGACGACCCTGTTCAAGACCATCGTCGGCCTCGAACCGCTCGATGCGGGGGAACTGAAGATCGGTGAGACCGTCAAGCTCTCCTACGTCGACCAGACGCGTGCCGGCATCGACCCGAATAAGACCCTGTGGGAGGTCGTCTCCGACGGCCTCGACTATATCCAGGTCGGCCAGGTCGAAATGCCATCGCGCGCCTACGTCTCCGCGTTCGGCTTCAAGGGCCCGGACCAGCAGAAGCCCGCGGGCGTGCTCTCCGGCGGTGAGCGCAACCGACTGAACCTCGCGCTGACGCTGAAGCAGGGCGGCAACCTCCTGCTGCTCGACGAGCCGACTAACGACCTCGATGTCGAGACCCTTGGCTCGCTGGAAAACGCGCTCCTCGAGTTCCCCGGCTGCGCCGTGGTCATCACCCACGACCGCTGGTTCCTCGACCGCGTCGCGACCCACATTCTCGCCTACGAAGGCACCAAGGAAGATCCGAGCCGCTGGTACTGGTTCGAGGGCAACTTCGAGGCGTACGAGAAGAACAAGGTCGACCGTCTTGGCCCGGAGGCTGCCCGTCCGCCGGCCATGACGTACCGCAAGCTCACGCGCAACTAGGAGCAGGAGATGGCTGCGATCGACGTCCCGATCAAGGTCCGCTGGGCCGATCTGGATGCCTACGGGCATGTCAATAACGCCGCGATGCTCACGCTTCTAGAAGAGGTCCGGATCGCCGTGTTCTGGCACGGCGCCGGCCTCGACAATACCGACGGCGGCTTCGGCGTCGACGGCGAGTCCGCGACGTTCATTGCCCGGCAGGAGATCGAATATCTCAAGCCGGTGCTCTACCCGCAAGAGCCGATCCCGGTGCGGACGTGGGTCTCTCGCATGGGCGGCGCCTCCGTCGACATCGACTACGTCATCGACGCCGCCGACGGCACCCCAGCCGTGCAGGCGCGGACGGTCGTTGTCCTTATGGACACCGCGAGCATGAAGCCTCGGAGGCTAACGGAAGCGGAGCGCGAGCAGCTCGGACGCATCAGCGACGAGCCGCTCACCTTCCGGCGCTCTTAGCCTTCGGTGTCCTCGGGGACGCGCACCATGCCTTCTTGCGCGGCGCTTGCGACGAGGCGTCCGGACTGGTCGAAAATCCGTGCCGTGCCAAGGCCCCGGCCACCCTGTGCGGAGGGGGAGTGCTGCTCGAACAGGAACCACTCAGAGACGTCGACATCGCGGTGCCACCACATCGAATGGTCGAGGGAGGCGACCGAAATGCCTTCGTGTCCCCACGACAGCGAGTGACGCCTCAGGACGGGCTCGAGCATGACCTGGTCGCAGGCGTAGATGAGCAGCGCGCGATGCAAGAGCTGACTGGCGCCCTCGGCCATCGTGCCGCGCGCCCGCATCCACACACGCTGGTCGGCTTCGACTGTTCCAGCCGGTTCCATGAACACGTCACCCGCGGGATGGCGGATATCGAAGGCACCGGTGCGGGCGAGGAACTGAGCCGTCGGGTCGGGATTGGCCTCGAAGAGCTCCATGACGCTCGGAAGCGTCTCGGGATCGGGTACCTCGGGTGCCTGGTCCTGGTGGTCACGCCCGGGCTGGGTCTCCTGGAACGAGGCGATCACAGACAGGATCGGCTTGCCATGCTGAATCGCGTGCACGCGGCGGGTCGAAAACGACCGGCCGTCGTGCAGGATCTCGACGCGGAATAGCAGCGCGGAATCGATACGCCCGGGGCGCAGGAAATAGCCGTGGCACGAGTGGAGAGTGCGAGGCCCGTCCCCGTCGTCCGGAGTGGTGCGGCCCGCGGCCATCATCGCCTGGGAGAGCACCTGGCCGCCGTAGATCCGACCGAGGAAGAACGGCAGCGACGGGGCCGCGAACATCGTGTCCTCGAGCTGGGTGAGGTCGAGGGCCGCGAGCACGTGGCTGAGCGGAGCGACGTCCGGCTGTGGGATCGGCAAAACGCCGTTGAGGGGATCGGGTACGCCCTCGGGTGTCGGCTGTAGGCGCGGTTCAATCTCGTCGGTCATCTCAACTCCTAAAGTCCGAGCTCGGTCAGGACCTCGAGGCGGTCCCGCACGGCCTGCCGTGCGCTGCGAGCTCCGGTCGCGGCGAGTGCAACGCCAGCTGCCTCTCGCGCCTCCGCGAGCGTCACGGCCGACAGAGCGGCGGCAACGTCGGGGATGGAACGGGGCGTCATCGACAGCGTCGAGACCCCGAGGCCAACGAGCACGACCGCGAGGGCGGGATCGGCCGCGGCCTCACCACACACGCCGACCGGACGGTCTTGTTGGGCCCCGCCCCGGCAGGTGGCGTCGATGAGATCTAGGACCGCGGGGTGCCACGGGTCCGCGAGGTCGGCGAGCATACCGAGCAGCCGGTCGGCGCCCATCGTGTACTGCGACAGGTCGTTCGTACCGATGGATGCGAAATCCGCGCTCGCAAGAATCTGTCCTGCACGCAGCGCAGAGGAAGGCACCTCCACCATGACGCCGGCGTGCGCGATACCCCGGGCGCGGCAGGCGTCGACGAATTCGTTGGCTTCCGCGACCGTCGAGATCATCGGAGCCATGACGTGGACATTTGCGCCGGTCTCGCGCTGCGCCTGGGCGATCGCATCGAGCTGACGGTTGAGGATGTCGGGGAACTTGCGATTCATGCGGTACCCGCGCACTCCGAGCGCCGGGTTCGACTCGTGCCCCATCTTCATAAACGGCAGCGGCTTATCGGAGCCCGCATCGAGGGTCCGCACGACGATGCGGCCCTTCGGCGCAGCGGCGAACACCTCCGTGTAGGAGGCGACCTGGTCTTCGAGACTCGGCTCTTCGACGGAACCGAGGTACCACAGCTCGGTGCGGAACAGTCCGATGCCTTCGGCCTTCACCTCGGCGGCGGCGCGTGCGCCTGCGGCATCGGAAATGTTGGCAAGGAGCGGGACGTGGTGGCCGCATCTGAGCTGACCGGTGCCCGAGAAATCGCGACGCGGCACGGGGCGCTTCGCGGCGGTAATCTGCTCCTCGCTCGGATCGACCGTGACCGTGCCGGCCGCGCCATTGATGAGAACGAGGTCGCCGTCCTTTAACGACGCAGTGCCGTGGGCCGCGACGACCGCGGGGATGCCGAGCTCACGCGACACGATGGCTGTATGGGACGTCGGACCGCCCTCGAGCAGGACGATTCCTAGGACCTTCTTTGGATCGAGCTGAGCGGCATCGGAAGGGGCGAGGTCCGCAGCCCACAGGATGTATTCCCGGTCCGGCGTTGGAAGGCCCGGTGCCGGACGGCCAAGGAGGCGCGCAATGATCCGGTCCCGCACGTCATAGACATCGAGCGCGCGTTCGGCGAGGTAGCCGCCCATGTCGCGCAACAGGTCGGCGAGCATGCCAGCCGCTTCCCACACCGCGCGGGTCGGGACGAGCTGTCGTGTCCGCACGAGATCACTGGCACCATCAAGCAGCGCAGGATCTTGCGCGATCTGGGAGGCCGTCGCGAGAACTTCGGCGGCCTGACCGGTGGCGAGATCGGCGCGTAGCGCGAGGTTTTCGGCGGTTTCGGCGGCCGCTTTTTCGATGCGCTGGACTTCTACGTCAGCGTTGCTCTCGGGCGGAAGGAACCGGGCGCGAGGTTCGGAAACCCGCGGAAAAACTTTGGCGATCTGACCCACGGCCCGTCCGGGGCTGACCCCGATGCCCAAATAGCGAGTACAGCCGTGCTTATCGCGATCCGCGTCGATTTTGCGCGTCATGGAGTGCCTCCTAGGTTCCCTTGCAGCCCATTGTGCCAACTCCATCGGTCGCGAGCATCGCCGAGCCCGTGCATCGGTGCGATAATGATGTGAGGATATTAACGAGCCCCCGCTACGTGGGAAGAGAGATAGGCGATATGAGCAACGCTGCTGAAATCCTGGCCGGACTCGGAGGCAAGGACAACATCGACGAACTCGAGTCATGCATCACCCGCCTGCGCGTCCAGGTGAAAGACCCCGAAGCCGTGAGCGAAGATAACCTCAGGATCGACGGCGTCTATGGAGTCGTCCGTTCCGGACATGTCGTCCAGGTGGTGGTCGGCCCCGAGGCCGAAGAAATCGCCGATACAATCAATGGTCTGCTAGCTGAATAGCCAGCCGTGAGGATCGTCCCGCGCTGCGCGGGGCGGTTTTTGTGCCCGCCAGTCCGTTCACGCCCCAGGTGGTAGTTACATGAGCATCGACAACTCTGACGCGTTGCGTCACCTCGCCGATCAGTACGGGGTGGCGACCGAGTATTGGGACTTCCACGGCACCCACCGGCACGTGCCTGACGCGACGCTGCTCGCCGTCCTTTCCGCCCTCGGCCTCGACCTCGAATCCGATAGCGATGTCAGTGACGCCATCGCGGAAATTGACCTCAAGCCCTGGCGTCGCATCCTGCCCTCTTGCCTCGTGGTGCGCCACGGCCAAGAGCACG
The DNA here is from genome assembly GCF_001907295.1 of Bowdeniella nasicola. Classification (GTDB taxonomy): domain Bacteria; phylum Actinomycetota; class Actinomycetes; order Actinomycetales; family Actinomycetaceae; genus Bowdeniella; species Bowdeniella nasicola. The sequence goes on from NZ_MQVR01000014.1 coordinate 13,032, forward strand.
ACGTTGCCGTCCACGTGCCCGACGGCCTCGGCGTGAGCGCCAGCGTCCAACTCGAAGACGGCCAGAGCTGGTCACTTGGCCAAAAGGACCAGTGGGTCGAGCCGCGCGAGATCGACGGCGAACGCATCGGGCGTGCCACCTTCCTATTACCGTCCAACCTGCCACTCGGGTGGCACACGATCGAGGTGACGTGCGACGACGGCACCACGGCAAGTGCGCCGCTCGCCGTCACGCCGCCGCGCCTGGCCGAACCCACCCTGCAAGCCGGTCGCGGCTGGGGCGCCATGGCGCAGCTGTATTCCGTCCGCTCCAAGGAATCGTGGGGGATGGGCGACGCCCGCGACCTCGCGGAGATGGGATCCTTCTTCGGCTCGATCGGCGCGGACTTCCTCCTCATCAACCCGCTGCACGCGGCCGAGATGTCCCCACCCATCACGCCCTCGCCCTACCTACCGACCTCGCGTCGCTTCGTCTCGCCGCTGTACATCCGGCCCGAGGACATCGAGGAGGTCGCTTACCTCACCGGCCCGCAGCGCTCGCTCGTGCGCTGGGCAATGCAGGAAGTCGAGCACGACAACACCTCCTCCGAGCCGATCGACCGGGACCGCTCCTGGCAGGCCAAGAGCCAGGCGCTCGCGGTCATCTACGCCCAGGGGCTGTCTGATGCGCGCCGTCGCGAATTCGAACGCTATCGCGAGGAAATGGGGCAGGGCCTCGAAGACTTCGCCCTGTGGTGCGCGCTCGCCGAACACTACAAGGATGAGCCCTGGCCGGAGACGGTCTCCCACCCGGCCTCCCCGCGCACGCGCCTGATGCGGATGGAACTGTCCGAGCGCATCGACTACTTCTGCTGGCTGCAGTGGATCATCGACCAGCAACTCCAACGCGCACAGCGCGACGCCGTCGACGCCGGCATGGGCCTTGGCCTGATGCAGGACCTCGCGGTCGGCGTGCACCCTGGCGGTGCCGATGCGTGGGCCCTGCAGGACGTGTTTGCCCGCGGCATCGAGGTGGGCGCACCGCCGGACATGTACAACCAGCAGGGCCAGAACTGGTCCCAGCCGCCGTGGCGGCCCGACGCCCTCGCCGAACTCGGTTATGCGCCGCTGCGCGACATGATCCGAACCGTGCTGCGTCACGCCGGCGCGATCCGGGTCGACCACATCATCGGATTCTTCCGCCTCTGGTGGATCCCGCAAGGCGCCCTGCCCTCCGAAGGCACCTACGTCCGCTTCGACCACGAAGCGATGATCGGCGTCCTGCTCCTCGAAGCGCACCGCGCCGGGGCCACCCTGATCGGCGAAGACCTCGGCACCGTCGAGCCGGGGGTCCGTGACTACCTGACCGAACGCGGAATCTTCGGCACCTCCGTGCTGTGGTTCGAAGGTGGCGAGGACGGCCTGCCCAAGCGTCCCGACGCCTACCGCACGCTCGCGCTTGCCACCGTCGACACCCACGATATGCCGCCCGCCGCGGGATACCTCGCGGGCGAGCACGTCGACGTGCGTGAACGCCTCGGCCTGCTCGTCGACCCGCCAGAGCAGGTACGCGCCGAAGCGGAAGCCGAACGCGAACGCATGCTTACCCGCCTGCGCGAATATGGCCTGCTCGGTGCCGATCCGACCGAACGCGAAATCATCGAGGCGATGCACCGCTATATTGCGCAGACGCCCTCGCTGCTGCTCGGGATCTCGGTCACGGACATGGTCGGGGAGCGCCGGACGCAAAACCAGCCCGGCACCGACCAGGAATATCCGAACTGGAAGATTCCTCTCGGCGACGGCACCGCACAGCCCGTCCTCGTCGCGGACCTGCCGAAGAACGGCCGCCTCAATTCGCTGATCCACGCCGTACGCGACGCCCTCGGCGACGGCGACCGACTGGCGACGCGCGACTGAGCCATGGACACCCGCGAGCTTGTTATCCGTGCCCCGTTTGCGGGGCGCGTGCTTGAGCTTCGCGAGGTGCCCGACGACGTGTTTTCGGCGGCGGTCCTCGGACCCGGCCTTGCGATCTGGCCGCACCTCGTCAAGGTTCCCGTGATCGCGCCCGTCGGGGGGGACATCACAGCCTGGCATGCGCACGCGTGCGCGATCAGCCCCGGCGATGACGCCCCCGCAATCCTCGTCCACCTCGGACTCGATACGGTCGCGCTGCAGGGGCGCGGGTTTAGTTGGCACGTGAAGAAGGCCGCCCGCGTCGCGCAGGGCCAGCTCATGTGCGCGTGGGACCTCAGCCAGATCGGCAACTACCTTCCCGTCACGCCCGTCGTCGCGATGGGAAAAGTCGATATCACGCGGCTTGCCGACGATGAGATCGAGGCGGGCGAAGCGCTCTTTTCGGTCGCGACCTCTTGACCCGATTCGAGGGACATCCCTGAAATCGGGGCGCGTTGTCAACCATGAGGACGCTTTGGCTTTTGCTACCCATCTGACCCCGCAGTGCCTGGCTTGCTGCGAGTGAAGGATCGGCCGTGACGCACACCGACCTCTATCGCAGATCGGGCAAGACGAGCCCGGTGATTTCCTACGAGTTATTCCCGCCGAGGGTCCCGGATCCGCATTCGACCGTCTGGGCGGGGATCGTCAAGTTGCTAAACTCCCGGCCCGACTATGTATCGGTCACCTTCGGTGCCTTGGGAAGCTCTCAGGAGCTCAGCCGCACGGTCCTGCAGCAGGTCCTTCAGCGCACCGGCCGAACTGGTCGAGCTCATCCGCGAGGTCGCTAACCGCGAACTCGGGGATCCGGCAGCCGTGTCGGTGGCGGTCGCCGCCTATCCTGCGGGCACCATCCAGACCCGCACCGACGCGGTCGCGGCCCTGGTCGATAAACAGTCGGCCGGCGCTGATTTTGCGATCACGCAGGTGTTTTATCGGGCCGTGAATTACCGAGACCTGGAGCAGGCTGCCTCCTACCAGGGAGTAAGACTCCCGATCATCCCCGGGATCCTTCCGTTCACCGATATCAACCGGCTGCAGCGGCTACAGGCCCTGTCCGGCGTCGCGGTTCCTCCCGAACTCGCAGCACTCGCCGATCTGCCGGACCCCGGTGAGCGGTTGCGGGCCACCCTGGCCGCCACCCTGGGCTTCCTCGATGAGCTGCTGAGCTATGGCGCCCCAGGCCTGCACTTTTACACCTTCAACCGGGCCCGTCCTACCTTCGACCTGGTCGAACACCTGCGGTCGAGGAAATTTGCCCCCGTCGATGCCGCGGAATCCGCGGCCCTACTGGAACTCGCGAGCGTCAATCTCACCCGGCCCGCGCCCTGACAAACCTACCACCACCGCCACCCCATTTCCCGCCGCCACGATCGCCGGCCCGAGATCAGTCCCGACACCCCGATCACCGCCGCTGCAAATCCCTGGCTCGACCAGGTGCGCGACGCCCCGGAGCCGTCCGCTGTCCGCCCGGTCATTGTGGGGCCGCTGACCTGGCTGCTGTTGTCCGACCACCCAGATCCACACGCACCTGTGCTACTCGGAGTTCGCGGTGGTCGTCGATGCGATCGACAACCTCGATGCCGACGTCACCTCGATCGAAGCTCCCCGCTCGAAGATGGATATTTTGCCGGCGGTCGCCGAGCACGGTTTTTCGCGCCAGCTCGGACCGGGCATTTGGGACATTCACTCGCCGCGCATTCCGACGTTGGAAGAGGAGACCGCACTGCTGCGCGCAGCGACGGCCGCGTTGGATCCGCGCCAGCTGTGGGTGAATCTCGACTGCGGTCTGAAGACCCGCGCCTATTCCGAGACCATCGCGACCCTGCGAAACCTGGTGGCTGCGGCCAGGCAGGTGCGCGAGCAGGTGAGCGCGTAGGTTAGCGACAAGGGCCCGACCAGCGGTTAAACGTGCTGGTCGGGCCCTTCGTCGTCGGGGTTAGAGCTGCTGGATCTTCTCCGCGCGCTCCACACCGTCGAGCTGCTCGGAAACGAGGCGGCGCAGCGCGGCCGGCGCGTCCTCGTTCTCGGCAAGCCACGTGCGGGTTCGCTCGGCGACATCGGTCAGGCCCGCGAGCTCCGTCGGGTACAGCCAGCAGATGAGCATCTGGGCGATATGGCCGGAGCGCTCCTGCCAGATATCGCGCAGCGACGCGAAGTAGCGGTCGGCGAAGACCGAGACGAGCTCGGGGTGCTGCCACGCGCGGGCCCAGAGGCCACCCATCGTGGCAAGCAGTGCGTCATTCGACAGCGACTGGTCGGTCATCGCGGCGTCGAACGCGGCCTGCTTCGCCTCCGCGCTCGGGACGGACGCCCGGGCGCGGGCAGCCTCTTCCCGGCCGGTGAGCGACGGGTCGGCTTCGAGTTGGGCGGCGATCTCGGCTTCGCCCGCCTGCCCGGCAGCTACGAGGCCGTTCAGCAGCTTCCAGTTCAGTGCGTCATCGAGGGTGAGACCGCTGACGTCGGACTTGCCGTGGTAGATGCGGCCGAGCTCAGCCAGCTGTTCATCGCTCGTGGCAAACTGCGCGAAGCGCTGGGCGTAGAGCAACTGATCGTCGCTGCCCGGTGCGGCGTCCTTCAGGAGGGCGAGCAGCGAGTCGGCGAGCGCGACGATGATCCGGGCGCGGGATTCCGGTGCGGTGTAGCGCTCGGCGGCGCTCGAGATCTGGCCGAGGATCGAGTTGCGGACCGAGGGGACCATGCCCGGAGCGGACAGGGCTCGTGTCGCGAGCGTGACGAACTGCTCGCCGCCGATCTCCGCGTCGCGGGTCATGTCCCAGGCGCAGCCGAGCAGGACCGCGAGCGTGAGCGAATCAGTCATCGTGTGGATGTAATCCCTCGCGGTCGCAAGCGATTCCTGGCTGATGCGGATCTTGGTGTAGGCGAGGTCCTCATCGTTGACGAGCAGCATCGCGTTGAGCTTCTTGCCGATGAGGTTCGGCAGGTCCGTGCGCTGGCCGGTGACGTCGAGCTCCTCGCGGTAAGTGCGCGTCAGCGCCCCGTCGACGATGTCGTAGCCGCCGATCGTGACGCGGTGCGGGCGCATCGAGGTGTTCTGGAAGGAGCCCTGCATGATGGCCGCGTCGGTCACGATGCCGTTATCGTCGACGTCGACAAAGGGGCACAGGACGGTGACGCCGGATTCTTCGAGCCAGACCTTCGACCAGGCTTTCAGGTCGCGGCCGCTCGCGGCCTCCAGCGCCGATAGGAAGTCGTCAAGCGTCGTGTTGCCCCATTCGTGCTTGTCGAAGTAGGCCTTGACGCCAGAGAAGAATTCTTCGCGGCCGACGTAGGCGACGAGCGAGCGCAACACGGCTGCACCCTTCGCATACGTGATGCCATCGAAGTTGACCTCGACGTCTTCCAGGTCGTTGATCTCGGCGACGATCGGGTGGGTGGAGGGCAGCTGGTCCTGCGTGTAGGCCCAGGCCTTTTCGACCGACGCGAACGTCGTCCACGCGTGGCTCCAGCGGGTCGCCTCCGCGGCGGCGAGCGTGCACATGAACTCGGCGAAGGACTCGTTCAGCCACAGGTCGTTCCACCACTTCATCGTCACGAGGTCGCCGAACCACATGTGGGCGAGCTCGTGCAGGATCGTGACGACGCGACGCTCGACCATGTATTCGGTCGGCTTCGAGCTGAAGATGTACTGGTCGCGGTAGGTGACGCAGCCGGCGTTTTCCATCGCGCCCGCGTTGTACTCGGGGACGAACAGCTGGTCGTATTTCGTGAACGGGTAGGGCCGACCGAACTCGGATTCGTAGAAGGCGAATCCACGGCGCGTGATGTCGAACAGCTCGTCGGCATCGAGGTGCTCGGCGAGCGAGGCGCGGCAGTACAGGCCGAGCGGGATTGTGCGGCCGTCGCTGCTCGTCAGCTCGCTGCGCGCCTCGTGGTACGGGCCCGCGACGATCGCCGTGATGTAGGTCGAGATCGCGGGAGTGGGCTCGAAATCCCAGCGTTTTTTGCCCTCGAGCTCGCTCACCTGCGCGCCCTCGTTGGACACGACAACCCAGTGCTTGGGGGCGGTGACGTGGAACGTGAACGCCGACTTGAGGTCGGGCTGCTCGAAGCAGGCATAGACGCGGCGCGCGTCCGGCACCTCAAACTGGGTGTAGAGGTAGGCCTCGCCGTCCTTCGGATCGACGAAGCGGTGCATGCCCTCGCCGGTGTTGGTGTAGCGGCACGTCGCATCGACGCTGAGCTCGTTGCGGGAGTTCAGCCCCGTCAGCTGGATGCGGTGATCCGCGAAGGCCGACGTGTCGAGTTCCTCGCCGTTGAGGATGAGGTGCTCGACGCTATCGGCGATGAGGTCGACGAACGTGACGGCGCCGGGGCTCGCGTCGAAGACAATCGTCGTGCGCGAGCGGAATGTCTCATCGCTCAGCGTCAGATCGAGGTCGACATCGTAGGAATGGACAAGGGAAACGACACCTGCGCGGCTCTCGGCTTCGAGGCGGGTGAGGTTCTTTCCGGGCATGAGACTCCTTAGTTCTGCTCGTCGGGCTGGTCCGATCCTTTCACCCAGCGCGCGTGTGGTCCACCCCATAGAATCGGTGACATGAGCACCAAAGTTGAATTCTGGTTCGATCCCGGCTGTCCGTGGGCGTGGATGACCTCGCGCTGGATGGGTGAGGTCGCCAAAGCGCGCGACCTCGACGTCACCTGGTCGCTGCTGTCGCTCTCCGTCCTCAACGAAGTGCGCGATCTGCCCGAGGACTATCAGGCGCTAATGGACCGTTCCTGGGGGCCGGCGCGCGTCGTCGCGGCGACCGCGCAGACGCACGGCAACGACGCGGTCAAGGCGCTGTATGACGCTCTTGGCGAGCGTATCCACCACCAGGGCCGTGACGATCTCGATGCGATCATCACCGAAGCGCTTGAGGAGGCGGGACTGCCGGCCGAGCTCGCCGATACCGCCGGCGTCGAGGACTATGACCCGGGGATGCGCGAGTCCACGCAGCGCGCGCTCGACCTCGTCGGGGATGACGTCGGCGTGCCGGTCATCGCGATTGATGGTGTCGCGTTCTTCGGCCCGGTCGTCTCGCCCGCCCCGAAGGGCGAGGATGCGCTGAAGCTGTGGGACGGCTGCGTCGCGGTCGCGTCGGTGCCCGGCTTCTTCGAGCTCAAGCGCTCGCGCGACGTCGGTCCAATCTTCGAATAAACGCGCGGATTTCTTCGGCGACGAGGCGCGGATGGGTCAGCGGGGCGAGGTGACTTGCACCCGGGATGATCCGTAGCGGCGCCCCGCCTGCGAGGCGCCGCGCGCGTCGCTCGCCGATCCGCCTCTGATCGAACTGCCCGTTGATGAACATCAGCGGGCAGTTCACGTGTGCCAGCAGGCGCTGCGGGCAGGAGCGCTGCAGCAGCGACCACGCCTCGGGCAGGTCGTCATAGGCCTCGGGCGGCACCTGCATCGAGTCGGGCAGCCCCATCCTCGTGACGAGGGCGTTGCGGGCGGTAACGAAGTGCTCGCGCGGCAGGCGCTGGCTCAGCTGCGCGAAGGCGCGGTAGCCGCTGGCAAGAACGCCGCGCGGGTTGGCGCTCGCGCCGATCAGGACGAGGCCGGAAACTTTTTCGGGGTGCGTCGCGGCGTAACCGTAGGCGAGGTAGCCGCCAAGGGAATGCCCGACGAGCACGATCTCGCGCGCGCCCACGGCCGCGTCCTCGATCGTCTGCACGACGCCGCGGATCGTGAACGGCTCATCGAGCCGGGCCCCGTGGCCGGGCAGGTCGGGCGCCACAACGGGGACGCCGCCCAGCAGCGAGGGGTAGTCCTGCCACTGGGCGGCGTTCGACATCGACCCATGCAGGGCGATGATGCGCATCGGTTAGTCGGTCTTCTTCACCACCACGATCGCGATCGCGACCGCGGCCAGCAACACGACTCCGATGATCGGGATGAGGATGCTTACCAAATCTCTACCCTCTTTTCTGGCTCGAGCCACATGCCATCGCCTTCGGTGACGTCGAAGGCCTCGTAGAATGCCGCCATGTTGCGCGGCACGCCGTTGCAACGGAATTCCGCGGGGGAGTGCGGGTCGATCGTGAGCAGGCGGATGACTTCGGCGTCGCGGGCCTTTTCGCGCCAGATGTGGGCCCACGAGTAGAAGATCCGCTGCAGGCCGGTCAGGCCGTCGATGACGGGCGCGTCGGCGAGGGCCTTGCCCTGCTTTTCCAGGGCGATCTCGTAGGCCTTTAGCCCGATCGACAGGCCCCCGAGGTCGCCGATGTTCTCGCCGATCGTGAGCGCGCCGTTGACGTGATGCGGGGTCCCCTCGGGCAGCTGGGAGGGCACGAACGCGTTGTACTGCTCGATGAGCGAGGAGGTCCGCTTTTCGAACTCTTCGCGGTCGGTATCCGTCCACCAGTTCACGACCTGGCCGCGGCCATCGAACTGGGAGCCCTGGTCGTCGAAGCCGTGGCCGATCTCGTGGCCGATGACCGCGCCGATGCCGCCATAGTTGGTCGCGTCATCCGCGTCGGCGTCGAAGAACGGCGGCTGCAAGATCGCGGCCGGGAAGACGATCTCGTTCATCGTCGGCATGTAGTAGGCGTTGACGGTCTGCGGCGTCATGAGCCATTCGTCGCGGTCGATCGGGCCGCCGAGCTTGTTCAGTTCGCGGGCGAACTCGAAGCGGTTCGAGGCCCGCACTGCGGCGATGACGTCGCCCTCGGGGATCTCGAGGCTCGAGTAGTCGCGCCAGCGCACCGGGTAGCCGACCTTCGGGGTGAATGCTTCGAGCTTAGCGAGGGCCTTCGCCTTCGTCTCGTCGGTCATCCACTCAAGCGTCGTGATCGAGCGGCGGTAGGCCTCGATGAGGTTCGCGACGAGTTCGTCCATCGCCTCCTTGTGCGACGGCGGGAAGTGCGCCTCGACGTACAGCTTGCCGACGGATTCGCCGAGCGCGCCCTCGACGACACCGACGCCGCGCTTCCAGCGTTCGCGCAGCTCCTCCGCGCCGGTGAGCGTGGCGCCGTACATGTGGAAGTTTTCGTCGACGATCGCGCTCGTGAGGTAGGGGGCGGCGCCGTGCAGCAGGTGCCAGGTCGCCCAGAGCTTGAGGTCGGCGAGGTCGGTATCGGCCCAGAGCTTGCCGGCGTGCTCCATGAACTCCGGCACCTGGACGATCATGACCTCGAGCTGGGCATCGGTGATGCCAGCGGCTTGGCGCCAGCCCTCGAAGTCGAAAGCACCGAGGGATTCGGCGAGCTCCTCGCGCGTGACCGGGTTGTTCATGCGCTGGATATCGCGGGAGGCGACGCGGTCGCGGTGGCCCGCAGCGATCGCGGTCTCGACGGCCATAATCCGCTGCGCGGCTTCGGCCGGGTCCGCGGCGAGCTCGCCGAGCGTGACCATCTTTTCCAGGTGCTTGACGTAGGCGGCGCGGGTCTCGGCGTGGGCGTCCTCGCGGTAGTAGGACTCATCGGGCAGGGCGAGACCGGACTGGCCGAAGTACAGGGCGTAGCGGTCGGGGTTATTGAGATCCGACATCACGCCGATGCCGAACAGGCCGGGGCCACCGCCGGGCGTCAGGCGACCGAGGGCGGCGGCGAGCTCGTCTTTCGTCTGCGCCGAGTTCACGACGTCAAGGACATCGGCGAGCGGGGCAAGGCCCGCGGCCTCGATCGCGTCGGTGTCCATGAACGCGCGGTAGAGGCGACCGATCTTCATCGCGTCGGCATCCCCGCCGTCGTCGGCGGCGCACTGTTCGACGATCTCGCGGACGTGGATCTCGGACTGGTCGCGCAGATGATGGAAGGCGCCATCCCGGGCGCGATCGGCCGGAATCGTATGCTGTTCGAGCCAATCGCCATTGAGCGCTGCGAAGAGGTCATCTTGGATTCGTACCTGTGAAGTCATGAGGCAAGACTAGGGCACAATGGAGGCATGCGAATTCATGTGGCAACGGATCATGCGGGTTTTGAGCTGAAGAACGAGCTGGCGGAGCATCTGCGCTCCAGCGGCCACGAGGTCATCGATCACGGCGCACACGAATACGACGCGCTCGATGACTACCCGGCGTTTTGCATCGCCGCCGGCGAGGGAGTCGTCGCCGATGAGGGCTCGCTCGGCATCGTGATCGGCGGTTCCGGCAATGGCGAACAGATCGCCGCGAATAAGGTCAACGGCGTTCGCGCGGCCCTCGTGTGGAATCACGACACCGCCGTCCTCGCGCGCCAGCACAATAACGCCAACGTCATCTCGGTCGGCGCGCGCCAGCACACGACCGAGGAACTCATTGAGCTTATCGAGGCGTTCATTGCCGAGCCGTTTAGCGGCGATGAGCGCCACCAGCGCCGGATCGATCAGATCCAGGCCTACGACGATTCGCGTTCCTAACGACGAATCATCGCGATCGCGATGAGCGCCTGAGCAGGCAGCGCGACGAGCACGAGCCAGGGCAGCCACGCGAGGCCGAGCGTCCATACCGCGAGGGCGAGCGCGGGCACGACGAAGGCGATGAGCGGGCGGACAAACCCGTGGCTGCCGGAGTGGATGACGCCGGCGCGCACGAGCTCGCCCGCATCGCCGGGCGTCTCGATAATGCGCAGCCAGGCAAACGTCTGAATGCCCGACATGATCGCGGCGCCGATCAGCCACCCGGCAACGACCGCGAGCGCGACCTGCCACGCCGCCATGCCGGCGGTCGCGGTACCGCCGACGAACCGGCCATCGCTGGACCGGCCCGCCGCGTCGCGCGCGCCCAGGACGAGGACGATCGCGCCGGTAATGCCCGATGCGAGCCGCACCCGCATTGCGACCGATGTCTGCGAAAGCTCGCGGCCCCCGCGCGCCCAGGTCCCCACCATGGCGCCGAGACCCGTCGCCGCGGCCCACGTGCCAAGGCCCCAGCCGAACGGCACCGGCCAGGCTGAGATCGGCAGCAACAGGAGCGAGGCAATCACGACGACGCTCGCGATCGCCACCTGCACGACGGCGAGTTGCATCGCCCTCGCCTTCGCTCCGGCGATCGCCTTCGGGACGGCGGAGTGGTCGTGGGGGATGGAGGAATCGCAGTGTTCGCAGGACATGTCGCTATTGTCCCATGTCCCCACCCTGGCGGGGCCGGTGTGCTGCGGGATACCGTAGACGCAGACCCATGACTGACACGAATACCTTTGAACTGCCCGGCCACGCCCAGCGCGTCCTCGACATTGTCGATCAGATCCCGTCCGGCCGCGTGAGCACCTACGGGCTGATCGCCGAATGCCTGCACGCGCGCACCGGCTCGGGTTCGGCGCGCCTGGTCGGCCAAGTGATGAGCCGCTATGGCGGCGCGAGCCCGTGGTGGCGCGTCGTGCGCGCCGACGGCACCCTGCCGAGGCAGTTGCGGCCCGATGCGCTCGCCCATTACGACGACGAGTCGACCGCGCTCGTGTGGCGCAACCCGACGAAGGTCGACCTCGACCGCGCGATCTGGGATCCGCTGACCGATGCCTGAGGGCCACTCGATCCACCGACTGGCTGCCGCGTTCGACGAACTCTTCGCCGGACGCCAGCTTGCCGTCTGTTCCCCGCAGGGCAGATTCGCCGACGGCGCCGCGCTGTTGGACGGCCGGCGATACGACGGGTCGGAGGCCTGGGGCAAGCATCTTTTCCAGCATTTCGACGACCTCGTTTTGCACACGCATCTCGGCCTGTACGGGTCGTGGACATTCGACGGCGATGAAACGTTTGCCGCGCCGCGTTCGATCGGCGCGCCCCGCCGACGCATCGGTGAGGCCGAGACCCTCGCGACCGAGATCGCGCAGGCGGGCACCTGGCACGTGCCCGAACCGCGCGGCCAGGTCCGCGTCCGGCTCGCGGCCACCAACGGCATCGCCGACCTCACCGGGCCGAACCAGTGCCGCGTCGTTGCGGTCGACGAGATCGATACCGTTACCCGCCGCCTCGGGCCCGACCCGCTGCGCGCCGATGCCGACGGCGAAGCCTTCATTGCTCGCGCGCGCCAGTTGCGCCGCCCGATCGGCGAACTCATCATGGACCAGTCGGTCGTCGCGGGCCCGGGCAATATCTACCGCGCCGAAGCGCTCTTCCTCGCCGGGATCGACCCGCACCGCCCAGGCGAGCGCGTCTCGGTGGCGCGCCTATCCCACCTGTGGGAGCTACTCGTGACACACATGAAAAACGGTGTCGCGACGGGAAAGATCGTCACGACGCCACACGATTTCGAGGAGCGCTACTTCGTCTACCAGCGCGACGGGCTGCCGTGCCTGCGCTGCGGGGGCCGCATCGTTCTCGAGCCGATGGCGGGCCGTAAGCTCTACCGTTGCCCGCGCTGCCAGCGCTAGCGGACTTCTTCGTGCTCGGTGAAGCCGAGCGTGCGGTACAGCCGCGCCGCATCGGCGGCGTCGACGAGATCGACGCGCAACGCGAGCGACTGAGCTCCGCGGGCCTCTTGGGCCTCGGCGACCGCGGCGAGCAAGCTCGTGGCGATGCCGCGCCCGCGATACTTGGGGTGGACGAAGAGCTCGATCACGAACGGGCCATCGGGCACGTCATCGAACGGCGCGTCGAGCACGGTCATGATGACGCCGACGAGGCGGCCCTCGCAGTGCGCGCCGAGGAACCCGCCGGGCGCGGGCCGCCCGAATGCCCCGGAAAAACTCATCTCCATCTCGTCATAGGCCTCATCGAACGTGTCGACAGCGACGCCGGGCGCGTAGGAGCGAAGGTAGAGGCGAGCGAGATCGTCAAGATCGTCCACACTGAGGTCCCGCACATCGATCCCCTCGGTGCGGGTCGCGGACCCGAGTGTCTCCACTCGCGTCATCAGTGTGGCCTGGGACATATCCCTACTGTAGTCCCGCGCGCGCGATTAGATGAAGAGAGTCGGATCGACGATTTGGTGCGCCTCGCGCGATTCTTCGCTGCGTTCGCGGATCTTCGCGGGCACGCCGACGGCCGCGCTGCCCGCGGGCACGTCTTTGACAACGACGGCATTCGCGCCGATCTTTGCGCCGTCGCCGATCTCGATCGGGCCGAGCACCTTCGCGCCCGCGCCGACCATGACACCGTCCCCGACGGTGGGGTGGCGCTTGCCAGGGTTCATCGCGACGCCGCCGAGCGTGACGCCATGGAACAGGACGCAGTCATCGCCCACCTCGGCGGTCTCGCCGATGACGACACCCATTCCGTGGTCGATGAAGAAGCGGCGGCCGATACGTGCCCCGGGATGGATCTCGATTCCGGTCAGGCCGCGCATGAGCTGGCTGGCGAGGCGGGCCGAGAGCTTATGGCCCTTGCCCCACAGGTGGTGGCACACCCGGTGCCCCCACAGCGCGTGGACACCGGGATAGGCGAGCGCGACCTCGACGAGAGTGCGCGCGGCCGGGTCGGAGTTTTTCGCCGTTTGCAGGTCCTCTTTCAGCAGGGCCCGCAGGGGCAACCGGGTGTGCGTCATGGCTAATCCACCAGGCCTTCAAACAGCGGCGTCGACAGGTAGCGCTCGCCGAGATCCGGCAGGATCACGACGATGCGCTTGCCCGCGAATTCCTCGCGGTTTGCGAGCTCGCGGGCCGCGACGAGCGCCGCACCCGAGGAGATCCCGACGAGCAGGCCCTCCTTCGTGGCCGCCTCGCGGGCGGCGGCGAGCGCGTCATCGCCGGTGACGTCGATGATCTCGTCGTACAGCGCGGTATCGAGGACCTCGGGCACGAAGTTCGCGCCGATGCCCTGGATCTTGTGCGGGCCCGCGCTGCCTTCGGTCAGCAGCGGCGATTCGGCCGGCTCGACGCCGACGAGGTACAGATCGGGGTTGAGCTCCTTGAGGCGGCCGCCGGCGCCCGTGAGGGTGCCGCCGGTGCCGATGCCCGCGACGAACACGTCGACCTGACCGTCCGTATCAGCCCAGATCTCTTCGGCCGTGGTCTCCCGGTGCTTGGCCGGGTTCGCGGCGTTTTCGAACTGGCGGGCGAGGATGGCGCCGTCGCGTTCGGCGACGATCCGCTCGGCCGCCTCGAGTGCGCCGCGCATCCCGTCGGCCGCGGGGGTCAGGACGAGTTCGGCGCCATAGGCGCGCAGCAGGACGCGGCGCTCCTTGCTCATCGATTCAGGCATGGTGAGGACGACGCGGTAGCCGCGCGCGGCGCCGACCATCGCCAGCGCGATGCCGGTGTTGCCGCTCGTTGCTTCGACGATCGTGCCACCGGCGGGTAGCTTGCCGGAGGCCTCGGCGGCGTCGACGATCGCGACGCCGATGCGGTCCTTCACCGAGTTGGCGGGGTTGAAGTATTCGAGTTTTGCGACGACCGCGCCGCCCGCATCGATCATGCGGTTGATCCGCACGAGCGGGGTGTTTCCAGCCAGGTCAGTAACGTTTTCAGCAATAGCCATGTCGGACTCCAAAAGGGGGGATCGATTCTCGGGTGCCTACGCGAGGAACACTGGACACGTCAACCACGTGGGCGAGTGGCAACGCACGCAAAAGCCCAGCGTTCTATCGACAGCAACAACACGCGACGCAGCGCGCGCAGCAAGCACCCGAGTAGGAAGCGAGTAAACGCGGCAAGTAGGCCATAACGCTCCTCAGAAATACGTCGGGTGGATCAGTGCCACCAGTCTAGCCCGCGGCTTAGTTCTGTGGGGAAGCCTGTCCGCTAGGCGAGGAATCAAGGACCGATGCAATGGCGTCGGCAAGCGGTGCGGCCTCCTGCGTTGTCACGACGAAGCGGCGGTCACCGGCGAGGTGCAAGACGAGTGCGTCGCCCTTAAAAAGGACAACGCCGCGTTCGCCGTCGAGGTTCGCGCGATAGCCCCAGCCGCAGAATTCGCCAAAGGGGTCGACGCGGCGCACGCTGGCCGACGCGATCTCGCTCATCGAGTGGGTGAACGACAGGAACGGGATCGCCGTGGCGGTGCGGACCCGCTCGGGCGTGACTGTGACCGCCCAGGGCTGCATGATGAGCGGCAGCGCGAGCCCGGTGAGCGCGAGCAGTGCGCCCGCCCACCACAGGCTGGGGTCGGCGAGCACGAGGGCGACGATGCTGATCGCAAGCGCGATTCCCGAGACCCAACCGACGATAATCGCGGTTCGGCCCGGGCGTGCCGTACCAGAAGCGATCACGCGCGTGCCGTCGGTCCCGGCGGGCAGCGGTGTCTCGGGGCGCACCCGCAGGTCCGGGCGCGGCAGCAGCCGGAAGACGACGAACCCGAGCGCGATGCCGGCGAGCATGCCTCCGATCGGAATCGCCGCGTTCTCAACGTTCAGGGCGATCGGGATGGCGAGCGCGGCCGCGGCGGAAAGCGCGCCGACGGTAAATCCGATTGTGGCGCGCCAGTCACCGGCCGCGCGGTCGGGGGCCGTAGCGAAATAGACGGCCAGGGCCGTCACGAGGAGTCCCGGGGCGACGAGAATGAGTGCGAGCCACATTAGAGGGCCACCTCGCTGATGCGATCGGCGAGGCGCACCGGGGTGGCGTCGCCGTGGGTGAGAGAGGCGAGTAGCGACATGAGTTCGTCTCCATTGTCATAGCTCAGGGTGAAGCGAGCATCGGTGGGACGCTCCGGGTCGAAGCCGTAGGCGACGTTGAGCACGGAGACCCCCTGGTTCTCCAGCGCCGCGCGCAGCCGTCCGGCATCGCCTGCCCCGACGGTCAGCTCCCAGGTCGGAAGCGCGACGAGGTGCACCTTCGTGCCCGCATCGAGCGTCGCGATCGTGGTATTGGTATAGGCGCGCACGAGGCCGCCCGTGCCGAGCTTGATGCCGCCGAAATACCGCACGACGACGACCGCGACATCGATCAGCCCCGAGCCGCGCAGCGCGGCGAGCATCGGCATCCCAGCCGTGCCCGACGGCTCCCCGTCATCGGAAGACCGCTCGATCGGGTTCGGCCCGTCGGCGATTGAAAACGCCGTGCAGTGGTGGCGCGCATCAGGATATTGCGCCCGAATCTCGGCGAAAAACTCGCGCGCCGCCGCCTCGTTTTCGACCCGCCGCGTGTACCCCAAAAACTTTGAGCGCGAAATCTCGAGCTCGGCGTGCGCGGTCGTCGACCGCGCGAGAGTCATGGGGCACACGGCTCTATTATTGCAAAGGTCAGCTCACGGCTCCCAGCCACGGCTCGAGTTCATCGGAGGTCGCCTCCCAGGACCGCGGGTCGCGAGTGAGCTCTTCATCGGTCAGCAGGCTGTCGGCGAATGCCCGCTGCAGGCGCTCGCGCTCATCGCCATTGCCACAGATGACGAGCCGCGTCGAGACCTCCGCGGGGACGGGATGGGAGCCGACGACGCCGACGCTTACCTGCCCGCCGGCGCCTTCCCAGCTGCAGATCGTCCCCGGGCGCGTCGGCACCCAGAACCGGCCGCGGTGCACGAGCCGGCCCGCGCCGAGCAGCTCGATGTTGTCGAGCAGGCGGGCAGGATGGAACGGGCGCGTGGAGGCGAGGTCGAGTGTCCACGTGCCGTATTCGCTTGGACCGCCCCAGGGCTGCACGCCGCGCGGATCGACGCGCGCAAGTGCGGCCGCGGCACTGTGCTCGCCACCGAAGAGCAGCGGGTGAACATCGCCGTCGTGCAGGTCACCGGTCAGCAGCGTGTCATGCGCACGCAGGTGTTCGACGAGCTCGCCGCCGGGGCCATCCCCGCCGTGCGCGACGATGAGGTCGGCGACGGAGATCTGCGCGAGGATCGCCTCGCCAATGCTGCGCTCGGGGGCATCGCTTGCGATGCGGCGTTCCTCCAGGGTGATCGGCTCGAGCAGGTCCTCGACGGCCGCCGTGGTATCGACGACGGCCGACACGCTCGACAGGTGCGCGCTCAGCCCACCGTCCTGGCAGGCCTCGTTCACGACGCGCGACAGCGGCAGCGGATCGATCGCCAGAGGCGGGAAGTAGGCCAGCGCATGCGGCCACATCATCGAAATGATCTCCTCGAGCGCGTTCACGGCATCGCCCGCGATCCCACAGGAGAAGCAGCCGTCATCGAGCACGTGCCACCTGTCGGAGATGACACCGTTCGCGTCGATGACGACGCGGCGCACCGCCGTCGCATCCTCGGAGAGTGTATGCACGAGGGCGACCGTGCCGGGTTCGGAGACGACGAGGTCAAACGCCGCGCATTCGCGCAAGACGGGGTCAGTCGTGGCAAGCAGTGCCAGGGGAGTGGAGCGCATGGGTGTGAGCCTACACTTGACGATAACGATTCTCAACATCTAATCTGATGGGCATGTCTGCACACTGCCAAGTCACGGGGAAGTCGCCCGCCTTTGGGAAGCGCGTCTCGCACTCCCACCGCCGGACCTCCCGACGGTTTAACCCCAATATTCAAAAAAAGACCTATTACGTCCCATCGCTCGGGCGCCGCGTCACCCTGCGGGTCTCGACGAACGGCATCAAGGTAATCGATAAGCGCGGGATCGACGCGGTCGTTGCCGAGATGCTCGCGCGCGGCGAGAAACTGTAACGAAAGGCAACCCTTCATGGCGAAGAAATCGGCCGACTTGCGGCCGAAGATCAAGCTCAAGTCCACCGCGGGCACCGGCTATACCTACATCACCCGCAAGTCGCGGCGGAACACCCCCGACCGCCTGGTGATCAAGAAGTATGACCCGGTCATCCGCCGCCACGTCGACTTCCGAGAGGAGCGCTAGTGGCCAAGAAATCCAAGATCGCGAAGAACGAGCAGCGCAAGGCGATCGTCGCGCGCTATGCGGATCGCCGCCGCGAGCTCAAGGCCGCATCGGTCAACCCGCACCTCAGCCAGAACGAGCGCGACGCCGCGATGGCCGCGCTACACAAGCTGCCGCGCGATGCCTCCCCGACGCGCGTGCGCAACCGCGATGCTGCCGACGGCCGTCCGCGCGCCTACCTGCGCGAGTTCGGCCTCTCACGCGTGAAGTTCCGTGAAATGGCGTTGCGCGGCGAGCTGCCCGGCATCACGAAATCGAGCTGGTAGGAGACCTATGAAACCGAATATCCACCCCAACTACGGGCCCGTCGTCTTCCGCGATAACTCCGCGGGGTTCGCGTTCCTCACGCGCTCGACGATGACGAGCGAGCAGTCGATTGAGTGGGAAGACGGCAACACCTACCCCGTCGTCGATGTCGATGTTTCGTCGGCCTCTCACCCGTTCTATACGGGCAAGCAGAAGGTCCTCGATACGGCCGGCCGAGTTGAGAAGTTCAACCGCCGTTACGGCAAAGGGGGAGCCAATTGAAGGTCCGCGCCTCGCTGAAGGCCCTGAAGCTCAAAGACGGCGCCATTGTCGTAAGACGCCGGGGTAAGACCTATGTCATCAACAAGAAACACCCCAACTTCAAAGCGCGGCAGGGCTAAGCGGCTTGATCCGGCCCCGATTCGCGCGCTAGACTACTCAGGTTGCCTAGGCGTCTGTGGCCGATCTCGCAGTGATAATCTTCCCCGGAAGTAGAATGCGAGCCGCCATTCGTGGCAAGCTAAGCAACGGCTTAAAAATCATGAAACGGAAAGGAGCGGCAGGGCATGGCAGTCCAGAAGCGCAAGATGTCCCGCAGCAACACCCGCTCTCGCCGGTCCCAGTGGAAGGCGCAGCTCACCGAGCTCGTCACCATCCGCGTCCAGGGCCGTGAGATGAAGGTGCCGCGTCGCCTCGCGAAGGCGTACAAGCAGGGCATTCTCATCGACGAATAGACCTCGCATTCAAAACGGCGGGCCGATCCACTAAGGGAACGGCCCGCCGCTTTGCTATGCACCGCGGCTAGCCGTCGTAGTTATTCCACGCTTCGCAACTCGCTGGCACTGCCACCATCGATTGCGGATCGTTGGGAAACGTCACGGTGGCGTTCGGGCTGACGTCCTCCGTCGTGACCTTATAGAAGCCCGCGACGTTGTTCTCCGCGTCCTTGCACAAGACCACCGACGTGATGGCCGACGCCTTCGCCTTCGGCAGCGGCGGGACGGACGCATCGAGGGAGGCGTCCTTATTCAGCTTGACGACCGCTGCAGCGGCCTTAACGGAGACCGCCCTGCGACCCAGTGACGGGAGATGCGCATGGGCGAGAACCTCCTGGCCAGGCCAGTGCATGAAGTAGTCCGCATCCGCGGTTTGCACCTCTTCGTTGTCCATCAGCACCGCCCACTTGGCTCCGCCCAAGGTCAGCGCGAGGCGCTTCGTATCATTTCCGGACACGATGGCGTAGACGTGGATCCCCTCGTCATCCTGGTAAAACCACGATTCGACGACCTTGACTTCGGGCGGATCCTCATCCGCGAGTGGTACCGGGTTTTGGAGCGCTCGGGGATCGGACGAGCCGTTCCCGCCACATGCTGTCAGGGACAGTGTCAGTGCCGCGCCTAGAGCGAATACCGTTCGTCGGAGCTGCATCGTCGCCCTCCTTGCGTTAGGGGAAATTGGGATCGGAGAAGAGGCCGTAATTCACGTAGCCATCGCATTTTTTGGGCCTTGCCATTAGAAAACGTGACGACGGTGGCCTCTGCGGTCCCGTTTGGCTCGATATCGAAAGAACCGTTCTCGCTGCCGACGACGGCGCCCGCTGAATCCCGGCAGATCGCGGTGATATCCATCCCCTTTAGAGCAATGTCTCTCGGGTTTTTCACCTGGAAGCTCGCCAGGTCGCGATCGCCTCCCGTCCCGAACTTCGTGGTTTGGACGGTCTCGAAGGCGGGGCGCTCCCATTTGTTAAGCCCAGTGAACTCGAGAGGTGCCAGGACCTCATAGTGTGCTTTCACCGTCGCCGTGGGCTCCGGGTTCTCCGCGCGGGTACTGATCGAGAACGCCAGGGTTTGCCCCGCGGCATGGATGCGCTGCTTCTTATTCCGGGTTTCTAGCTCCTTGCCGTCGGCGTCCTGGAACGTGACCGTGATCTGCATTTCCCGTCCGATGACGTCCTTGGCATCGGCCATCTTCACGACGAAATAGGCGTGGGGCCGGAACTATCCTAGAAATAGGCCGCTGTCCACGACCTCCCACGGCTGCTCGCCCGTCGCGAGGGGATCGTCTGCCCCCTGGAGAAACTCGAGCATTCGCTCCTCTTCCTCGGTGATCATGCCGCGTTCCTTCTTATCTCGAAGATCTTTAAGCAGCAGATCCTTGCCGCTTTCGAAGGTCGGGGTCTTACTGGGGTCCGGCGCGGTCGTGGAAGGCGTAGGTGAGGTCGAGGTTGGCGTAGCGGCGGGCTTATCACCACCGCACGCGGAAAGGCGCAGGGCGAGTACTGCAGTCGCGGCAATTGCCAGCTGTCGTCGTTTCATGAGGGCTCCCTACTGTTGAGCGGCGGCGATATGGGATCCGTTATGGCGTCGGAATGTCCGGGACGTAGTTATGAATGATGGTCCCCTCACACACTGACAACTCGTTGGGATCGGGGACGGGCGCTTCCTCGGTGAACGCCCCGCCAGGTTCCAATGCTTGGCTGAAAGCCGCTGCTGCGGAGACAACGAAAGTGCCTTCGGCGTTCTTGCAGGCGTAAGAGAGCAGCTGCATTGAGCTAGGCCGTTCCGGGTCGGGATTCGACACGTCAAAGTCCACAAATTGGGAGGTAGAGTTGTCCGGCTTGAATGTGGTCGTCGAGATGCGTTCGAAGCGTTGGATGTTTTTATCGACCGGATTGGTCACCGGCGACGGTTTCACCGCGATGGTCACTTTAATGTCGTCGACATCATAGGGACGGTAGGGCAACACGAGAATATTGACTACTGTGACCTGGTCTCCCGGCTCCCCAAGGATCGGGGTTTCCGTTCGTGAGTCTTTGAGTTCGCCGCTCGAGTAGTACTCGACGGTGACGTCCATGGGGGAAAGCGGTGTTTCTCGTCCTGCGGAGTATTGGCCTCGAATGCCATAAATACGGCCGCGTCGGTTTGGTGGAAGCGGAGGTTTTCTACTGCGGGAGAGTCGAGCGTCTCGCTCGACTCCGACTCTGACCCCTTCGTCGGGGTGGAGGACGCACTGGAGTCTTCCGGCCCCTGCGACTGCTCGGCTGACGTTGCCGGAGCTGGGGCGGGGGTCTCGCTTCCGCCACTGCAGGCGGCAAGAGCGAGGGGCAAGCGAAGCCGTCACAGGGAGGGCGAGTCGACTGGAGCGGGACATGGGTGCTCTCGTTTCGTTGTCGCAGGTGGCGCGCCACATTCCAGGCATTGCCTTCAGAGTGTAAAGCGCGAGGCCGTTTGCCCCGTGGGTCTCATCATCGTTAAAGGCGAGAGCGGGCAGACAAAAGTCGGGGTGACAGGATTTGAACCTGCGACCCCCTGCTCCCAAAGCAGGTGCGCTACCAAGCTGCGCCACACCCCGTGACTCGATCACATACATTAGCAGTCCCGTGCCAGCAGGCGCGATCCCGTGCGCAGCGCCACATTGCCGCGAGACTGTGCGGTTCGACGAACGGTGCAGGGAGGCGGTAGAGTGTTCCCGCACCGCTCTTTGGCGGCGTGCGGATGTAGCTCAATGGTAGAGCCTCTGCCTTCCAAGCAGATGGTGCGGGTTCGATTCCCGTCATCCGCTCCATTTCCGATAGTCCCGTACCCCAACAATGGAGCCCCAAGGCTGTGAAGACCGAAGTCGAAAATCTTGAACCCACCCGCGTGAAGCTCACGGTGGAAGCGCCGTATGAGGAGATCGCGCCCGCGATTGACAAGGCGTATCGCGAGGTTGCCGCTCAGATCAATATCCCGGGCTTCCGTAAGGGCAAGGCTCCCAAGCAGATCATCGATCAGCGCGTGGGCCGTGGCGTCGTCCTCGAGCAGGCCGTCAACGAGGTGCTCCCGCAGCTCTACCGTGACGCCGTCATCGAGCAGGAAATCCAGGTCCTGTCGCAGCCGACGATCGACGTCACCGAAATCCCGAATGCCACCGGTGAACTGGGTGGCAAGCTCGCCTTCACCGCCGAGGTTGACGTGCGTCCCGAGATCGAGTTCCCGAACCTGTCCGGCGTCGAGCTTGAGGTCGAAACCGCGACCGTGACCGATGAGGACGTCGAGGAGAAGCTGACCGAGCTGCGCCAGCGCTTCGGCTCGCTCGTCGGCGTCGACCGCGCCATTCAGGACGGCGACTTCGTCACCATCGACCTGAAGGCCGATATCGACGACGAAGAGATCGATTCCGTCTCCGGTGTCTCCTACGAGGTCGGCTCCGGCTCCATGCTCGAAGGCATGGACGAGGCCCTCATCGGCGCCAGCGCCGGCGAGGAAAAGACCTTCACTACCAAGCTTCTCGGCGGCGAGCACGCCGGCGAGGAAGCCACCTGCACCATCACCGCGACCGCGGTCAAGGAGCGCGACCTGCCCGAGGCCGACGATGAGTTCGCCGAGCTCGCCTCCGAATTCGACACGATCGACGAACTGCGCGAAGACCTGCGCGTCCAGGCCGAAAAGGATGCCGCCTCCCAGCAGGCGCTCGCGGCCGGCGACAAGCTCCTCGACCACCTGCGCGAGACCGTCGAGTTCCCGCTGCCCGCCGGCGTCATTGACGCCGAGGTCGCCGAACACCTCGCCCAGGAGGGCAAGGACGCCGACGACGAGCACGGCAAGGAAATCCGCGGCGACATCGAGTCCGAGCTGCGCGATCAGCTGCTGCTGGACGCCCTCGCTGACAAGCATGAGGTCGGCGTCGAGCAGAACGAGCTCATCGAGTTTATGATGATGACCGCCCAGCAGTACGGCATCGACCCGAACCAGTTCTTCTCCGGTGCCGCCGAGGCCGGCCAGATCCCCGCCTTCATGGCCGAGATCCGCCGCAACAAGTCCCTCATCGCTGCGCTGAAGGACGTCACCGTCAAGGACGAAGACGGCACGACCCTCGACCTGTCCGCCTTCCTTGGCGAGGACACAGCAGAAGAGCAGGACGACGCCGACGAAAGCACCGAGGACGAGACCAAGTAGCGTCCCACGCTAAAAGGCGGGCCCACCGCATTGGGCCCGCCCTTTAGCATATCTAGGCCAACCTGCGCCCACAGCGAAACCCCGAGATACGACTCGGGACGCGGCCTCACTTCGCGATAGTCTCCAATCATCACGCAAGCCCTACCCGCCGAGGAGGAAAGTTGAGTAAAAGTGACATCGCCAATGCGGCGTTGAATGATCACATTTATAACCGGCTGCTAAAAGAGAGAATCATCTGGCTGGGCAGCGAGGTGCGCGACGATAACGCCAACGCGATCTGCGCCCAGATGCTCCTGCTCGCGGCCGAAGATCCCGAGGCGGACATCTACCTCTACATCAACTCCCCGGGCGGATCGATCACGGCGGGCATGGCCATCTACGACACCATGACCTACATCCAGCCCGACGTCGCCACCGTTGCGACGGGCCTGGCCGCTTCCATGGGCCAGTTCCTGCTGTCCTCTGGCACCCCGGGCAAGCGTTACGCCACCCCGCACGCGCGCATCCTCATGCACCAGCCGTCCGGCGGCGTCGGCGGTACCGCCTCCGATATCCGCATCAACGCGCAGCTGATCTTGCACATGAAGCGCACGCTCGCCCAGATCACGGCCGAGCAGACCGGCAAGAGCGTCGAGCAGATCCTGGAAGACTCGGACCGCGACAAGTGGTTCACGGCCCACGAGGCGCTCGAATACGGCTTCATTGATCAGGTTGTCGCGCACTCGGCCTCGGTCACCGGCTCCGGCGGAATGACGGGTAAGTAAGGAGCATATTCATGGATTTTTCGTACCACGCTAAGCGCACCGCCGGCCCGGCCGGTATCGCCCCCGTTTACGCCGAGAACCGTTACGTGCTGCCGCAGTTCGAGGAGCGCACTGCTTACGGTTACCGCCGCCAGGACCCCTACGGCAAGCTGTTCGAAGACCGCATCATCTTCCTCGGTGTGCAGGTCGACGACGCGTCCGCCGATGACGTCATGGCCCAGCTCCTCGTCTTGGAATCCCAGGACCCGGATGGCCTCATCACGATGTACATCAACTCGCCCGGTGGCTCCTTCACCGCGATGACGGCGATCTACGACACGATGCAGTACATCCGCCCGCAGATCCAGACGGTCTGCCTCGGCCAGGCCGCTTCCGCGGCCGCCGTGCTGCTCGCGGCAGGTTCGCCCGGCAAGCGCCTCGCGCTGCCGAACGCGCGCGTCCTCATCCACCAGCCCGCGATGGAAGGCGCGCACGGCCAGGCCTCGGATATCGAGATCATCGCCGACGAGGTCGAACGCATGCGCTCCTGGCTGGAAGAAACGCTCGCGAAGCATTCCAGCCGCAGCGCCGAGGACATCCGCCGCGACATCGAGCGCGACAAGATCCTCACCGCACAGCAGGCCCTCGCCTACGGGCTTGTCGACCAGGTCCTCGAGTCCCGCAAGGCGCCGGAACTGCCCGCTTCTTAACCCCACATGGCACCTCGGCGCGCCGAGTCCGCACCAGCGGATAGGGTGTGGAATATTGGACGAGACGAGAATCGCGGAAAGGGCGTGATCTACGTGGCCGACGGAGCAGACCTGCTGAAGTGCTCGTTTTGCGCAAAGAGCCAGAAACAGGTGCGCAAGCTCATCGGTGGGCCCGGCGTATACATCTGCGATGAGTGCGTCGAACTGTGCGTCGAAATCATCGAAGAAGAACTCGTCGCCGAGACCCCGAAATCGGGCAAAGAAAAGCTCCCCACGCCCCGCGAAATCTTCGACTTCCTCGCCGAATACGTCATCGGCCAGGACGAGGCAAAGCGTTCCCTCGCGGTTGCCGTCTACAACCACTACAAGCGGATGCGCACCCCGCAAACCGAGGACGACGGCGTCGAGATCGCCAAGTCCAACATCCTGCTCATCGGCCCGACGGGCACTGGCAAAACCTACCTCGCCCAGACGCTCGCGCGCATGCTCGACGTGCCGTTTGCGATCGCCGATGCGACCGCCCTAACGGAAGCCGGATACGTCGGCGAAGACGTCGAGAACATCCTGCTCAAGCTCATCCAGGCCGCCGACGATGACATCGCGCGCGCCGAACGCGGCATCATCTACATCGACGAGATCGACAAGATCGCGCGCAAGGCCGAGAACTCCTCGATCACCCGCGATGTCTCCGGTGAAGGCGTCCAGCAGGCGCTGCTGAAGATCATCGAGGGCACCGAGGCCGCAGTCCCGCCGCAGGGCGGCCGCAAGCACCCGCATCAGCAGTTCTTGCACATCGACACGTCCAATATCCTGTTTATCGTCGCCGGCGCCTTCGCGGGCCTCGATGACCTCATCCGCCAGCGCGTCGGCAAGCGTGGCATCGGCTTCGGCGCCCAACTGCAGGACACGAACCGCACCCTCGATGTCTTCCGCGAAGCACGCCCCGAGGACTTCCACAAATACGGCATGATCCCCGAGTTCATCGGCCGCTTGCCCGTCATCACGGCGGTGGAGGAGCTCGACGAGGACTCCCTCGTGCGCATCCTCACCGAGCCGAAGAACGCGATGCTCAAGCAGTACAAGAAGATCCTCGAACTCGACGGCGTTGAACTCGAATACACCGACGAAGCCATCCACGCCGTCGCCACCAAGGCCATCGCCCAGGGCACCGGAGCCCGCGGCCTGCGTGCCATCATGGAAGAGACCCTGCGCGACGTCATGTTCGACATCCCCAGCCGCGATGACGTCATCAAGGTCGTTGTGACGAAGGAAGCCGTGACCGAAGGCGCGCCCGTCACCCTCGTGACGAGCGCCAAGGGCCGCACCAAGTCCGCCTAGCGGCCTTGGCCTCGCGCCGTGTCGCCGCCCGGGGTATCCTCGGGCCATGACCACGAGCGCACCGTCCCCGCACGCGAGCCCCGAGCCCGACGATGTTCCCGCCGAGTTGCTCGCCTACCGCAAGACGATCGATAATATCGACGCGGCGCTCATCCACATGCTCGCCGAACGCTTCCGCTGCACCCAAAAAGTGGGGGAGCTGAAGGCCCGCACGAAGCTCCCACCGGCCGATCCCGAACGCGAAGCGCGGCAGATCGCGCGCCTGCGCCAGCTCGCCGACGAGTCCGGCCTCGACCCAGATTTTTCGGAAAAGTTTTTGACCTTCGTCGTGCGTGAAGTGATCCGCCACCACACGGCAATCGCCCGCGAGCACGACTAGCGAAAGACACCCTTAGTTAGGCCGTGACGTACCAGAGTGGCTGCGATGTGGGAGGCTCGTCTTCACTCTTAGAACGGCGTCATTCTAACTGTGGCGGTCTGGTGACTTACGCCTCTGATAATCGGGCTCTTCCGGTTCTAGAGTGCGTTGACCCGGGCTGATAGCTGCCCGGAGTGGAGCAAGCAGCGCAGCACGTAGTGGCCGAAGTTCCTAAACCC
>NZ_MQVR01000140.1 GCF_001907295.1 Bowdeniella nasicola
CCAGATCAGGCGTGTAGGAACCTTCATCTTCGGAGGGCCTCGACCCCTTCAACCAGCCGCCACGCCGCAAACCCGAACAACGCTACCTACACCCTCGATTGTGAAGAGCCAGTTATCTCGATGTACTCCGCACCGCTATGGTGCGGAAAGAAGTGAATCAGGAGTGAATCATGTCAGAGAACCAACCTGAGCAGTCGCCAAAGCAAGAGAACGCAAACGGGCCTGCGAAGCAAGGTCTGTGGGATTCGGCGAGTCGATGCGTTGTCTGGGCAGCGGGGGCGACCGGGGCCGCGGTCCTGGTGGCGATGATTGCTTTTCTCGCATTCGGGAACGGGTCGACGTCAGGTTTCGGCTACGGCTACGAGGTGCGGAGGGCTGCCGAGAATTTCTCGTCATTCCTCTCTTTGGCGGGACTGCTGAGCCTGGTGTCTGCAGTTTTCGGATATCGCGCTTTTTACTTGGTAGCGAAGCGCGTTGAATCGATGCCACTTGACCGAGACGCATAGGAAGTTCGCCCAGCCGTTTCTCTCCACCGGTCCACCTAGTGGCGGTTTTTGTCACCTCGCCCGCTCGATAGGGGATACTGGCTGCAGCGCGGGCGCCTGGCCCGCGCATCTCTATTACATGGCCAGGTCGACGAAAGGTGAGCAGGTGAACGAGCAAAATCATGAGTCCGTTGTCGAGGGACTCGAGTTTTGGCGTCAGCTGCCCGCTCCGCAACAACCGACCTGGCCCGATCGGGACGTACTCAATAACGTTCTGGCCGAACTCGCGCTGACGCCCCCGCTGGTGTTCGCGGGCGAAGCGGATGTGCTCAAGCACCGCATGGCGGCAGCGTCTCGCGGCGAGGCCTTTGTCCTGCAGGGCGGCGACTGCGCAGAAACCTTCGCAGACGCGACGGCCGACCGCATCCGCTCGAAGATCATGACGATCCTGCAGATGGCAGTCGTGCTGACGTACGGCGCGGGTATCCCGATCGTGAAGATGGGCCGCATGGCCGGCCAGTACGCCAAGCCGCGTTCATCCGACACGGAGGTCCGCGACGGCGTTGAGCTGCCGACGTTCCGCGGCGAAGCGGTCAACGCCCATGCGTTCACGCCCGAGGCGCGCACGCCCGACCCGTGGCGGCTGCTGCAGGCCTACCACTCCTCGGCGGCGACCCTGAACCTCATCCGCGCGTTCACGATGGGCGGCTTCGCCGACCTGCGGCGCGTGCATGAGTGGAACAAGGGCTTCACCTCGAACCCGGCGTACAAGCGCTACGAAACGATCGCTCAGGAGATCGACTCGGCGATCCGCTTCATGGCGGCCGCGGGCGTCGACTTCGATGCGCTGAAGACCGTCGACTTCTACTCCTCGCACGAGGCGCTCCTGCTCGACTACGAGCATGCGTTGACGCGTATCGACTCGCGCACGGGCCAGCCCTACAACTGTTCGGCGCACTTCCTGTGGATCGGAGAGCGCACTCGCCAGCTCGATGGCGCGCACGTCGACCTCCTGTCGCGCGTGCGCAATCCGATCGGCGTGAAGCTCGGCCCGACGACGACACCCGATGACGCGAAGCGCCTTGCCGAGAAGCTCAATCCGGAGGGCGAGCGCGGCCGTCTCACGTTCATCACGCGCGTCGGCGCGTCGAAGATCCGCGACTTCTTGCCCTCGCTCCTCGAGGACGTCACGAAGAACGCAGGCCCCGTCACGTGGGTGTGCGATCCGATGCACGGCAACACGATCACGTCCGGATCGGGCTACAAGACGCGACGGTTCTCCGACATCCTCGACGAGGTCCGAGGATTCTTCGACGCCCACGACCAGGCGGGCAGCGTGCCGGGCGGTCTCCACGTCGAACTCACCGGCGACGACGTCACCGAGTGCCTTGGTGGCTCGGAGGAGATTGACGACGTCGGGTTGGCTCGGCGCTACGAGACGCTCGTTGATCCGCGGCTCAATCACCAGCAGTCGCTCGAGATGGCGTTTGCCGTGGCGGAGATGCTCCACCCCTAGTTCGTGCGTGGCGCGCTCGGAAGCGTGCCCGAAGCATGGCAGAGCCCACACCATGGTCGGCCTGGTACCGCCGTAGGCGGCTGCATTCGGCAATGGACTATCGACCACCTATCGAGGTCCATTCAGCATGAATCAACCAGACCGCGCCAGAACCCGCGGCAGCGTAGAAAACAAAAAACACCCTTTACTAAGTAGGTCAAGTCCCTTGTAGTGGTGTAACGGCGTTTTCCTCTCGTTTGGGGTTTTAGCTTGCTAGTGCGGGCGTGTCGGTATCGGTCATGGTCGTG
>NZ_MQVR01000141.1 GCF_001907295.1 Bowdeniella nasicola
GAACTTCTATCTTCACCCAAGGCCCGCCCCTCATTCATCACCAACACCCGGCAGTCAGAGACCGCGTCACGCACTCTGAAACCGGAAGAGCCACTAAAACCTGGCGCCATGAGCTCGACGAGATCGCGCGCGATACCGCACTCATGGGCGGCGACGTCTCGATGTTCTTGGACCGTATCAACGACGGCTATGAGCTCGAGGCCTGTAACGACAAAGCGAGCGAAGAAGAGCTGACCGAGATCTATCGCGACGCCTGGCTGGAGCGGAAAAAATTTTTCGAGCAGCGCGAAGCCACGGGGACGCGAAGCAATATCGAGGAAGCGTTCGACGACCTCGAATCCAAGGGCGTCCTCGCGCGCGCGTGTTTCTCGTGCTGCGGCACGTGCGCAAGCTCCGAGATCTGGGGCGAGTTCGACGAATCACGCCCGTGGCAAGGCTACGTCTACTTCCATTGGCAAGACGCCGAAGCCCTGGTGGAACTTCGAACTGGTCCCGACGCCGGCACGGCCATCGGAATGTTCCTGGTGAAGCCGATTCCACCCTCGGGCGGCGGGACGCCTACCGAAGTCGAGATCGGCTGACGGCAGCTAGCGGAGCACTGCGGCAACGGCTATATCTCTGAGGCCGCCGAGGCCGTCCTCGAAGCGCTCCTTGACTCCGGGCTCGATCATGTCGTGGCCGTCACCGACCCCGCCAATATCGCGTCGCAGCGAGTCGCCCCCGCCTTGGAATGCGCGAGATAGGCATGACGACGGACTACTACGACGCCGAAACGCTCCTCTTCCGAGCGCCGTAAGGTCTGCTAGGTCGTAAGCAACGTCATCGCTGTTTGGTGATCCGTGACTAGCGCCGAGAGATATCCCCCCGCTAACGCGCCCTGTAGCGCCGCCACTTTATCCTGCCCCCATGCTACTCCGATGACCAGGGGGATTCGCTCGATCCGTTCCAGGTCGACCGCTAAGGTGCGCTGGCAAAACGGGGTCGGAACATGCCTGCCGTCCCTTGCAAAATGGTGGGCACAAATATGCCCGACGACGTTTTTGCGACGCAACAGCCGGGCCGTTTCTTCATCCTCATAGGCCGCGAGGATCGCCCCGGAGTGCCCATCGTGGACACTGCCTACGCCGACGAGGGCAATGTCCGCTCGGGTCGCGAGTTCCAGGGTCGTCGCTACCTGCTCTTCCTTCATCAACACGCTAGCCGCCTCAGCAGTCGGCACCACGAGCGGGACCGGCAGCGCACTATAACGAGCACCGAGTTTTGTCGCCATATTCCGACACGTTTCCGGAGAATCGACGACGACATCGGTTGCTCCAACGCTGCCGATCATCTGCACGACACGTGCATGAGGCAGCCGCAGCTGCGGCATTGCTTCCACCGTGGCAGCAACCGCTCGACCATTCGAGATCGAGATGACCGAATCGCTCTTGAGTCGCTCCACTACAAGGTCCGCCGCGAGCCGACCGATGACTTCTCGCCCTTGGGTCGCATAGTCGGGCACGGCGACGCGCACACAGTCCAGCGTGAATCGTTCGGCCAGCTCCGTTTCGAGGGTCATCACGCGCTCCAACGGGTGGCCCACGCGGATCTGCACCATGTTGCGCTCCCTCGCTTCCGCAAGGAGTCGAGAGATGCTTGGTCGGGAGTAGCCGACCGCTGCCGCAATTTCTGACTGGGGTTTGTTCTCCACCCAGTACAGCTTCGCCACCGTAAGCAGCAACATGATGTGTTCCCGCTCCGAACGTGTCTTTGACTTAAACATTTGCTCATCCTTGTGATAACTCAGCCTCCACCCCACCGTAGCGAACGCACACCCCACCTCACGGCTTTTCGCCGATTGCGACCTGTTATTGGTATGGATCGTCAGCGCTCCGCACAACACTCCTCTCCCTCGACTGCCAGACCGTAACGAACATATGTTCACATTCACACTAGACGCTTCGACGTGATGGACCCTACGGTGGCGGCACACCTGATTCGTTCGAAGGAGAACTCCATGGCGTTCGCACGCACTATTACCGCCGACGTCGACCCCAGCACCCTCGGTGTCGTTAATGCTCATGACCACCTCATTCGCGTAGGCGCAGGTGAGGTATATATCGATGCCGATCATCAACTCGGCGATGTCGATAAAGCGATTACGGAAGCAACATACTTTGCCGAGGCATCACGGAATTGGAGCCCGCTAGGGGTCAAGTCCCTTGTAGTGGTGTAACGGCGTTTTCCTCTCGTTTGGGGTTTTAGCTTGCTAGTGCGGGCGTGTCGGTATCGGTCATGGTCGT
>NZ_MQVR01000142.1 GCF_001907295.1 Bowdeniella nasicola
ACGACCATGACCGATACCGACACGCCCGCACTAGCAAGCTAAAACCCCAAACGAGAGGAAAACGCCGTTACACCACTACAAGGGACTTGACCAAATCAATGTATGACTCAAACCCAGTGAGGTTCTTCCGATCACGGATGACAACGCCTGTATTTCGCCCACGCCGAGCGGAGTGATGGATATGGAAATTATCGCGGGCCAGTTCGCCGCCCCAACGCGAGATGAGTGTGTTGTCCTCGCCCGCATCCATGAGAGCGGCGGCGATGGGCATGCGCACCATCCGCGCCGAGGATCGCGTCACCGTATCCGATGAGGTAGCAGTAAACCCGTGCTTCGTGTTCGCCGCCCCAAGGATCTGCGTCAGTGCGCCTTTCGCGGTTTTGTTGACCACGTAGGTGTCGGCGATGAGGTTCGCGGCCAAATCATAGAAGACATGAAACGCCGTCACTTCGAGCATTCCTTCGAGGGTGGTGACGACCTCGCTGATCCGGAACCCCTGCCGTTGCTCCAGCCCTGGCACGGGCGCTGCCACAATGTTCTCCAGGATGAGGTGCGTGGCTGCAGATCCATCTGCTGGGTAGGTGAAGGTCAGGGAGAATTCGCCGCCTAGTTCTTCCGTCACGATCGGGTTGATGATCTCCCGATCCAAGACTCCTAGCCCGGTGGCGGTGAATGTCGTGGCGGTGCGGTCGTGAATCGTAATCATGAGGAGCCTTCCAAACAGCATGAAGGCCGCCCACCACAGGACGGCCAGAAACAATTGAGCGAACGGGGTGGTTAGGGGTTGCGCCAGTTCGGCACAATCTCGATCTTCGAGATTCCGGTACCGAGCGTGATCCGATTGACCCCAGGCTTCAAGGTTGGGAATGCTTCGGTGAGCGCATCCGCCTGCACGCGACCAGATACGTGTGCGATGAGGCGTTCGCTGTCGAGCGTGACGGAGCCTGCTGGCGAATTCACGTGATAGACGCGCGCATTGATCGTCAAAGACAACGCTCCGGTGCCAGTGACCGTGATGATCGAATCTGCATCGAGTAGGCCGGGGTTCGTGATCGTCCCCGACTCCGACATCATTACGGGCTTCAAGCCCTCGGTCAGGTAAGCGAAGGGTTGGCAGGTCAGGCGCGCAGTGAAGAAACCCCACCCCGACAACTCCCTCCGAAGTTCACCAACTTCGCAGTGCTTAACCTTGCGGTAAATACCAGGCTCGGCCGTGAGTGCAATGGCCTGGGCATTGGTGAGCTCGTGAGTGGCCCGCCGGTACTGGTGAAGCCCGTCACGGATAGACACGGCGAGCTCAAGCTCGAGTTCGGTGTCCTCCCAGCCCGTGAACCTGGTCAGGGTCCCGGCTCGGCCTTCGACCTCAATATCATCCACCGCACGGACGGCTGCAGGAATAGCCACCGGTGCCGTGAGTCGCAGACCAAGCGACGTAGAGGGCACCGCGCTGTTCAGGGTGAAGCCAAACATGATCAGTAGCCTCCTGCCATCACGGCCTGCCGCCGATTAAGACGAGCAAGTTGCTTGTCGAGAGCGGGTGCGAGTTTGCCGACCAGCGTCCCATCCGAGAGCGTCACACTGATGTCGAGCGAGCCGAGGATCCGCTTCGCAGTCGCATCCACGATCCCAGCGACATCCACACGCTCGTCAGAGACGTCGCTGATCCGCTGAGATACAGTCACGGGCTGTGGGGTGAGGTCAACGGCAGGTACCTGCAGGTCAGCGACCGCCTCGATCGGGATGCTCAGCCCGTCTTCGAGATCGGCAAAGGCATCCATCGTGTCCCTAGCCAAACCAGTAGCTGCGGTGACGGCTTTGTTGCCATCGGTTTTGATCGAGCCGGCGAGGCCTTCGACGAGCATCCGTCCTGCCCACGCCATCTTGCGAGACGGTGAGTGGATGCCGAAGAAACCGGTGATGGAGTCCCAAATCCCGCTTGCCCAGTTCGAGACCGAATCCCACAGCCATCCAGCCAAGCCTTGGATACCGTTCCACAGGCCGTAGACGAGGTTCTTACCCGCTTCAGCCATCGCCGAAACACCCTGACCAATAGCAGACACAATCCCAGAAATAATCGATGGGATTGCTGCGACGATCGTGGAAATAATCTGGGGCAACGCCCGCACGAGTGCCGTGAGGAGTTGGATTCCTGCTTGGACGAGTTGCGGAATCGCCCCACCAATCGGGCTCTTGGGACCTGAGCGTGGGGTGATGGGTTCGAGGGTGGGCGTGTCGGGAGTGCGATAGGGATCGAGGCCCTCAAGAATCGGGGTTA
>NZ_MQVR01000143.1 GCF_001907295.1 Bowdeniella nasicola
CATCCGCAGCGCGCGCTCGCGCATCTCGGGCGAGTACTTCTGATTCATCGGTTCCATCCTTGCTTGAAGAACGGAACGAAACCCAGGGCGATTCAGTTTGATCTTACTTGGGCATGCTCACCGTGAACACGGTGTCTTTACCGTCGACGTCGGACAGGATGTAGAACACACCGTCCTTGACCGTCAATCCGTGGTAATCCCCGATCTCAGGAAGCTCATAGGTCGCTTCGAGTACGTTGGTCTTGGGATCCACCACGAGCAGCGACTGGTAGGTCTTCGACAGCACGTAAAGCTTGCCGTCGGCGATTTCAGCACTGACTGG
Source organism: Bowdeniella nasicola (assembly GCF_001907295.1). Lineage (GTDB taxonomy): Bacteria > Actinomycetota > Actinomycetes > Actinomycetales > Actinomycetaceae > Bowdeniella > Bowdeniella nasicola. The sequence goes on from NZ_MQVR01000143.1 coordinate 323, forward strand.
GTAGTAGTCTTCGACCTTCATATCCTCGTCGTTGGCCTTCAATACTCCCTCACGCACCAGCTTATGATTCTTGCCGTACTGGGCGATGACGATGCTCTTGTTCTTCTTTGATGGAACTGAGACCAGCAGATACCCGTCGGACGTATCATCTTTTGCCACCGCAAGGGAGAACGCTGCCTTGGCCCGAGTCGTAACCAGTCTCATGCGCTGCTTGACTCCAAAGGCTGACCCGAGGTTGCCAGTCGACTCCAGATAGTCCATCCATGCCTCGTCTGGGTCGACCTCGTCGGGCGGCAAGAGCTCCGAACCGTAGAGGGTCTTGTTCCACGCCATGGCAACCAGCTTGCCCGGCCCGAAGAACATGGCGTCTGCGGTGTGGGTGATGTCCCAGCCGTTGACCCGGTCAATGATGGCGCTTGCTTCCACAGTGACGAAGTCATCATTCGTGTAGTAGAGACCTCCGGCGGTGGAAACGATGCCGAACAGCCCACTGTCCTCGTCGTAGGCGATGCCGCCGGCTCGTCCTTGGCCGAATTGTCCAGTCGCTTCGAATCCAAGTGGCGTAGAGTCGAGGACCTCCAGTTTTCCGGTTGGGGCCATAGGCGAGCCTTCAGCGCTGCCAGTCTTCAAACCAGAGACTTGGTGGACGCCAGGAATATGCACCATGTCTGGGCTGTGGCCGTCGAGAGTCGGCATCTTAAAACGCTCCCAGACTTCCATCCTCCAATTAGGCGCAGTCTTGGTGATGTCCCAGGTGAAGCGCTGTGGGCAGCGCCCACTCCCACAACCAGTTCCAGAAAATGGCGGCGGGCCGTTAATGACGAAGAACTGCGCGGAATTCAGCAGCGTGATGATGATGATGACGACCCCGACCACTTTGGCGTATCGACTAATGGGTTGAGCGGTGGGACGTCGGGCACCGAACTGTTCGCGCAGTTTTTCGTTACGTCCCAACCAGAACAGGCCGATACCGGCACAGGCGAGCACCACCCAGTAGGTGAACACACCCCACGTGTAGGTGTGGGCACCCAACACTGATTCCGCCAGCCCCTGGTTCGTGTCGAAAACGAAGAAGTTGCTCCAATGGCGGACGGTTGTATAGAGGTAAAAGAACGCAGCTAAGATCAGCATCGCATAGTACTTCCGGTGCGGTCCATAACGCAGGATGAACAGCGCACTGAGCGCGATGAGCACCATACCGAAGCGTTCTTGGCCGCACAGAATACAGGGCGACTCCCCCTTGATGATTCCCAGCCACACAGTGGCCATGCCCACCGGGATGAGCATGATGAGAGCCGCAGCAGTAGCGACAGCAAAATTGAATGTTCCCGCGGAGAACACTCTTTTCACCCATGGAGACTCCACGGGAGGTAGTCCATCGCCGGAAGACATCGAATCAGATACTGTTTTCTCGCTCACTGCCGCACTCCTAGAGATTTACCGGAGGCACCCAAGACCCCGACACAGACACCATATAAAGAAACGCAGAGATACCGAAGCTTCCCAAGGCGAGAGAAAAAGCCAGTCTTTCACGCTTAGGACTGAAGATAATCAGAATTGCCGCGAGTGCAGCCATTGCATAGATTAGAAACTCCACTTTCCAACCCCTTTGTTTGACCATTCAATAGTAAGAAATCAGCGCCATTGCCGAGAGAACCCTCTCGCAAGAGCACCCCTCCGAGGCTGACTGGAAAACGCTTTCACCAAGAACTGTGATAAATCACCACGGAGACCACGAATGTTATTGATAATCCCTTTCGAGCTCGTCGCGAACATCCCTGATGCGAACGTCATTGAGCCACTGCTAGGCAGTTTCAGAAAAGCTGTCCGACATCGCCCTAAGCGTAGCATGGGTCTGCTGAAGGTTTGCTTGAGTCCGGGGTTCATGCCGCCAAAGCGACGGCATCCATCATTATGCTCTCGAACTCGACCGGTGTCAGCTTCCC
>NZ_MQVR01000144.1 GCF_001907295.1 Bowdeniella nasicola
AGTGAGTTGTAGAAGATGAACTCGAGGATCACGCGGTGACCGCCCTGCTGTCCAGCACGACCACCCCGCTACACCACTATGAGGGACTCAACTTGTGGCAAGATGTGCGACCAAAAGACCCGGAGCCGCCCAAACCCAGTGCGACGCGATACCTCCACGTAGGGTTCCGTCGCGAGCTTCATAATCTCGGCTCGGATCAGGCGCGCCAAGCTCGGCCAATGTGTCAGGCCCACCCCCAAAATGACGCCCTTGACTCCGCCGCCCGCTACGAAAGCAATCAGAATCATAAACACGAGGTGTGGCATCCCGATGAACAGATCTATCAGCCACGAGACAATGTGATCAGCCACTGATCCACCAAGGGCAGCAATAGCACCTAAAACGACAGCAATCAACGAACTTAGACCTGCGGTAACCAACCCAATGACCAGTGATAGCCGCATCCCCATCATGGTTCGAGCGAACATATCACGTCCCAACCAATCCGTTCCGAATGGATGTGTTGTGCTGATGAAAAGATTGCGCTGTGCGTATCCTGGCTCAATGCTCGTGGCCGGCAGCAACCAGGAACTCACCAGGACCGTAGCGATTAGCAGGCCGACAAAGACTAGAGAGAACACCAGTCGGTTACGAGGGTTTTGAGAGCGCACGCCGAGACCTCCTCACCCGCGGATCGACGACTTCGGCAACGATATCCGCACATAGATTGCCAAAGAACACGAACAGGCTCGCGATGATAACCGTGCCAAGGAGCAGCGGAACATCGCCGTGTAATCCCGCCTTCGTCATGACCGAACCTAGACCGTGATAAGAAAACACGATTTCCGCCAGAGCCGAGCCACCAAAAAGCTCACTAAAGTAGGCAAACTGAAGCATGGTCACCGGCAGAATCGAGTTACGCCATCCGTGGGCACGGAAGATACGCCAATCTGAAAGCCCCCGGGCGCGGGCGAACAGCACGTAATCACTAGTCAGCACATCATTCATCGTTTCTCTGGTGTGCAATGCAACATTGGCGACTCCAAGAAAGGTGAGAGTCAGGCATGGGAGAACGAAATGCCTTAGCCTATCGGCAAATGTCACGTCGTCACTCATCATCCCGACAGGCGTGGACAGCCCGATCGGGAACCACTGAAGCCAAACGCCAAAGACAATCAGCAGTACGAGCCCAAGAACATAGGACGGGACCGAGACCAGGGTAAATGCGTACCACCGAATCAAACGATCCAAGAACCTTCCCCGACGAAATGCCGCCAGTACACCCAGGGCATACCCGAGCAAGCTGGCTAGCACCCACGAAACCATCATCAGCACCAAAGAATTTAAGAATGCTCTAATGATGACGTCAAGAACGGGCTCGTGGTAAAGAAAACTCGTACCAAAATCACCGGACGCAAGCGCCGTGATCCACAGTCCGAAGCGCGTCGGCAAGGGCTCGTCAAGACCCCACCGGGCGCGCAGCGCCTCTAACTGCGCATCGGTTACGTCATTCCGAGAACCGACGTAGGCCTGAATTGGATCAAGCGGCGAATAGTGAATAAGGACGAAGGTGAGCAGAGTCAATCCCAAAAGCAGGGTGGCCATCCGAAGTACTCTGATGGCCACCCTGTGGCTCAGGTTTAGCCTTTCAGCCGCCACGTTGCAATGTTCCCAAAGAGCTGCCATTCGTGACCGTGGGACTGCAACGGCTGAGTGCCGAGATCCAGATCATTCTTCACGTAGTACACATGATCGAGGCTAACCAACCAGATCAACGGGGCATCCGCAGATGTTGCAAATCCCGTGGAACCATCCCATTGGGCCTTCTTCCACCATTCGTTTGCCTCGTCCTGGCTGCGAGAGTGGAGCGCCTTCTCGAGATACTCATCAACCTTGGGGTTACCATATTGCGCAATGTTGTTGTATCCCACGTTCCATGCCTTCGAGGAGTAGAACGTATAGATCTGACCGGGATGATGACGCCCGCCACCCCACATCACGGCATTAGACTTTCCGAGTTTGTAAATCTCGTCCCATGTGGTTCCAACGGCCTTGATGTCGATGCCGAATTCCTTGGCTTGTTGGGCAGCGGTCAGAGACAAATCACTACGCAGCTGATCTTTGGCATTAAATAGCAGCGTAAAGCGGCTCTTCAGAGTTGAGTGTGGGCACGCCGATCGGGCAGGGGTGTTGGGGATAAGCATCGAGGTCCCTGATGATGAGTGGACTTTAACCCCCCG
>NZ_MQVR01000145.1 GCF_001907295.1 Bowdeniella nasicola
CGACCATGACCGATACCGACACGCCCGCACTAGCAAGCTAAAACCCCAAACGAGAGGAAAACGCCGTTACACCACTACAAGGGACTTGACCGACGTGGTATCCCAGATCGGCTAATGCTGCCGCGGCTCCCGAGCCAGCAAGCCCCGTACCGATGACAACGATCGAGAACTTTCGGCGATTGAGTGCCGAGACCAACCGATAGCTGTCCTTCGCTCGCTGCCACGCAGTTGCTGGATCTCCGTCAGGACTGTGCGCCGACAGGGTCGTTCCCACCTCAACGGTGAGGGGTGTTGATTGAGCCTTCTCGATCATGACAGCACCCCCGTCAGCACCGCGAGCGGCACACTCATATTGACGAATGCGATGACAATTCCGGCCGCATATGCGATCACCTTCCAAACTCGCCGTGTCCGGGGACCGGTCACAGCAAAGTCGGTCGCCAGCAGCCACAGGCCGTGAATAAGGTGCACAGCGAGCGCCCCCATCGCGACGAGATAGAGCAGCGAAAACAGTGGCCGCGAAAATGAGGCGATGAGGTTTTCGTACGCAAACGAACTGGTGTGAGTCGGCGCCTGGAAAGCCCCGTTAAGGTGCCCGGTCGTGAGATCCAGAATGTGAATGATGATGAAACCGAGCAGCGCGATCCCGGTGATAAGCATCGTTCGAGAGACCCATGACTCGGCCCTCAACCCGCGCGCGCGATATGGTCCGCGAGCGGACCTCGAACGGAACGTCAGCGCTAGTGTCGCAGCGATATGGATGATGATCGAAATCAGCAGGACCACGCGAAAGGCCCACAGCAAACCCATCTCCGGCAGTAGCGGCTCACCCGCAACGCGCAACCAGTGCGCATAGTCATTGAAATGCTCGGACCCAACGTACGCTTTGATGTTGCCGACCATATGGACTGCGACGAAAGCCGCAAGAATTGCTCCGGTCAGCGCAGCGGCAAGTTTCAGGAGCCACGACGGTGGTCCTGCCTGCGGGCTCGCTGGAAGCACGATTCGTCCATCGCGGACGTTGATTGTCGAACTTTCAGTCTGACGAGGCAACGGACGCTTGTGCGTTGTCATTGACGAACTCATGCAGCATCTCCCTTGATAACCACTTCGAGGCTAACACCTCCGAGCGGTGGGCTGCATAGTACGACGAGTGTTCAACCGACTTCTACCCGTTTGCACGAATGTGCAGGTTGCTTTGGGTCCAGTTCAGCACTCGTTACTACGAACTCGGCTCCCTCAAGCGAGGGTGGTGATGAGTCGTTTAACCTCGCGCCGCGTAGGCATCTTGAATCGCCACATCGAGGTCGGTAAAGTCCTCCGATTCGTCGCTGGCATCCCGCAGCGATTTCAGCAATCGTTCGGCCTCGGCAGGTCGGCCAGCCTCACAGGCGGCGCGAACCAGCTGGCGTCCGGCATCCGTCACGTGCGTGGTCGGGTCCCAGTTTCCGACACCCAACTGGACTGCCTCGCCCGGCAGACTGGCGCGTCGCAGCATTTGCAGTGATTCGAAGAGCGCGACGCCGGTGTCCTCGCGTTCACAGGCGGTATTCAGTCGCCTAATCGCGCTTTCTCGGTCCTCATTCAGCGAGAGGCGAGCAAGCTGGATCAGCGGGTACCACGCGCGCGAGTTGCCGACGTATTCATCAGCAAGAGCCCAAACGGCAGTGTTGATACGTTCGCGCTGGTCGGCAGGAAGCTCATCGGCCGTCAACGGATCGGGCATTTCCTCATATCGGGCGCCCACCGAGACGAGTCGTGCCAAGGTGGCAAAGGCCTGCTGGTCGTTGGGGTCGTCGAGCAGCCGCTGGCGCAGTGCCTCTTCCGCCTGGCGCAGTCCCTCTTCAAGCGGGTTTTCTGCTTCCTGAACGGGGCGAGAGATCGCGCCAGGAAGGTCAGCCGGTTCGGAATCCTCAGGGCTAGAAGCGTCTACTGGCACATCAGGCAGGTTCAACCGGTGGTTGCAACACCGGCCTGTTTCAGGGATTGTAGTGCTTCGCCGAAGACTTCGGCGGGGGTCTTCCAGCCGAGGGTCTTG
>NZ_MQVR01000146.1 GCF_001907295.1 Bowdeniella nasicola
GTGAGTTGTAGAAGATGAACTCGAGGATCACGCGGTGACCGCCCTGCTGTCCAGCACGACCACCCCGCTACACCACTATGAGGGACTCAACTATTGATTTTTCGACGGTGGTGACGCGGATTTTGCCGGTCGGCTACGACGGCCTACTCCTACCCGAGCTCTATGTGGATTCGCCGAAGTTCAGCTCTTATGTGGTGCCGCGTATCCGCGTCATCCGCTACGGACAAGTCAAAGCCATCACCGACAAAGACAACCCACGTGAAGGCGAGCTTCCACTCGACCAAGCACACGGCGAACTACGCCGTCTGGCGGCAGGAGAATTCAACGCAAGACATGTGGATGAGCCGTCCGCTTCGTACAAGATCCGCTTCACTGACCTTTCACAAACCCGTGAATACGCTGATCTCGCACGGCTGGAAACCGTCGAACTCGGCGACACCGTGACCGTCCGCCACGCTGATCTTGGGATTGCGCTCACGGCACGGGTGGTGGCCTACGAGTACAACCCGCTCACAGGCCAGTACATCTCGGTCGAACTTGGAACCGTAGCTCGGAAGTTCACGTCTGTCACCAGGCAAGTCAAGACCGCCATCAATACGGCGGTGGCTGCGTCGGATGCGGCCGGATTCGCACTCGCTTCAGCGGATGGGAAGAACACCAACCACTACGGCAGTGCCCAACCCGAGAAGGCGCAGCTCGGCGACACATGGTTCAAGCAGAACGGCGAAACCACCGAAATCTGGATATACCGGCTCACCGACACCGGGCAGCCTGGCTGGGTGGCACTCGCTACTGACCTGAACCATGCCCAGATCAGCGCGGAACTCGACGCCGCCCGCGCAGAGGTCGACCACGCCCTCGCCGCTGCACACGACGCACAAACCGCCGCCGATGCTGTCGCCACTCAGATGGCTTCGGCGCAGGTGGAGATCGACCAGGCCAAGACCACAGCCGCTGGCGCTACCCAGTTAGCGCAGGATGCCCACGACGTTGCGATGACTTCGGATGGGCGGCTCACGGTTGCCGTTGTTGACCCGAGCGTAGCGGACGCGGCTGGCCGACCGGAGGGCGCGCTATGGCAAGTGCGTGTAGACGGCGTGATCGCCCGCCAATACATCCTCACCAACAACCAATGGGAACAGACACCGGTGGGTGCTGCGATGATCGGGTCGAAAGCGATCAGCCAAGCACACATTGCAGACGCCGCCATCGGCACCGCACACATCGCGGACGCCGCGATCACCGACGCGAAAATCGGGTCGCTCTCGGCCTCGAAGATCACCTCCGGGTATTTAGCTGCTGGGCGGATTGCCGCCGGATCGATCACGTCCGACAAGTTGACGATCGCCAACGGATACATCACCAATGCGATGATCAAGGACGCAGCGGTCACGTCGGCGAAGATCGCCGCGTTGGATGCTGGCAAGATCACCACCGGCTACCTCAACGCCGCTCGGATTGGGGCGCGGTCGATTACGGCCGACAAACTCGCCACCAACGCCATCCAAGTAGGCCTGGCAGGCTGGACGCAATCGATCCGCATCACCCCGTATCAGATCGCTTGGTATAACGGCTCCACGCTGGAAGGAACGATTACGAGCGCTGGTATGCAGTTTTGGTACGGCACCCGCTATATCGGTGAGTTCGCGCGGCGGGCTCATAAAGATAAGCCGAATGTGCAAGGCATCGTCAATCAGCTCGCCTACAAAGGCGACTACGTCGCATGGACCTACCAGAAGGCAGACGGCGGCACCTACTACACCTGCCTGACGTTGGATCCGAAGGGATTGTTTTACGGGAAAGCAGGTATCCACCTCGGCTCCGATCTGCGTACTGGTGGCTATAAGTTCTACACGACCGGCTCCCGCTACGTGGATCGCCCCGAGTTTGGTGGAGAGTTCATAGCGGTACGTCAGCCACCACTGGCCGAAGTTGAGTCCCTCATAGTGGTGTAGCGGGGTGGTCGTGCTGGACAGCAGGGCGGTCACCGCGTGATCCTCGAGTTCATCTTCTACAACTCA
>NZ_MQVR01000147.1 GCF_001907295.1 Bowdeniella nasicola
GTCGGCAGCTCCCCGCGCTCGCGGGGATGAGCCGAGCTCTCCATCATCTCCGAGTCGGGCCTCTACCAGCTCCCCGCGCTCGCGGGGATGAGCCGATCATCAGAACACCTCCGCGATCCACCTCCAACAGCTCCCCGCGCTCGCGGGGATGAGCCTACATCCCGCACCCCACCACTTGGCTAGAGCGCCAGCTCCCCGCGCTCGCGGGGATGAGCCCGCCGGACCGATGTTCAGTGTACCCTCCATAAGCAGCTCCCCGCGCTCGCGGGGATGAGCCCTGATACATCTGCGGCGGAATCGAAATACCAAGCAGCTCCCCGCGCTCGCGGGGATGAGCCGAAATGCCAGGCGGGCGGTTACGGGGCCGCTACCAGCTCCCCGCGCTCGCGGGGATGAGCCTTAACAGTCAAGCCGCGCAGGTTAAAACCTCATCAGCTCCCCGCGCTCGCGGGGATGAGCCGCGTGCGATCACGAGCATTAACCAAGACGCTAACAGCTCCCCGCGCTCGCGGGGATGAGCCTGCGCGAAACTACTCACCGTCGCCGCCCTCCTCCAGCTCCCCGCGCTCGCGGGGATGAGCCGAAGTAGGAGAATATCTCATGGCCACCCCCAAGCAGCTCCCCGCGCTCGCGGGGATGAGCCGTAAACAAGACTGTCCGGATTTTCTGCGCGATGCAGCTCCCCGCGCTCGCGGGGATGAGCCGCTCACGCGCCGCACCTACCAGCGCCAAGACGGCAGCTCCCCGCGCTCGCGGGGATGAGCCCGCAGGGCGCGGAAAGAGGCCGCGTCATAACTGCAGCTCCCCGCGCTCGCGGGGATGAGCCAGAGCAGTTAATGATGGGAGGTTCGCTCAATGACCAGCTCCCCGCGCTCGCGGGGATGAGCCCAACGACGACCAACGCACCGAGACCCAACAGGACAGCTCCCCGCGCTCGCGGGGATGAGCCGAAGGTTTTTGACAGTGTCGCGACGGCTGTCGGCAGCTCCCCGCGCTCGCGGGGATGAGCCGAATCCGGACACCGGGTTTAAAAGCGCATAAACCAGCTCCCCGCGCTCGCGGGGATGAGCCTCAAGCCGGGCGCGTTCACCGACACTATCCAGGCAGCTCCCCGCGCTCGCGGGGATGAGCCGATGGCGATTTGGCTCACCCGGCGTTGGTTCAGCAGCTCCCCGCGCTCGCGGGGATGAGCCGACGCTCGGGGTCCTCCCAAGTGATACCACAGCCAGCTCCCCGCGCTCGCGGGGATGAGCCGCCGCCGATCAATCGAGCCCAGCAACCCCTCGACAGCTCCCCGCGCTCGCGGGGATGAGCCCCCGACTCGAGATCCCAATACAGGTCGACAGTGCAGCTCCCCGCGCTCGCGGGGATGAGCCGGCGCTGCTTTCCGCTGATGGTGTGACGACTGACAGCTCCCCGCGCTCGCGGGGATGAGCCGCCGCTAGGAGTTGCAGCATGACCGCGCCGACACAGCTCCCCGCGCTCGCGGGGATGAGCCTCTCATGAACGCATGCCTAAACGGAGTCACATGCAGCTCCCCGCGCTCGCGGGGATGAGCCGTCGCCACGCATTTTCGGTGCACACGAGGATCGCAGCTCCCCGCGCTCGCGGGGATGAGCCGTCCATGACGACTGTTCGTGGCTTACGTATTGCCAGCTCCCCGCGCTCGCGGGGATGAGCCGGGGAGAGAGACCCGATCGAGCGTTACGAGTTGAGTCCCTCATAGTGGTGTAGCGGGGTGGTCGTGCTGGACAGCAGTGCGGTCACCGCGTGATCCTCGAGTTCATCTTCTACAACTCACTCAAGAAAGGCCGCACGATGACCGCTACCCATATTGTCGACCCTGCCGGGCTG
>NZ_MQVR01000148.1 GCF_001907295.1 Bowdeniella nasicola
GAGGAACTTCTATCTTCACCCAAGGCCCGCTCTCATTCATCACCAACACCCGGCAGTCAGAGACCGCGTCACGCACTCTGAAACCGGAAGAGCCGGATAAAGGCACGGGCCGGATTTTCTAGCAGCGCTGCGACTTCTGCGAGGCCTCGGGAGCCCAGCTCGCCGTCGACCAGCCGGTGAACTCGGCAGCTACATCGCCACTTCACCGCTATCTCAGCTAGTCACCCACCTTGATGTAGTAAAAGCTGTCAATAGGCGATTCTTCTACCTGAGTGGTCTCTACCCAAGTCAGATAGCCGTTGGAACATTTGATGCCGCCCGCAAGCCCGCCTGGTGTACTTTTAGCTACCACGGTCGTGCGCGTCTCTCCCGGCACCCACTCGTGCATTTGGCGCCCCAAATCCTCTTTGTCAAGAGGAGGCTGCTGCCACCAGTAAACTTTTCCACCACATTGGATAATTGATTTCGGCACTGCTCTTTCGAAGAACCAGCGCTCATTATTCGGCCCATTGAACAGGACAGGGACATCAGTAACATTCAGCGGGTCGCTGCGTTGTCCTTGGGCCCATACATCCCAACCAGCATACGAGAGTCCGTGCGACGCCAAACCCGATTCGTCGTCACCCAGCTTTCGGACACTTTTACCATCCAGGGACACTTCGACCTCGAATGTATAAGGACTCTGCTCAGGCACCTTTTTGGGTAGCATAAGGACGGTAACTCCGCCGGCCGACTCTCTGGGATCTGAAAGTACATTGTCTTCCGGGCAATAGATGAGTTCAGATTTCATACCGTCAATGCGTACAAGACAGTTTCGATACTCTTCTGCGGCGGGATCGCTCCGATCAGCGAACCACACTGGCGTTCCGTGAATATTCTCAAGCATGGATCCCCAAACAGTCCATTTTTCTCCGCCGGGCGGAGGAATTTCAACCCTGGAGCCATTCGTCAGATCGTACTGATACAACTTCGGCGGAGCTTCGTCCAGTTCATCATAATGGGGGCAGTCCGCCACGTAGGCTTTTTCCCCGATCACTAGGATTCGAGCAATATACCGTTTCTTCCCCGGCTGCTCTAGACGAAGAACAACAGTTCCATCGGCCGCACGAACTACCTCAGCAGAACCGTCGTTTTTCTTATCCCAGCGAGTGAAGTACGTTCCCGACATCTGCGCATCGGAATAGTCGATGCTCTTACCTGAATCGAAACGTACCGATCGCGAAAGCTCTTCCGGACCCGACTCCACTTTGTCACGTTCAGAAACCGGCAGATCACTCGGGACGGAATGTCCCGGTTGCGCACCCCCAGTAGTGATCTCAGTCGCAGTTGGCGTTGGCGAACCGATATCGACCGAGGTACACGCGGGGGCGGCGGCGAGCATAGCCACCGCCCCCACCATCAACGAAATAAGTCGCCTAATACGCAATGTTCCGCTGACTTGTATTGTTCTGGTTTGCCTTCGCTACCTGGCCAACCCGATCCCACACCATCTTCGCCTGAACCGACCCTCCAAATGAGTAGGGCTCAAAAATCAGCACCTTCCCATTCTCAAGGTATCCAGCACCGACATTGAAGTGGCCTCCAGTTGACTTTCCGCGCGGCACATAATCCGAGTTACCAGAGTTGAGCTTAGGGTGCAGCACAATCAGGGCACGTTTTTTGACGATTGTCTCCCGGAAGCGAGCACGCCATGTTGTGTCATTCCACCCCTTGATGCTCTTGACGACGTAGCCATTGACCCGATTCTTCCAGCCGGTCAGGCGCTTATTGACCTGGGTCTTGATGTTGTAGATGCTGGTTCCAGCCTTGGTTGTACCAAGGTAACCTGCCCAGGCAGAC
>NZ_MQVR01000149.1 GCF_001907295.1 Bowdeniella nasicola
TCGTCGGCTGCTGCGTCCCAGGCTCCTTCGAGATGAGACGGCGAGAGCAGGCGAGCCTTGCCGCCCTTCGCTTCGAAGATGCCGCCGCGTTCGAGTGCGCCAATCGATGTGTCGGAGGATCGTGCAAGCTGATCCGCGATACCGGAGTTCTCCCGCGCCCAACCGTATTGCCGGTACCACTTCACCGCGAAGCGCGTGTCCGGATCAAAGTCGGACTCCTGCTCGCCAATCACCTCGTCGAGCGTCGAATTGATGAGAAGGAGCGCATCCTTCACGCTCATGTCCGACCCATCCGCCTCACGCACTCGTGAATAGCGCGAGAACACCGAGATTCCCGGACCGATAGCTGCCTGGGCGAGGTCTACCGGTGCAATTGCACCCTGCATAAGGGTACGTAGCGCCTCGGGAAGCTCGGACTTCAGCGCGGCCACAAACGCGCGCCGGGTCGTTGCCGGTGCCTCTTCCGGGCGCGGGCGGCAGGCTAACACGATGGATGAGGCCAATGCGTTGGTGCCGACACTAATCAAGCGACCACCACGCTCGCTACGCATTGGCCAGGTAGCTGTCACTTCCCAGCCTGATTCGATCAGACCATCGAGAAGGGTATGCCAACCAGTGGAGGATGTTCCGGCGTCGCGGGTGTCCTGTTGCTTGTATGCATAGTAGATCGTCATCGGAATGCTCAGGTTGGCCCCCTGTCGCACCCGTGCAAAGACGGAATTGAATCCTTCAATGAAGAACTGTTCGGCCCCTGCCTTCCCACCATGACGATACGGGTTCGCGACGAGTTCCTCGGCCTTTGGCGTCAGCATGGTGCCGACAGTCTTGGACTGAATCGTACTGAGCGACCGACGAAGCCACACGTAGAAATAGTCCGAGAGATCCGAGTAACCAATGTTGTCGTAGTAGGGCGGATCAGTCGAAATGGCGAGCCCATCGTAAGAGCGCGTTGCAGCATCTGCCTGCACCGCCACCGACGAACTGAATGCCGGAGTATGGGCAACTGCCTTCTCTACCCACTCCACATTCCCAGCGAACCCACCTGAGGATCTGGAAAACGGATTCACTTCCGCGTAATCCCAGACCATAGGAAGAGCCTGTCTCCCGAATACATTCCGGACCTTCTCACCGTTGGACTGCCAACTTGCGAGCGACGAAAGGCGATCGGTCTGTCTTCCTACTGCGAGGGTGAGGTACGTCGCAACGGCGTCTGCGTAGGCTTCGGCTCCGGTGCCGCCGTCTTCGAGGCGCGCTCCGGGCTCCATGCCTGCCGCAAGTGCGTCGGTGAGTGCACGCTCCCGGGCCTCGCCCACGAGGTCGCTCAACGTCGTGAGCGCAACCAGCTGCCGATTCGTAAACAGATCCGCCCATTGGGTCATCCCGTAACGAAAGACGTTGATTCGTCCTGGCCAATCGAAGATGTCGCCATCGGGCACATCCTCAGGCCTTGGGACTACGGCAGCCTCGGCTTGTGCCGCAGTGGGCGTTACATACACGCGTCCGCGCGTAGCCTCACCTACTACCGCGATGAGGTGCGCGCCCATCCGTCCTGCACGAGACTGGGCACGGATGTAGTTATAGTCGATTGGCGTACCATCGGCGACCGATTTGGCACCTTTCCGGTTGATCGTTCCGTCGTCGTCACCTGTGGGTCCGTTGGCATCGTGGCGGACTTTGTAGCGGACTTCGCCGTCGATGACTTCGGCGTGTACCCATGCTTCTTTGCCTTTTTTCTTGCTGAGCCACCAGGAGCGCACCAGTGGGACCTCGATGGGGTTCGC
>NZ_MQVR01000015.1 GCF_001907295.1 Bowdeniella nasicola
CGACCATGACCGATACCGACACGCCCGCACTAGCAAGCTAAAACCCCAAACGAGAGGAAAACGCCGTTACACCACTACAAGGGACTTGACCGACGAGGTGGATGATCCGGCGGATGACGGCGTGATCCGTGAGATAGTTCTGGCCATGCTCATAACGGCCAGCAGAATAACGTGGCATGTTGGGCTCCGAAGCGTAGGTGGGAGCCGGGCTCGCAAAGACACCGCCCGGCTTGGGTACCGAGGCGGGGAGCAGAAGAAAGGCCCGGCGTAGGCACCCGTTCGTGGGGCGAGAGGTGCTTTTTGCCCCGAGGAGAGTCGCAGGTAGAGCCACTCACAAGCCGAGGCAATTGTGCTGCCGAACACATTGTCTGTTTAACTAGGCACATGCCACGAATCATCATCGGCGATGAGCCGCTAACGATCGATGACGTCGTCGTCATTGCGCGGCATGGCGCACTTTTAGACCTATCTGCTGCCGCATGGCAGCGAGTGCGCGAGGCCCGCACCGTCGTCGACACCCTTGCCGGATCCGATACGCCGCACTATGGCGTCTCCACGGGATTCGGTGCCCTTGCGACCACCCATATTCCGCCAGATCGCCGCGCGCAGCTGCAGCGTTCGCTCGTCCGCTCGCATGCCGCCGGCAGCGGCCAAGAGGTCGAAGACGAGGTTACGCGCGCCATGATGGCGATCCGCATCCAGTCGCTTGCGACCGGCCACACGGGCATCCGGCCCGAGACGCTGCAGACCTATCTCGATGTCTTAAACGCCGGCATCGTCCCCGTCGTGCACGAGTATGGATCGCTCGGCTGCTCCGGTGATCTATCGCCCCTCGCGCACTGCGCGCTTGCGCTCATGGGGGAGGGCCGGGTCCGGGTCAAAGGCGCGGAGCTGAGCGCGGCCGACGCACTCGCCGAGTGCGGCATCGCTGCCGTGGAGCTGACCGAGAAGGAGGGCCTCGCGCTCATCAATGGCACCGATGGCATGCTCGCCATGGCGTGCCTTGCGATCGCTGACCTCCACGTCTTGCTCGACACCGCGGACCTCGCGACCGCGATGAGTGTTGACGCGCTGCTCGGCACCGATGCGGCATTCGCCCCCGAGCTCATAGCGCTGCGCCCCCAGGTGGGGCAGCAAAAGTCCGCGGCGCAGATCACCGAGTTCATGGCCGATAGCGAGATTCGCGCCTCGCACAAGGACGTCGACGACGGGATCGTTCAAGACGCCTATTCGCTGCGATGCGCTCCCCAGGTGACGGGTGCCGTGCGTGACACGCTCGACTTCGCTACCACGATCGCGACGCGGGAGTTGTCGGCCGCGATCGATAACCCGGTGATTTACGACGGGCAGATCGCCTCCAACGGCAACTTCCACGGCGCGCCCGTCGGATACATCCTCGACTTCCTTGCTATCGCGTGCGCCGATCTGGCCTCGATCTGCGAACGGCGAACCGACCGCCTGCTCGATACCAAGCGCAGTCACGGCCTGGCACCCTTCCTCGCGCACGAGGTCGGGGTCGATTCCGGGATGATGATCGCCCAGTACACCTCGGCGGGTATCGTCTCCGAACTCAAGCGCCTGGCCGCGCCCGCCTCTGTCGATTCGATTCCTTCCTCGGCGATGCAAGAAGACCACGTCTCGATGGGCTGGGCCGCCGGACGCAAGCTGCGTCGGGTGATCGATGGCCTCACGCGCGTCATTGGGATCGAGATCCTGTGCGCTGCCCGCGGCCTGCAGCTGCGGGCGCCGCTTGCCCCCTCACCCTCGGCCAGCCGCGTCATTGACGCCCTTGCGGCCGCCGGTGTGGCGGGACCTGGGCCCGACCGATTCCTTTCTCACGACATTGATATCGCCGTCACCCTCGTGGCGAGCGGAGCCGCACTCGCGGCCGGACGCAAGGAGAATATATGAGCTCGCCCCGCCCCGTCGCCGCCCCGCGCGGCACCGATTTGACCGCCCGCTCCTGGAGCACCGAAGCGCCGCTGCGGATGCTCATGAACAACCTCGATCCCGAGGTCGCCGAGCGGCCCGATGACCTCGTCGTCTATGGCGGCACCGGCCGGGCTGCACGCAGTTGGCAGGCCTTTGACGCGATGGTGGCGACGCTGCGCGATCTGCGCGAAGACGAGACGATGCTCGTCCAGTCGGGAAAGCCCGTCGGCGTATTGCAGACGCACGAATGGGCGCCGCGCGTGCTCATCGCGAACTCCAACCTCGTCGGCGACTGGGCGACGTGGCCCGAGTTCCGCAAGCTCGAGGCCATGGGCCTGACGATGTACGGCCAGATGACGGCCGGCTCGTGGATCTACATCGGCACGCAGGGCATCGTGCAGGGCACGTTCGAAACCTTCGCCGCGATCGCCGATAAGCGCTTCGGCGGGTCGCTCACCGGCACGCTGACCCTCACCGCGGGCTGCGGCGGCATGGGCGGCGCGCAGCCGCTGGCCGTCACGCTCAACGGCGGCGTCTGCCTCATCGTCGACGTCGACCCGCACCGCCTGCACCGCCGCGTGGAGCACCGCTACCTTGATGAGGTCGCAGATAACCTCGACGATGCGATCGCCCGAGTCGAGGCCGCCAAGGCCGACTCACGCGCGCTGTCGGTCGGTCTGGTCGGCAATGCCGCGGACGTGCTGCCCGAGATCCTCGCGCGCGGCATCGAGGTCGATATCGTCACCGACCAGACCTCCGCCCATGATCCACTGAGCTACCTGCCGAGCGGGATTGCGCTTGCGGATTGGGCGATCGAGGCGGAACGCGACCCGGTGGGCTTCACTGCGCGCGCCCGCGAGTCGATGGCCCGCCACGTCGAAGCGATGGTCGGCTTCCTCGATGCAGGGGCCGAAGTCTTCGACTATGGCAACTCCATCCGCGACGAGGCCCGCCAGGGCGGATATGCGCGCGCATTCGACTTCCCGGGCTTCGTACCGGCCTATATCCGGCCGCTGTTTTGTGAAGGCAAGGGCCCCTTCCGCTGGGCGGCGCTGTCGGGCGATCCGGGTGATATCGCTGCGACCGACGAGGCCGTCTTGAAGCTGTTCCCCGACAACGAGCGGCTGCACACGTGGATCCGCGGCGCGCAAAAGGAGATCGCCTTCCAGGGCCTGCCGGCACGCATCTGCTGGCTCGGCCATGGCGAGCGCGACAAGGCTGGCGAGGTCTTCAACGATCTCGTCGCCAACGGCACGCTGAAAGCGCCGATCGTCATCGGGCGCGACCATCTCGACACCGGCTCGGTCGCCTCGCCTTACCGTGAGACCGAAGCGATGAAGGACGGATCCGACGCGATCGCCGACTGGCCGCTGCTCAACGCCCTGACCGCGGCTTCGTCCGGCGCGACCTGGGTGTCGCTGCATCACGGCGGCGGCGTCGGCATGGGCCGGTCCATCCACGCGGGCCAGGTTTGCGTCGCCGATGGCACCCCGCTCGCGGGGGAGAAGCTCGCTCGTGTGCTCACCAACGATCCCGCGATGGGCGTGCTGCGCCACGCCGATGCGGGCTATGACCGGGCGCGGCAGGTCGCCGACGAGCAGGGCCTGCGCATCCCGATGGATGGCCGCCATGGCACTCGCTGACCGCCTCGCCGCGCTGTTTGCCGAAATCGACGAGATCGGCAAAACGCCCGACGGCGGCTACCGGCGCTTCGCGTTCAGCGACGAAGATGCCGCGCTGCGGGCCTTCTTCCGCACTCAGGTTGAAGCGCGAGGCATGACCTATGAGGAAGACGCCGCGGGCAACCAGTGGGGCTGGTACGGCGAGGGCCGCGCCGACGCCGTTGTCACCGGTTCCCACCTCGACTCGGTACCCGATGGGGGAGCGTTCGACGGCCCGCTCGGCGTGCTGTCCGCGCTGCTGGCGATCGACGAATTGAAAGAGCGCGGTATCACGCCCCGTCGCCCGATTGCGGTCGTGAACTTCACCGAGGAGGAAGGCGGACGCTTCCCGCTTGCCTGCCGCGGGTCGCGCCTGCTCACCGGAGTCGTCGGTGCCGACGACCTCGATCAGCTCACCGACTCCGACGGCATCACCTTTGCCGAGGCTCGCGGCGCGGCGACGTTCGCGCCCGATCCGCAGGCGCTCGAGCGCATCGGCCACTACGTCGAGCTGCACGTCGAACAGGGCCGCAATCTCGCGACGATGTCTGACGCGCCGCTCGCCGTCGCCGACGCGATCTGGCCGCACGGCCGCTGGCGCATCACGATCGATGGCGTCGCCGACCACGCGGGCACTACGCGACTGGTCGACCGTGATGACGCCCTACTGAAAGCAGCGCATCTCATCATCGCGATCCGGGAGGCCGCCGAAGCCACGGGCACGCTCGCGACCGTCGGCAAACTCGATGTGGAACCCGGCGCGATCAACGCGATCCCCTCGCGCGTCACGCTCTTCCTCGACGCCCGCGCGCCCGAGGTCTGCGACCTCGACGCCGTTATCGGCAAAATCTCGAGCGCCGTCGATGAGCGCGGCGCGGCCATGGAACGCATTTCGCTGACCCCCGCGACGCATTTCGATACCGACCTCGTCGCCGACATTGCGGAACGGTTCTCGCTGCCCGTCCTCGGCACGGGGGCGGGCCACGACGCCGGTATCATCGCCGATGCGGGCGTACCCGCGACGATGCTGTTCGTGCGCAACCCCACCGGCACGTCGCATTCGCCGCACGAATCGGCCGAACTGACCGACTGCGCGCACGGCATCGAGGTCCTCACCGACGTCCTGGCCTACCTCGCCACGGAAGAGGGGCGATGACGAGCTACTTCGCGAGCCACGCCCTCATCGACGGGAACGTCCAGCGCGACGTCCGCCTGAAGGCCGTGGACGGCCACTGGGCCGAGATCACGGCGAGCGTCACGAAAACCGCGGACGATATCGAGCTGCCGGGTATAGCGCTTCCGGGCATGCTCAACGCCCACTCGCATGCCTTCCATCGCGCGCTGCGCGGGCGCACGCACGGCGATGGCGGCACCTTCTGGACATGGCGGACTCGGATGTATGAGGCGGCCTCGCGGCTCGACCCAGATCGCTATTTCGCGCTCGCGCGCGCGACCTACGCCGAAATGGTCGCCGCCGGGTACACGTCCGTCGCCGAGTTCCACTACGTCCACCATGCGCCTGGCGGCAGTTCCTATGACGACCCGAACGCGATGGGCAAGGCGCTCATTGCGGCCGCGCGCGAGGCCGGGATCGCGCTGACGCTCCTCGACGTGTGCTATCTGCACGGCGGCCTGGACGCCACGGGCTACACCGAGCTCGACCCGTTGCAGCAGCGCTTCAGTGACGGCGACATGGACTCCTTCCTCGCCCGGCATGACCGGCTCGTGAGCGAGACTGGCGGCGAGGCCACCATCGGGTTAGCGGCGCATTCTGTGCGCGCGCTCACCCCCGACGAGTTGCGGCGCCTTGCCACGGCGGCAGGCGGCGGGATCCTGCACGTGCACGCGAGCGAACAGCTCGCTGAGGTCGAGATGTGCCAGGCGGTGCACGGCATGAGCCCGATCGCGCTGCTCGCCGAGACCGGAATGCTGCACGCGAATGCTTCGGTCGTTCACGGCACGCACCTGTCCGAGACCGATATTCGCCTGCTCGCCGAAGCCGGCGCGACGGTTGCGTTCTGTCCGACAACCGAACGCGATCTCGCCGACGGCATCGGTCCGGCGAGAGCGCTTATCGACGCGGGCGCGCACCTCGCGATCGGATCCGATCAGCACGCCATCATCGATCCGTTCGCCGAGCTCCAAGCGCTCGAGGGCCACGAACGGCTCACCAGCCACAATCGCGGGAACTTCCCACCCGGACAGCTCCTGCAGATCGCCACCAACCCGGTCCCGGTCGGCTACGAGCACGCAGGGCTTTGCGTTGGCGCGCCTGCCGACGTCGTGGCCATCGACGCGCATTCGACCCGCACCGCCGGCAGCGAGCCCACCGGCATCGTCATGACCGCGAGCGCCGCAGACGTCACCGACGTCGTGGTCGCCGGCGAGCGTATCGTCGCGGCGGACCAACACCGAGTAAGGGATGTGGGAGCAGCCCTTTCAGCCGCGATGGAGGAGATATGGCCAGCACACTGATCACCAGCATGAGCCAGCTCGTCACGTGCGATGGTACGGATGACGATGGTCTTGGTATCCGCCCCGATGCGGCGCTCATCGTCGAAGACGAACGCATCGCGTGGATCGGCGCGCGTAGCGCCGCGCCCGCGGCCGATACCCAGGTCGACGTCGACGGGCGCTGCGTGTTGCCCGCGTTCGTCGACTCCCACACGCACCTGATCTTCGCGGGTGACCGTTCCGCCGAATTCACCGCCCGTATGTCGGGCCAGGCCTATGACGGCGGCGGCATCGACGTCACGGTCGCCGCAACGCGCGAGGCGAGCGACGACGAGCTGCGCGAGCTGCTTCAGCTCCGGCTGACGCGGGCACGTGTCCAGGGCAGCGCGACGATCGAGATCAAATCGGGCTACGGCCTCGATATCGACACCGAGGCACGGATGTTGCGCCTGGCGCGCGAGGTCACCGACGAGACAACGTTCCTCGGCGCCCACGTCGTACCCGCCAATACCGACCGACGCGACTACCTCGATGAGGTCACCGGGCCGATGCTAGCCGCGTGCGCCCCGCACGCCCGCTGGGTCGACGTGTTTTGCGAACCGAACTCGCCGCACGCCTTCACCGAGGACGAATCCCGCGAGGTCCTGCAAGCGGGGCGCGCCGCGGGGCTGGACCTGCGCGTGCACGGCAACCAGCTCGGGTACGGGCCCGGTGTCCAGCTGGCGTGCGAGCTGGGCGCCGCGAGCGTCGACCACTGCACCTACCTGTCGCAACGCGATATTGACGCGCTCGCTGACTGCAAGGACCAGACGACAGCAACATTCCTGCCTGGCGTAGAGTTCTCAACGCACGAACCCTATCCGGATGCGCGTCGTCTCATCGACGCCGGCGCGAGCGTGGCTCTCGCCTCCGACTGCAATCCGGGCACCTGTTACTCCTCCGCGATGCCGTTCATGATTCAGCTGGCTGTCCGCGAATTGAAGATGACGATCGCCGAGGCCGTCCTCGCCGCTACCGTAGGGGGAGCGCGCGCCCTGCGCCGAGACGACATCGGTCGAATCGCCGTGGGTAGGC
This sequence comes from Bowdeniella nasicola, assembly GCF_001907295.1. GTDB lineage: Bacteria > Actinomycetota > Actinomycetes > Actinomycetales > Actinomycetaceae > Bowdeniella > Bowdeniella nasicola. Next base: position 7,122 of record NZ_MQVR01000015.1, read on the forward strand.
GCGCTCATGTGGCAGTGCTCGACGCGCCCAGCATCGAGCATCTGGCCTACCAAATCGGGATGCCGCTGGTATCCGGGTTGACCCCCTAAAGGAGTGAAACATGGCAAAAGAGTTTCGTATCGGCCTGCTGCCGCGCATCGGCATTGCGATCGTCGCGGGTATCCTCATTGGGCTTTTCGCCCCCGACTGGCTCACGCGGATCTTTGTCACCTTTAACGTTGTTTTCGGCCAGTTCTTGAGCTTCGCGATCCCGCTCATCATCGTCGGCCTCATTACGCCGGCCATCGCCTCGCTCGGGCGCGGCGCCGGCAAGTGGCTCGGAATCACCGCCGGCATCGCGTACCTATCGACGCTGCTGGCGGGCCTGCTCGCCCTCGTCGTCGGAGTGCTCGTCTACCCCTATATCCTTTCGGTCGGCAATATCGAGGACCAGGGCAATCCGGAAGACGCCCTGCTCGCCCCCTTCTTCAAGCTCGAGATGCCGCCCGTCTTTTCCGTCATGACGGCGCTCGTGCTGGCGTTCGTGCTCGGCGTCGGCCTCACCATCACCAAGGGGCGGGCGCTGTATGACGCGACGGTCGAATTCCGCGAGATCATCAACAAGGTCATCTCGACGATCATCATCCCGCTGCTGCCGATCTACATCTTCGGCATCATCCTCAACATGACCGTCGCGGGCGAGGTCTTTCGCGTCATTGGCACGTTCCTGTCGATCATCGTCCTCGTCTTCGCGCTCACCCTCGTCGTGCTGCTGGTCCAGTACACAATCGCGGGCGTCATGAATAAGAAGAACCCGCTGGTGATGCTGAAGACGATGCTGCCCGCCTATGTCACGGCGCTCGGAACGTCCTCATCTGCCGCGACGATCCCGGTGACGCTGCGCCAGGCCATGAAGATGGGCGTCAGCGAGCCCGTCGCATACTTCGTCGTGCCGCTGTGCGCGACCGTGCACCTGGCCGGCTCGACGCTGAAGATCACGAGCTTCGCCCTCGCAATCATGTACATTTCGGGCATCGAAATCAACATCGGATTGATGATCGGCTTCGTCTTCATGCTCGGCATCACGATGGTCGCGGCCCCCGGCGTGCCCGGCGGCGCAATCGTCGCGGCCTCCGGTCTGCTCACCTCGATGCTGGGCTTCACCGAACCGCAGGTTGGCCTCATGATCGCGACCTATATCGCGATCGATAGCTTCGGCACCGCGACCAACGTGACGGGCGACGGCGCGCTCGCCGCGATCGTCGACAAGCTGAGCGCAGGCCGCTTCGGCAGCCCGCGCCCGGTCGTCATCGATCGCGTCTCGACCGACGGCGAAGCCGAAGCCTAGACAAGCGCGCGCAGCGCGAAGCTCGCGAGCCAGTGGGTCGAGGCGTAGTTATCGCCCGTGACCTCATCCAGGCTCGCCGCATACAGGTCATCGGCATAAGTGAGGAGTTCGTCCCTGCCGGTTGCGGCGGCGATCCGCCGCAGCTGGCCGGAGCGCGAGAGGTTCAAGCCGTGCCAGTGCACCTGGTGCGCATCGCGCGAGCCCCGCGTGTTCGCGGGCACCACGATCGGACTGTCCTGATCTAGGGACGGTAAGAATCGTTCGACGAAGGCGGCGAACTCGTCGGCTGGCAGCACGACCGCCATGAGTTCGGCGATGGTGAGGCCAGGGGAGAGGAAGTCGTGGCCGCTGCGCTCGAGTGCCGCCGACCAGTCGCTGATCGGCGCGTACCATTCGCGCGCACGCCGCGCGATGGTCTGCGTGAGCTCGGCGAACTGGCCAGCAAGAGGATCAGACTCGAAAAGCTGCGCGGCCGCATCGGACATGAGGACACCCGCGAACGCCGTATTGGAATGGACGCCATGTGTGACGGGCTCGATGAGTTCGGTGAAGTACCCAGTCGCCGATACGACGAGTTTCGCGGCAAGCGGACGCAGAATCTCGCGAAGCTCGTCGTCGACCTCGGAGTACAGCAGGAGGAACCACGCCCACCCGTAGGGCCGCTCGTAGGAGGGGTTGTCGGCGAAATAGCGGCATTCAGCCGCAATGGACTCCGGTGTCACGTTGCCACGCAACGCCGCCAGCGCCTGCTTCGCGCTCGGGTCATCGGCGGGGAGTAAGAGTGCCAGGCGTGCGACCGCCCACGAGGAATTCACCGAGGAATGCCAGTCATAACAGTTCCCGAACGCGGGGTGCGCTACGAACGGGTCGTGGCCGGCAAGATCCCGATGAAAATGCGGATCGTGATAGGGCACCCGGATTGTGAGGTTGGCCGCGAGGGTCTTAGCAAAGCCCGTGAGCTGTGGGATAGTCAGCATGCCTTAAGTATGACGGACTCGAAACTTTGCTAGTCTGCCCGGGACCATTGGCATCTTCCTGGAGGTCACTATGGAGGTCTTCACCTCCTTGCTCGCCATCTCGGTGTGCTCCCTTGCCGCACCGCTCATCGCCCACATCGTGCCCCATCGCGTCATCCCCGAAGCCGTGCTCCTGCTCGCTTTTGGCATCGCGATCGGCCCGCACGGCCTCGGCTGGGCACACCTGAGCGGGGAGATCGAAATGCTCTCCGAACTCGGGATCGCCTTCCTGTTCCTGCTCGCCGGCTACGAGGTCGACCTCGGTGACTTGCGCAGCGGGCACGGCGTGCGCGCATCGGTCGCGTGGCTCGTCTCCTTCGGCCTCGCGTTCGTCGTCGTCGGCCTCACGCTGCACAAGCCGCTGAATTCGATGGAAGCGATCGCCGTCGCCATCGCGATGACGTCGACGGCCCTCGGCACCCTACTGCCGATCCTGAAGGAGCGCGGCATCAACAACACCGCGGTCGGCCGGATCGTCATGACCCACGGCACGATCGGCGAACTCTTCCCGATCATTGCGATCGCCGTGCTGCTGTCCTCGACCTCGATCGCGTCCTCGCTCGGCGTGCTCCTCGTCTTTGTCTTGACCGCGACCCTGCTGTTCATCATCCCGAAGCAGGCACGCCGCTGGGGCCTGAAGATCGTCGGCCTGATCCACTTGAAGGCCGAGGGCACCGCCCAGGCGACGGTCCGCGTCACGGTCGTGCTCCTCGTGGCCCTCACGACGCTCGCGGTCCAGTTCGAGCTCGACCTCGTCCTTGGGGCATTCGCCGCGGGCATCATCGTGCGCCAGCTGCTGCCCTCGGGCCGCCACGAACTCGACCAGAAGCTCGACGGGCTCGCCTACGGGTTCTTCATCCCGCTGTTCTTTGTCGTCTCCGGCATGGGGATCAACATCAGCGCGGTCGCGGGCCAGCCGCAGGCCCTGCTGATGTTCCTCGTCGCACTGCTGCTCGTGCGCGGCATTCCGGTGTTTGTCTCGACGCGCGGCCAGCGGCCCGGCTATCACCCGCTGACGCTCGGGGAGCGGGCCCGCATCGGCCTGTATTCGACGACGGCGCTGCCCATCATCGTCGCCGTCACGCACGTCGCCGTCGGCTCCAACGCGATGTCGACGTCCACGCAGTCGGTGCTGATCCTCGCGGGCGCCTGCTCCGTGCTCCTGATGCCGGCCCTCGCCGCGATCACCCAGGCGAAGACCCCCACCTCCGACATGGACCCGGACGATCCGGAAGACCGCGAGCCGCCGCTCATCACTCCGGACGCCACGAAGAACGAAGACACGACCGAGACGCGATAGCCTTAGCGCTGTGATGACGCTAACCCGAGCCGAGGCCAACGAACGTTCTGCTGCCCTAAGCGACCTGTCGTATACCGTCCACCTGGACGTCACGAACGCCGCGAGCGATGATGCAACATTCCGCTCGACGACGCAGGCACGCTTTACGACGACGACATCGCGCGTGATGATCGATCTCGTCGCCGACGAGGTCATCGCGATCGAGGTCGACGGCAAGGGCGCGGACGCTGAAGTGCGCAAGGGGCGCATCTACATCGATAACGTTCCGACCGACCGCCCCGTCGAACTTCGCATCGTCGCCCGCTGCCGCTACTCCACGAGCGGGGAGGGCCTGCACCGCTACCGGGACCCGGAAGACGGCCATACCTACCTGTACACGCAGTACGAGCCGATGGACGCGCACCGCGTCTACGCCTGCTTCGACCAGCCCGACCTCAAGGCGCGCTGGACGTTCATCATTGATGCGCCCGCGGGCGACACCGTCCTGTCGAATCAGGCCGAGGTCAGCACTGAAGATCTCATGCCCGACGCGCGTCGCCACGTCTTTGGTGAAACGGCGCTGCTGTCGAGCTACCTCACCGCGATCATCGTCGGTCCCTACCACAAGGTCGAAGGCCCGACGTGGGAGGGCACCTATCCCGAATACTTCGGCGGCCCCGAGGTCCACGTGTCGATCCCGCTCGCGGCCTACTGCCGTGCGGCCCTGGCCGACCGTTTCGACTCCGATGACGTCTTCGCCGTGACGATGGCCGGCCTCACCTTCTTCCACGACCGCTACCAGTACGCCTACCCGTGGGGGAAGTACGACCAGATCTTCGTGCCCGAATACAACCTCGGCGCGATGGAAAACCCCGGCTGCGTCACGTTCAACGAGCACTACATTCCGCAGGGCGAGCCGACGGCCGCGCAGCGCTCTTCGCGCGGCAACACGATCCTGCACGAGATGTGCCACATGTGGTTCGGCGACCTCGTCACGCCCGTGTGGTGGGACGACCTGTGGCTGAAGGAGTCCTTCGCCGATCACGAAGGCACCGCCGCGCTCGCCGCCTGCACCGAACACACCGACGCGTGGGCCGCGTTCGCTTCCGGCCGCAAGGCGTGGGCCTACCACCAGGACCTGCTGCCGACGACGCACCCGATCGAGGCCGATATCCCCGACGTCGCCGCGGCGAAACAGAACTTCGACGGCATCACCTATGCCAAGGGCGCGGCCGTCCTCAAGCAGCTCGTCGCCTATGTCGGCGAGGAGGCGTTCATCGCGACCGCCCGCCGCTACTTCGCCGAGCACGCGTGGGGCGCGACGCGCGCCGCCGACCTGCTGAGCGCGCTCGGCGAGGCCAGCGGACGCAACATGTCCGCCTGGACCGACGCGTGGCTGAAAACCTCCGGCCCCTCGGTCATCACGATGAGCGAGGACGGCACGAGGGTCCTGCACGACTGCCTCGACGCCGTCACCCACCTGGAAACCACCCGCCCGCATCGCCTCGTCCTCGGTTTCTACCGTCTCGGCGACGATGGCCTCGAGCTTGTCGAGCGGCGGCCCATCGACCTGCAGGACGGCAGCCTCACACTGGACCCGCCGCTGCCCGGCGACGTCACGATCGTCAACGACGAGGACCTCACCTATGCGGTATGCCGCCTGAACGAGACCTCCAGAGAAGCCGTCCTTACGCACCTGTCGAGCCTCACCGACCCGGTCACGCGCGCCGTCGCCTGGTCCTCGCTGTGGAACGACACGCGCGACGCGCTACTGCCCGCGGCCAACTACGTCCACGCGGTGCTGCAGCACGGCGCAGGGGAGCGGCAGTCCGTCCTCGACGCACTCCTGCGCCAGGCACGCACGGCGTGGCGCAGCTACGTGCCCGCAAGCGAACGGTCGGCACTCCTCGACGACGTCCTCGAGCAGACCTGGCAGCAGCTTTCGAACGAGCAGGATCGCGGCCGGGCCCGCCTGTGGGCCCTCGCCTTCACCGCCGCGACCGGCGACCGGCCCGTATCCCAGCAGACGGCTTCGCGCCTTGCCGAGATCCGCGCCGGATCGGTGCCGGGCCTGCCGGCCGCGCGCGACCTGTCATGGGCGGCCATCATCGCCCTCGCTTCCGGCGGCGGCGCCACCGATCACGACATCGAGGCGGCCCGCGCCGAGGACCGCTCGGGCTATGGCGCCGTCATGGCGGCCCAGGCGAGCGCGTCGGTCCCGAGCGAAGCGCGGGCTCGCGAGAGCTGGCGCGCGATCTGGCAGGACGACCTGTCCAACGAGTTCCTCGATGCGACGATCGCCGGCTTCAACTCCGCGACGCGCACGCTCGACTTCGATCCCGCCGAAGGCTATTTCGAGCAGATCGAAGCGGCGTGGACGAACCATTCGATCGCGATGGCCGAGCGCCTCGCCATCGGGATGTTCCCGCGCGGCGCCGAAATTGCCGACGCCCCCAAGGGGGCGACGGGCAAGCCAGATCCGAGTGCGCATCCGGTCATTCGCGCCACGGACCAGTGGCTCATGCAGGCGAGCGATGCGCCGAAGGCGCTGAAGCGACGCATCATCGAGGGCCGCGACGATGTCCTGCGAGCCCTGCGAGCGCAGGCCGCCGCTAGTTAAGAGAGACGGGCCCGGGACAGCCTTCCCGGGCCATGTACCGCTCCTGGCGGGTGCGCAGCGCGAGGCGGATGACCTTCCACAGCCAGCCCTCCATGTCCTCCTTGGCCGGCGGATCGGGATCCTGCAGCCACGCCCAGATCGGGCCGGTGATCGACCCTGCCAGCGCGGGCGCGGAAATAAAGACCAGCGGCGAAACGTAGTCGGGTTTGCGGCAGGCCAGCACGTGGGTGAACACGCTCGACAGGTGCGCCATGAACTGCACGCACAGCGTGTTTTGGGCCGACGTCGTGAGCTTGGAGACGTAGATCGGGCGCGCGCTTTCGACGAAGTCGGTCAGCTTCGTCACGAACTCTGGGGGCTGCTCGCTCGAGATATCCAACTCGAAAGGATCGAACTCAGCAAGGCCGGTTTCGTCGAGCCGCACATTGACAAGATCAATAAGCAAATCACTCGTCGTTGCATAGTGCTGATAAAACGTCGAGCGGTTTACGCCGGCGCGCTTCGTAAGCAGGACAACCGTAATGCGCTCGAATGGCAAGGTATCGAGCGTAGTGGCAAGCGCATCGCGCAACAATTGGCGACTGCGCATCGATCGAGGGTCCATGACGCGCTCCCTTATCGACTGTGTTGATGGTAGCTATCGTGCCTTAAGTCGGCCCCTCGTACATGTTTTGCAACGATACGATGGAGATAATTGCGAGCCGTGAGACGAAGGAGGAAACATGCCCAGCAGCTGGCATCGACGTTCCTCCCCGTCTGTTTCTGGCGCAGTTTTGCGCAAAATGCTCGAGGATCCGATCGATGTTGGCTATAGCGCCGCCGCGAAATCCCGACCCTATCCGCCGTGGCAGCGGGCGACTGTGTTTTTCCTTTCAGCCATCATCGGCGCGAGCGGCATCTGGTCCGTGAACGCGCTGCGAGCACCCCGCGATGCGAGCGCTGCCGCGCGAGAGAATCTCGCGAATCAGGTCGACGAACGCGTGGCCGAACTCGATGCGCATACGAAGAAGAACTTCGAGCTGTCCGAACAGATCGAACAGACCCGCAAGCAGGTCATCAACGAGGCGCCACTCATCACCGATCAACTTGCCGCGACGGGCGCCGCGAGCGGCGTCGTCCCTGTCACCGGCCCCGGGATTACGCTCACGTTGAACGATAAAGACACTGAGCGGCCCGAAGCACGGCTGAAGGATTTTGATTTCCAGGTCGTCATCAACTCGCTGTGGGCGGCCGGCGCCGAGGCCATTGCGATCAATGGCCAACGCATCGGTCCGACCACCGCGATCCGTAACGCCGGACAGGCCGTTCTCGTCAACCTCATCCCGCTGAACCCGCCCTATGAGGTCAGTGCGGTGGGGGACCCGACGGCCCTACAAGCGGCTTTCGCCAAGACTCGCGGTTCGGCACACCTGGCAGGACTGCGTGACATGTTCGGTGTCTCCGTCGAGATCACGAGCCACGACGAGCTCACGCTGCCGGCAGCACAGCAGATCCGGCTGCGCTATGTATCGACCGAACCGAATCCCACCGTCGCGAAGTAACCGCGATGAGATTGCATTTCGGATACGGCGACGTGTTACCACGTGTCAGTTGGCATGATGTGTCACGCTGGTAGATACCACGGGTAAAAGGAGAGGCATGTTCGCGATTATCGGCTTGTTAGTCGGCATCGGTTTGGGGTTGTGGTTCCAGCCGACCGTGCCGCTTGGCCTGCAACCCTATCTGCCGATCGCCGTCGTCGCGGCACTCGATGCCTTGGCCGGTGGTTTGCGCGCGCGTTTTGATGATGTCTTCGACGACCGCGTCTTTACCACCTCCTTTATCTTTAACGTCTTCATCGCCGCGTTGATCGTCTGGCTGGGAGACAAGATCGGGGTGGGATCCCAGCTGCAGACAGCCGTCATCGTCGTTCTCGGCATCCGAATCTTCGCCAACGCCGCTGCCATCCGCCGACATATCTTCAAGGCGTAGCCGATGGCAACCGAGTCAGAAAAGTCGCTTAGCTCCCGCCTGAGTGTGCTGTGGCGAGCGCGCTCGATCACAGTGATGGTCCTGTGTGTCCTCCTCGGCATCGGCGTCATCACCCAGGTGCGCCAAGAACCGACGAAGAACCTCGCCGCGATGCGCCAAGACGACCTCATCCGCCTGCTCGATGAGCTCGGCCGCCGCAACGATGAGCTCACGACCGAAGCGCAGGTCCTCGAGCAGCGGCTCGCCGAGTTGCAGTCCGGCGCGAAGTCCTCCCAGGCCGCCCGAGAAGCCGCTCAAGAGCAGGTCCGCAACCGTTCGATCCTCGCGGGCACAGTCCCCGTCCATGGTCCGGGCATCACGCTGACGATCATCGACAACGACTCGGTCATCACCGCGCAGATGATGGTGACGGTGCTAGAGGAGCTGCGTAACGCCGGTGCGGAAGCGATCGAGCTGAACTCGCGGCGCCTGACAACGTCAAGCTGGTTTGTGCGCGAAGGCACGACGCTCATCGTCGATGGCGAATCCATCAGTTCACCTTACGTTTTCAATGCGATCGGGGGAGCGCAGACGATGTCGGGCGCTCTCGATATTCCCGGCGGCGCGCTCGCCACGATCCGCACCGCCGGTGCGCGCTCGACGGTGACGCAGCGCGATGACATCTTCATCACGGCCGTTCGCCAAGAACCAGAACTTAAACACGCAAAACCGCAAGATAAGTCCTAGTTCACCTTCACGATCGGTTGGGAAAAGCGAGCGAACTTCCGTAGAGTACAACCATAGGCTTGGAGGGACATCATGAGTGACACACCACGTTCGGAAGATCCCACCTCGACAGCCCGATTCGGCGCCGTTGGTGCCAGCGAAGACGCTGTTGTTGAAGGTGGAATCACGGCTGACGATAAGGACGTTATTGCCGCGCTGCCCCCTGCCTCGGCGCTTCTCATCGTCCAACGCGGCCCCAACCGTGGTGCTCGCTTCCTGCTGGATGCTGAGACGACGACAGCCGGGCGTCATCCCGCATCGGATATTTTCCTCGACGATGTCACCGTGTCGCGTAAACACTGCGTCTTTGAGCAGGCCAACCAGACGTTCCGCATCCGCGACATCGGCTCGCTCAACGGCACCTACATCAACCGGCACCGCATCGATTCGACCGAGCTGTACGACGGCGACGAAGTGCAGATCGGTAAGTACCGCATGACGTTCCATGCCTCTCCCCATCGCGAAAGCACAGGAGACCAATCCCAGTGAAGTCAGCAAGCCCCCGTCTCGAGGCCGCTGCTGACACCCCCGAGGGGGAGACGTGGCCGTTTGACGTCTCACATCGTCCCGTCATGTCGATCGGGGAAGCGATCGCGGCATTGAAGCCCGAGTTTCCCGCGGTCAAGCCTTCCAAGCTCCGCTTTATCGAAGACGAAGGACTCATCAGTCCCCACCGCACCGCGTCCGGCTACCGTAAATACTCGGCAGCCGACATCCAGCGCATCCGTTACGTCCTGATCCAGCAGCGCGACCATTTCCGTCCGCTCGGTGTCATCCTCACCCAGCTCAAAGACATGGACGAGGGCCGCGAGGTCGAAGACGAGCCGACCGCGCGTGTTGTCTCCGTTTCCGGACGCCTCGTGCGTCGCACCGGCAGTGAACGCATCGGCAAACGCGAACTCGCCGACCTGTCGGGCGCGAGCCTGTGCGAGATCGAGGAGATCGTCGACTCCGGCATCATCCGCCCCGACCGCAAGGGCAAATTCCACGTGCGCTGTATCGAGGTCGTCTCCGGGATCGTCCAGCTTTCCGAGTTCGGCATCGATGCGCGCCATCTCGGACATCTGCGCCAGTCATCGGCCCGTAACGCCGACCTGGTCAACCAGGCCGTGGCCCCGCTGCGCGCCGGCACGCATGCCGCGGCGAAGGAACGCAGTGACGCGCAGGCCGCCGATATCGCGACTGTTCTGTCTCGTCTCACCGCAGATTTGACCCTCGTCGGGGTCGGGGACAGCCTCGGTCACTAGTCGGCGAGTCTCACCTTCAGCTTGAAGGTTACGGTTTGGCAACGCCATCGGCGTGTCGGAACGGGTTATCGTTGATTTGGAGCCGCCTTGGCCGTACCGTAGGAGTAGCCGCACGCAACGTGTGTACAGATCGGAGTGAACGTGACTAGCGCTCAAGAGCCAGCACCCTACGCGAGTCATCAACGTGCCCAAGGCATGCTGTTTGGCGATACCCTGCCCGATCTCGACACCCAGACCGGCTACCGCGGTCCGATTGCGTGTAAGGCCGCCGGCATCACCTACCGCCAGCTCGACTACTGGGCCCGCACCGGCCTCGTCGAGCCCTCCATCCGGGGAGCCTCCGGCTCCGGTTCGCAACGCCTGTACTCCTTCCGTGACATCCTCGTCCTGAAAGTCGTCAAGCGTCTGCTCGACACCGGCGTGACGCTGCAGCAGATCCGCAGCGCGATCACGTTCCTGCACGAACGCGGCGTCGACGACCTCGCCCAGATCACCCTCATGTCCGATGGCGCCTCTGTCTACGAGTGCACGAGCGCCGATGAGGTCATCGACCTCGTCCAGGGCGGTCAGGGCGTCTTCGGTATTGCCGTCGGTCGCGTCTGGCGGGAGGTCGAAGGCTCGCTCGCCGAACTGCCGACGGACCGCGCCGATGATGGTGCAGAACCGGGCCTCGATGAACTCTCGCGCCGTCGTGCCGCTCGGCGCGCCGCGGGTGCGTAGGTGCGGCCCCTTACGTCGCTAGCGTCTCTTACGCGAACCGATCACGAATTTCTCTGGCTTTCCGCCGCAGGCTGGCTCGCCACGGGCGTCGGCCGTCGGCAACGCACACCCCAACGATTCGGTACCATCGGTCGCGCACCCAGCGCGCGAGACGAGCTAGCTTTCGACACCGCACTCGACGCGCTTGATATCACCCAGCTGCGCATGCGCGAGGGCACCGATCCAGCTACTGCGGCAGCAATGCTCGCCGAAGTGTGCGACGCCGTCGTCTCATGGGACTCCGCCGTAACCCCGCCCGCGCACGGCGCGTTCATCGCGGCCGATACGGACGTGAGCGCACCAATCACGACCCTGGCGCTCGGGATCCGGCACGTCCTTGGTGCCCACAGCCTGCGCGGCGCCGCCGTATCGACGCGCGGCTGCTCACCCGCCATCCAGCATTCGCTGACGGAACTCGCCGAACCCTTCGGACTGACGCTCCACGTCGACGACACGCACCCGCGCCCGGACCTGCTAGAAAAGCTCGGCTCGCCGGCAACGGTGAGCCTCGACCCGCTCGACGCGGACGACGCGATCGATACCAGCGAGCCGTCGCTCACGCTGCAGGTTGCGACCTGGTGCGCGCTCGTTGAGGTGCTGTCCTCCTAAGCGACCGCCGCGCGCAACTCGTCCGTCGTAAACGTCTGACGCCGACCCATCGAGACCGTCGTCGCGAGGAGCGCGAGCAACCCCCACCCAACGACGATCGCGAGCGGAGCCAGCACCGAGCCGAGGCTCGGCATGATCGCTGCCTGCAGTGCTTGGTTACCCGCACCCACCGGCAGGACACCGTGCAGGGCGTGCAGCGCCGCGGGTGCCGTCTGCCACGGAATGATCGCCCCGAGTGTGACGGCCTGGAGTACCAGGAACGCGAGCGCGATCACGGTTCCGAGGCGAGCACCTGCGATGACATGCAGCGCCTGAATCATTGCGGCAAACGCCGCGCCCATAATGATGAGGGCGAGCCCCGCGAGCCACGGATTAGCTGCCGACATGCCGAAGACCGGCAGCAGGAGTGCGAGCACGAAGCCCTGCGCCGCACCGATCGCGGCGGCAGGCCGCAGGCCCCGCATCGTCGCCGCAGTGGGGGAGATGGCGCTATTGCGCGCCGCGCGCGGCACGGCCGGTAGGACGAGGAAGGTCGCGATCGCGCCGAGGAAGAGCATCAGCGGAGCCACCGGCGGGAACCATTCGGTTGCAGGGGAGATCGCGTTCAGTCGGCCGTCGGTAACCGCCACGGGCTTGGTGCCCATGGCGACCATCTTGGCCTGCTCCGCATCGGTGTAGCGGGGGACCTCGCCCGCCGCAGTCTTCAGGCCATCAGCGAGCGAGATGACGCCCGCGTTGAACTGCTGCATGCCCCCGTCGAGCTCGGCGAGACCATCGGCGAGTCGAGAGGTGCCGTCGGCGGCCTGCGAGGCACCGTCAGCGAGCTTTCCGGCTCCGGCGTCCAGCGCCCCGGCACCGGAGGCCAGGCGCCGCAGCCCATCGGCCGCGCTCGAGGCGCCGCCCGCGAGTTGGCGGCCACCCGAGGCAAGCCCCTTCGCTCCGTCCGCCAGCTGATTCGCACCGGCGGCCGACGCGGCGGTGCCGTCGGCGAGCTGGCCGGTCGCATCGGCGAGCTGCAGCAGGCCGTTGTAGAACTGGGGGAGCTTCGGCAGGGTCTGGCGCAGCATCGTGATGATGCCCGGCTGGCCGTTGGTCCCGACCATGATGCGTTCGAGTTGTTTGAGCGCTTCCATGACGCCGTCGGCGCCGACGAGGGTGTCGGCCAAAGAATCGAGCAGTTTAATCAGGCCCGGGTTCTCGGGCGTGCCATCGCCGTTGAGGAGCGCCAAGAGGTTCTGGCTGGCAGGATCGAGCTCCTTCGCAAACGCCGTGAGCCGGTCGATGAGGTCCTGAATCTCTGGGCTCGCGCCGGCGGCACGCAGCTTCGCGATGCTCTCGGCGAGCTTCGCGCAGTACTCCGGGGACGCGCCCGAGGTCTCACACTGTTCGACGATGTCGCCCAGGGCTCCGTCGATCTGTCCGATGAGGCCATCGCGCAACGCTTCAACATCGCCCGCGAGGTCGCCGGCGTTGAAGCCCTGCATAATGCGGGCGGCTTCCTTCATGCGTTCGGCGCTCTTGCGAGCCTGCGCCGCGATGTGTTGAAGCCGCGGTTGAACCTTCTCGAGCGCAGCGAGTGCCTCGCGGATGATGCGTTCGGCCTCGACAGGATCAATTGCATCTGCGATTTGGCCCGGCAGCGGCTCCAAGATCGCGAGGATACGGTCGAGTTCGCTGAGGTCCGTCTCGCCGGACAGGAGGTCCTTCAAATCCTTGGGGAGCTTATCGAGCTCGGTGCGGATCTGAGCGGTGCCGTCGGCGAGTTGGCGGGCTCCCGCGGCGAGCTGTTGCTGACCCGCCGCGAACCGGTCCATGCCCGAGGCGTAGGCGTCCTGGCCGTCGGCCAGGGCGCGCGCTCCAGCACCGAGTTTGCCGACGCCATCGGCTGCCTGTCCGGCGCCGCCCGCGAGCGCTCCGGCACCCTCGGCGAGCTTGTTCGCACCATCGGCGAGGGCCGGCATATTGTCGGCGAGGGTGCGGGCGCCAGCCGCGCTTTGGCCCGTACCGTCGGCGAGTTTGCCGGAACCGTCCGCGAGCTCCTTCGCGCCGCCCGCGGCCTTGTCGAGGCCTTCGCCCAGCTGGTTGAAGCCGAGGTAGATCCCCTCGAGGAGTTTCTTCGTCATGCCTTCGCCGACCTGGGAGGCCACAGCGCGGGCAATCGCGTTGGAGACGGGCCCCATGAGGGAGCTCGTCGCATCATTGGAACGCACGTCGATGACGGCCGGGGTCGCCTTCGGCGTGCCGAGCGAGGCAAGGTTTTCCGAGAACTTCTCCGGGATCGTGATGACGGCGTAGTACTTGCCGCTCTTGAGGCCCGCCTGGGCGTCTTTTTCGCTTTCGAGTTTCCAGTTCAGGGTGTCGGCTCGCAGTTGCTCGTCCTTGGGGTCGAGGAGCTCTGCCGCGATGAGGCGTCCCAGCGGTACCTGCTGCTTCTTGCCCTCGATCTCCATGAGCGTGCCGGAATCGTGGTTCACGACCGCGGCGGGGACGTTCGGGAGCCGATCGGCGCGTCCGGATAGGGAACCGATGGCCATAATCGACGCGAGCAGTGGCAGGACCATTGCCGCGATCAAAGCGATGAGAGTGCGACGTTTCATTGGTGCGTCTCCTGAAGTTCGCGCGCGGGAGTAAAAGTCCGGGTTTCAAAGCCCTCGATCTTCCGGGGTGCATCGGCGAGCACGAGGACCGTGAGCTGGGCGGGCAGGGGCAGCTCGGCGAGGCGGTAGCCATCGTCGCCGGGCCCAAGATCGATGATGAGCAGATCGCCGGCGAGGGCCTCATCGTCGACGCGGGGGACCCCGATCGACAGTGCTGCCCGGGAGCGGACGGCAGATGCCTCGGCGGGCAGGACGTGCGAGCACACGATGAGCTCTCCGGTATCGGGTAGCGTGCGTCCGGCAAACGTGGCAGCGATCGCGCGCCGCCGCAGCGGCTCGGGCTCGACGATGATCGTGCGGGAGCGCGCGGGCACGTCGATCGTCACGTCGTCGAACAGCACGCCGTGCTTATCGGACAGCGTGACGTTGGTGGCGCGGATGATGTGGGGGCCGTGATCGGCTTCCCACGCGGAGTGCTTCAGGCGCTTTTCGATCGATTCGCCTTCCACATCGAGGTAGGGGAGTCGGGCCTTCAGGCAGCCCGGCAGGTGCCAGGCACGCTCGCCGAGCAGGGTCATGACCGCGGGCACGAGCGTCATGCGTACTAAGAAGGCGTCGACGGCAACGCCGACGGCGAGTCCGAGCGCAATGGGCTGAACGTAGAAGCTGCCTTCGGGCACGAAGAACACGAAGACGGAGATCATGATGAGCGCCGCGGCGGTCACGACGCGGGCGGATGCGGAAAACCCGGTACGGACCGCTTCGACTGCGTCGCCGTGGTGGACATAGTCCTCGCGCATGCGGGTCACGAGGAAGACCTCGTAGTCCATCGCGAGGCCGAACAGTACGCCCATGAGGATCACGGGCATGAACGAGATGACCGGTCCGATAATGCCGATCCCGATGAGGTCGTTGAACCACCCGTGTTCGAAGACGAGTGCGACGACGCCGAACGCTGCGAGGACCGAGAACAGGTAGCCGATTGTCGCCTTGAGCGGCACCCAGATCGAGCGGAAGACGAGGGTCAGCAAGACCAGGGACAGGCCTACGACGACGATGCCGAATGGGATGAGCGCGTTCGACAGGCGCTCGGAGATATCGATGCCGACGGCCGTTTGCCCCGTGACCTTCATGTCGGTGACGCCGAATTCTTTTTCCCACTCGGGCGCCTGCTTGCGCAGCCGGTGGACGAGGTCGGCGGTTTCGGGATCGGACTGTTTCGTCTCGGGGATGATGACGACGACGCCGATATCGGCCGACCGGTTCGGGGTGGCCATTTCGACCTTGCTGATGCCGGGCACGGTCTTGACGGCGTTCGCGACCTTATCCATGAGGCCGAGCGGGTCTTGCGACTGGATGATGCCCATCGTCATGAGGAGCGGATCGTTGACGCCGGGCCCGAAATTCTTTTCGACCAGCTCGTAGGTGACGCGCGGCTGGCTGCCCTTTTCGGCCGTATCGTTGCCGGGCAGCGAGAGCGCGAGGTCCTTCGCGGGGATCGCGAGGGCCGCGACGACGGCGAGGCTCGCGACGATGACGATCACGGGATGCGACGTGACGACACGGACCCACCAGTCGGACATCGTCGCCTTCGTGCGTCGCTCGGCGCTCTGGGAGACCTCGTGGGCCTTCGTGCCTTCCTTCGGGCGGATTCGTTCGCCCATGAGGGAAAGGATCGCGGGGATGAGGGTGATCGCGACGCCGACGGCGATCGCGACGGCGATGGCGGCCATGGCACCCATGACGGCGAGGAACGGAATATTGGTGACGTACAGGCCGAGCAGAGCGATGATGACGGTGCCACCGGCGAAGACGACCGCGCCACCCGAGGTGGCATTCGCGCGCGCCGCTGACTCCGCAACTGGCATGCCGTCGGCGAGTTGCTGGCGATGGCGCGAGACGATAAAGAGCGCATAGTCGATCCCGACCGCGATCCCCAGCATGAGCGCAAGGGTCGGAGCCGTGGAAGAGATCGGGATGAACCGCGCGAGGATCAGCATGATCCCCATCGCGATCCCGACGCCGATGAGGGCTGTCCCGACCGGAATTCCGGCGGACAGCAGCGAGCGGAACGTGACCGCAAGGACGAGTAGCGCGAGCACGACGCCGATCGCTTCGGTGATCGTGATGCCGACGGAGGTCTGGCCGAGCATATGCCCACCGACATACGTCGTGAGGCCCGCCGGATCCGAGTGCGCAAAGTTCTTCAGCGTCGTCAGCAACTCAGGGGTGAGGTCATCGAGGGACTTCTTCAGTTGAATATTGCCCAGGGCGTACCGGCCATCATCGGAGATCGCCGGCCGCGTGTTCTCGTCGCCAAAGGGTGCGGTCACGACCATGACGTCGTCGATCTCGCGGACCTTCGCTACGGTCGCGTTGATCTCGTCCTTGTAGGCTTCGATGCGTTTGCCCTCGGGGGCTTCGAACAGAATCTGACCGGAGGCGCCAGCGAGTTCGGGGAAGCGAGAGTTCAGGACGTTCAGGCCCTCTTGGCCTTCGGTGCCGGGGATTTCGAAGGAGTCTTGCAGCTGTCCGCCGAACCCGATGACGATGCCGACAAGGACGGCCAACGTCCCGACCCAGGCGCCGATGACGACCCAGGCCCGACGGACCGCGAACGATCCGATTCGGTAGAGCATCGCGGACATTTTTCCCCGTTTCAAGACACTAATGTATTCAATACAGTAATGTATCCAGTATGACGGAGAGACCATCACCGAGCAAGGCTGTTCGCAGTCGAGAGAACACCCGTGAGCGATTACTCATGGCTGCCGCGGGCGTCTTTGCTGACAAGGGATTAGCGGGCGCCACGGTCGATGACCTGACGACCGCCGCCGGCTTCACGCGCGGCGCATTTTACTCCAACTTTTCGTCCAAGGAAGAGGTCTTCGACCTCGCGGTAACCCACCTGCTCGAGCGGATTCTTTCTACCGCCCGCACGCGCGCCGCCCAGGTCGATATCGGGGGAGACATCTACGCCGATGTCGACGCCCTCATCTCCTCCGTGCGCGCCGAAGCCCAGCTGCTGTCGCGCATCGAACTCGAAGGCTGCCTGAACGCCCTGCGCCACAAAGAATTGCGCGACGCTTACCTGCGGATGCGCACGGCGCTACGGGAACAGGTTGCGGCGATCATTACCGAATCGGTCGAAGAGCACGGCAAACAGCTGTTAATCGATCCCATCGATCTCGCCGATGCGGTCATCGCCCTCTACATCAACGACATTAATCTGACCGAGATCGAGGGCCGGAAATTGCCGACCTCGGTCCTCGTCACGAACCTCATCAACGCCGTCTCCGACGACCCGATCAACCTCGCTGCCGCAACGGCGAAGCACGCGACCTCCCGCCGCCGGTAGAAGCCCACTTCTACGCGAAAATCCCGGCAACCCTCGATACGGTGAGACAAACCACACTGGCATGGAGGTAGTCATGGAAAAAGTGCGTGGCGTCATTGCTGTCCGCAAGGGCGCACCCGTCGAACTGACCACGATCGTGATCCCCGATCCGGGACCACGAGACGTCATCATGAAGATCCAGGCATGCGGCGTCTGCCATACCGATTTGCACTACCGCGAGGGCGGCATTTCCGACGATTACCCCTTCCTGCTGGGCCACGAGGCGGCAGGCATCGTCGAGAAGGTAGGGGAGCAGGTCACCCACGTCGAGGTGGGCGACTTCGTTGTCTTGAACTGGCGCGCGATCTGCGGCCAGTGCCGCGCGTGTAAGCGCGGCGAGCCCTGGTATTGCTTTGCGACCTTTAACGCCGAGAAGACGATGACGCTGGAGGACGGCACCGAACTCACTCCGGCGCTTGGCATCGGCGCCTTTTGCGATAAGACGCTCGTCCACGAACTGTAGTGCACGAAGGTCGACTCGAGCGCCGATCCGGCGGTCGTCGGCCTGCTCGGATGCGGCATCATGGCGGGCCTGGGTGCCGCGATCAACACCGGTGGCGTCACGCGCGGTGATAGCGTCGCCGTCATCGGCTGCGGGGGAGTGGGCGATGCTGCCATCGCCGGAGCCCGCCTCGCCGGAGCCAAGACGATCATCGCGGTCGACGTCGATGATGCGAAGCTCGAGTTCGCCACAGAGCTCGGCGCGACCCACACCGTGAACGCCAAGAAGAGCGACCCCGTCGAGGCGATCCAGGAGCTGACCGACAACTTCGGCGCCGACGTGGTCATCGAGGCCGTCGGCCATCCCGAGACCTACAAGCAGGCGTTCTATGCCCGCGATCTTGCCGGGACCGTCGTCCTGGTCGGCGTCCCCACACCCGAGATGACCCTGGAGCTGCCGCTGCTCGACATCTTCGGTCACGGCGGCGCCCTGAAGTCCAGCTGGTACGGCGACTGCCTGCCCGAGCGCGACTTCCCGATGTACGTGGACCTCTACCAGCAGGGCCGACTGCCGCTGGAGAAGTTTGTAACCGAGCGGATCGGGATCGACGATGTCGATGCCGCCTTTGACAAGATGGGGGACGGCACCGTCCTTCGCAGCGTAGTGGAGATGAAATGACCATCCGTATTGACCACACCGTCACTTCTGGCACCTTCGAACTCGATGGCGGCAGTTGGGACGTCGACAACAACGTTTGGATCCTCGGCGACGACGAAACCTGCGTCGTCATCGACGCTCCGCATAACGCCGACGCAATCATTGACGCGGTCGCCGGCCGCGAGGTCCAAGCGATCCTGCTGACGCACGCGCATTCCGATCACGTCGACGTCGTCCTTGAGGTGCGCGAAAAGACCGGTGCGCCGATCCTCATGCATCCGGACGACCAGGTGCTGTGGGAGCTATCGCATCCTGGTGAGGAGGTCGACGGACACCTCGCCGATGGCGACGTCCTCACCCTCGCCGGCAGCGAGATCCACGTCCTGCATACGCCGGGCCACGCGCCGGGCGCAGTCTGCTTCTACGTCCCCGGCCTCGGCTGCGTTTTCTCCGGCGATACGCTCTTTAACGGCGGACCGGGAGCGACGGGCCGGTCGTATTCGGACTACCCGACGATCGTGAATTCGATCCGCACGAAGCTGTTCACGCTTCCCCCGAATACAGTCGTCCACACCGGACACGGCGATGACACGACGATCCTGGCCGAGGCCGATAACGTCCCGGACGAAAAACCCGAATAGCCGTCAGCGACGCACGAGCGCCACGAGCGTCTCGGTGTGCGTCGTATGCGGGAACATGTCGAAGACCTGCGCGCTCATGGCGCGCAGGTTCGGCATGTGTGCGAGATCCTTCGCGAGCGTCACCGCGTTGCAGCTCGAATACAGCACCGCGGGCGCGTGCTCGTTGAGCCAGCCCGCAAGTTCGGTGCCGATGCCGCGGCGCGGGGGATTGACGACGACGAGGTCGGCACGTGGCGCGGTGGCGAGCCACTGCCACGCGTCGGCCGCGATGAGCTCGACACGGTCGGCAACTCCGTTGACTTCGGCCGAGTACTGCGCCGCCGCGATCGCCGGCTCCGAAATCTCCACGCCCGTGACGTGCCGATCAACTCCCGCGAGGTGCAGCGCGAAACCGCCGACGCCGCAGTACAGGTCATAGATCCGGGCAGGCGTCGGCAGCGGCAACGCCCCGAGAAGTTCCTGCGCACGCCCATAAAGCGCCTGGGCGATCGCGGTATTCGTCTGAAAGAAGCTCGCGGGCGTCAGGTGCAGCGTCACATCGCCGAGTGGCATGGCAAGCAGGTGCTCGTCTGTGAGCAGGATGTCGCGTTCGCCTTCGGTGACCGCCTTGTGCACGGGCAGCAGGTTCAGCGTCGCGACGCGGATCGCCGGCACGTCGGCGAGGAGGCTCGCGAGGTGTTTGCGAATCCTCGCTTCGGCTTCGGTTGAGCGGAGCACGAACCGCACGAGGAGCTCACCGTTCGGTGCGGCGGTCACGTGCACATACTTGAGCTCGCCGCGCCGGGTCGTGAGGTCATAGGGCGTGAGGCGGGCGCGCGCGATAAATCGGGCGATCGCCGGCAGCGCGTCGGTGATGTGCCGGTTATGGATCGGGCACAGGCGGATATCGGTGGCGCTGCCATCGGGCCGGACGATACCGAGGATCGGGTGGGCGGCAGTCCCACCGACGGCGAGTTTCGCGCGAGTGCGAAAGTGCACTGGATTGGAAGCGACGATCTCGCGGAAGACGTCGGGCGGCACGACGCCCGCAAGCTGGCTACGAACCCGAGCGTCCTTGTCCGCTAGCTGCTGCGGGTAGGGGGTATCGAGCACCGTGCACGAGCGGCACGTCCCCAGCTCAAAACAGGCGCAGCGCACGCCCCTCATGCTACCGAAGTGAACGCGCGCTCCCGGTGACGCGACGTGCGTCACACATCCATGATTAAGCCATGGGTACGTACTCTGAAGAAGAATCCGATGCTATTCGCGGCGGCCTCATGGCTGCCGTCGCTCTCGTGTCCAAAACCGATTCTGGCTTTATCGCAATGTTCAAAGAGTCCGCCGCGGCGGGCAAGACAGTGCAGTCGCTGCCGGCGGACCTGAAGGAGATCTTCTCCGAGTTCGATATTCCACGCGTCAAGCGCGGGGGAGAGCTCGAGCTGCTACGCGAGGCCGTGAGAATCGCCGACTCGAAAGACAGCGCGACGGGGCAGGCCTATCGCGACGCAGTGCGCGAGGCGACCTCCGCTGCCGCCGAGGCTTCCAAGGGCATAAGCGACGTCGAACAGGGCGTGCTCGATCAAATCGAAGCGATTGTGAGCGAAAAGCTCGCCGCTTCCACCACCTATTTGGTGGAGCCGGATTCGCTGACCTCTCCGGGCGTCGTCGAGGACTCGTCTGCTTCGTCTGAGTAGTCCGGGTAGACCGGGCGCTGGAAGGCATCGGCAAGCAGCCAGGTTCCGATGATGATCATGGGCAGCGACAGGATCTGGCCCATAGTCATCCAGTCGAAGAAGATGTAGCCGAGCTGCACGTCGGGGATCCGGACGAATTCCACCGCGAAGCGGAAGATACCGTAGCCGAGCAGGAAGAGTCCGGATACCGCCCGACGGGGGCGGCGCCGCGCAGAGAACCACCACAGGATCGCGAACAGCACGAGCCCTTCAAGGAAGGCCTCGTACAGCATCGATGGATGCCGCGACACGTCGCCGCCGGTCGGGAAGATGATGCCCCACGGCAGGTCGGTGGGCTTGCCCCACAGCTCGCCGTTGATGAAGTTTCCGATGCGCCCAAAAAACAGTCCGAGCGGGACTAGGGGAGCGATGAAGTCCGTTACGTCCCAAAACTTTCGGTCGTTACGCCACGCGAGCCAGTAGATCGCGAGCAGAACGCCGATGAGGCCGCCGTGAAACGACATGCCACCCTGGTTCATTTTGAAGATCCACAGCGGGTCGGCGATCGCCTCTTTCAGGCCATAGAACAGGACGTAGCCGACGCGACCACCGACGATGACGCCAACGGCAGCGGCCACGATGAGATCACCGACCTTCTCCGGGGTCCAGCCCGACCCGGGCTTCTTTGCGCGCTGGACACCAAGGAACCAGGCGAGCGCAAAACCGACGAGGTACATGATGCCGTACCAGTGGATGTCCAGCGGACCGATGTGGATCGCCGGATCGATATCAGGAAACTTCACAGTGACACCCTACGTGACAAGCGCTGTTCGCCCGTAATTCCTTCGGTAGTTGGGAGGTATCGAGGGTCGCATCGGGATCGGCTTCGATCTCTTCGACGACCTCGGCGCGCATATCGGTGCGGATCTGGTCGTCATCGAGATTGGAATCGCTGATGGCCTGCTCCAGATCGCGGTGTTCGGCGGGGGGAGAAGGGTACCTCTTTTTGCAGCTTGCGCCGACCGAGGTCGCGGATGCGGCCGCGGCGGTGCGCTTCGGCGGCGATCTCGGCGCGCTGCTTTCCCCACGCGAGCACGAGGATGACGATGAGGGCGATACCGACGTAGCCGATGATCGGGTAGAGGTAGCCCACGAGCGCCTTGAACCCAACGAAACTTCCGGCAAATCCCGCCGCGACAGCCGCGATGAGGACGGGGAAGAACCGTTCGGGTCGGCTCGACGTCGCGCGCCGCGCGAGCGCGTAGAACAATCCCGACCCCGGTATTGAAGTTCAGTCGGCTGGTGAGCGACGCGCCCCACCTGCATAAACAGCGCGAGGGTCGCGATGACGAGCAGGCCGCCAAAGAGCAGTCCGCCGACGAAGCCCCCACGGCCCGCCGACTTCGGGTCGAGCTGATCGCCGTCCATCACGATCGCCATCGAGATGCCGAGCGCGAGGGCGAGCGCCACGTAGTTAATGGAGGACAGCGTCCAGTGGGGTAGCGAGCTCGGGATCTCGGTCGCCACTCGCTGCAGCGCGGCAAAGGACCGGTCCGACGCATTGATCGCGACGGCACTAGCGGCGACAACGATGACGATGATGAAGGGCGTGAGAGCGCCGATGACGGTCTCCAGGCGGGAGACATCGAGTAGACCTGCCCCGATACACAGCGCCGTCATGATCGCCGATCCCACCCACACGGGCAGCCCGAACTGCTGGTTGAGGTTCGAGCCAGCGCCGGCGATCATCACGAGGCCGACACAAAACAGCGTGAACGTAATGAAGTAGTCGAGCAGCTTCGAGATGATCGGATGCGCGATCTCACCGAAGACGACGGAGTGCTCATGGGCGCGGTAGTAGCTGCCGAGCTGCAGGATGACCATGCACATCAGCGCAAACAGGGCAGCGGCGAGTACCGCGCCGATGAGCCCGGGGATCCCAAAAGAGACGAACAACTGCGAGTGCCGTCGTGAGGGTGTGCCTAAGCACGAGGGGACTTCCTTAGCTCGATAGTGGGGTTACGGGTGGATTACTCCGAACCGCCAGAACATGCGCCGTTCGGGGACACCTCACATTGTCTAAAGTGTCATAATATGCATTATCGGAACAGGACTATAGTTGCCCAGGATCAAGCGATGCCAGGACCGTGGCCGCCCGATCGCCGGTGATGCCCTGGCATGGATCGCCTGCCCATACGCTCTGGACGCTCACGTCATCACGCGCCCGCCCCGCAGCTCGGATGTTGGCCGTCAACTTGTTGAAGTGCGGATAGATCGCGGGCAATCATGTCCTCATCGGCGCACGTGACGTATAGCGGGCAGCCGAGCGCTCGCACGGCCTCGCAGGCCTCTGGTAAGGGCATACCGAACGTGAAGGACACGAAATCCGGTGAGCCCGTATGCAGCGCTTCGCACTGGTCCTCGTTGTTCCACTCGTGTCGACAGTTGTCGAACTCCGGCCACGTGATGTCCGGATGGGCCGACTCCAGGTGTTTGCCGATCAGCGTCTGCAAGGACGGCTCCGCCGCCCGCGTTCGCGACGGCGGCACACAGCTCCGGAGTCGTCGGTCCGCCCGCAATAGGCGCGACAAGAACGGGAACGTCAAGGTCAGCCACGTCACGCATCACATGCCCCTGAGTTAGCTCGATCCGGCATCTTATGCCACAGTTGGGAATAGATCCCCGTTCAAATCAGTTTAAGCTTACGTGTGCCCGGCGAGGTTGTCCGGGCCGCAGGCTATGAAGGGAGTAAGTATGGCAGAGCGCGCACTACGCGGAATGAGCCTTGGATCCCGAAGCATGGAAAGCGATGTGGGCGTCGAATTCGCCGATCGCGTCACCGTGCGTTTTGATTGCGAAGACTGTGGCAAGGTCACCGAAGTGACCATGTTCGCCGAGGCGGAAATTCCTCTGGTGTGGGAATGCCAGTGCGGGAAGGAAGCGGTGCTCCGTGAGCACGACCGTCCGGATCCGACCAAGCCGGTCAAGCCCCAGCGCACCCACTGGGACATGCTGCTGGAGCGTCGCTCCATGGAGGAACTGCAGGTCCTGCTCGATGAGCGTCTCGAACTGCTGCGAGCTGGAAAGCTGCGTCGTCGCTCGGCGTAAGTTCGTCTACCAAACACGTCACCGGTGGCCCGCTGGGCTACCGGTTTTGTGTTGCTAGCGGCGGAACTTGTTCACGAGGCGCCCCAGCTGCGCGCGGCGCCGGGCAATCCCCCAGCCTGCCGTTCGCAGCGCCGATTCCTTAATGATCGGCCCGTCCATCTTCGACACGCCTTCGGTGCGCTCCACGAACACGATGGGGACCTCGACGATGATGCCGCCTGCCTCATCGACGCGCAGCGTCATATCGACCTGGAAGGAATACCCGTGCGACTGGACCGCGCTCAGGTCGATTTTTTCTAGAATCTCGCGGCGGAAGACCCTAAAGCCCGCCGTCGCGTCGTGCACGCGCAGGCCGGTGGCGAGTCGTACGTACAGGTTTGAGCCGCGCGAGAGCCACAGCCGGTTCATCGGCCAGTTCTCGACGGCACCGCCGGTCACCCAGCGCGAACCGATGACGAGGTCCGGGGCGTCGGGACGGTCGGCGCGCGTGAGGAGCTTCGGCAGGTCAATCGGGCGGTGCGACAGGTCGGCGTCCATCTCGAGGATGTGACTGTAGTCGCGCGCCAGTGCCCAGGTAAATCCGGCGACGTAGGCGCGGCCGAGGCCGCTCTTTTCGCTGCGGTGCATGACGTGGACACGGTCGTTTTGTGCTGCGAGTTCATCGGCGAGTTCGCCGGTACCGTCGGGAGATCCGTCGTCGACGACGAGGATGTCAGCGTCCGTGAGTTCCAGAACCTTCGGGACAATAACCGGGAGGTTATCTTTTTCGTTGTAGGTCGGAATAATGACGACGGGACGCACGCTTTTCTCCTGTGAAGGGGCCAACTACCACCCAGCCTAATGCGAGAATCGCAGATCCCAGAACTGGAATGATCCCCGCTTTGGCTGCGAAGGTCTCACTGGTGCGCAGCGCCACCTTGGCGACGAGGTGATCCGAAGTCCACAGCTCGGTTGCGCCCACGATCCGGCCGCGCGGGTCGATGATTGCGGAAGTGCCGACCGTGGAGGCCTGGACCGTTGCGCGCGAGAATTCGATGGCTCTAAAGCGCGAGATATCGGTCTGCTGGGCGGCTTCCGCGGAATCTCCGAAGGAGGCATTATTCGTCGGAACGATGAGGACCTGAGCGCCGCGGTTCACGCTGTCACGAACCAGGTCTTCGACGGAGATCTCAAAACAGATCGCATCGCCGACGCGTACGTTGCGATCCGCGAGAGCTAGATCCATGATCCCGGGCTTTTGACCGGGCAGCATGTCGGTCCTTACCTTGCCGACGTCGCTCGAGATCTTGGCAAAGAAATCTCGGTACGGAATGTACTCGCCGAACGGTACGGGATGCTGCTTAGTGTAGCTGTCGACGATCCGGACGTCGTTGCCATCGGGCACGAACAGCAGGTGCTGGTTGTATCGCCCGTTTTCGAAGTATTCCTGGGTTCCCACGAGGATTGGAACCTTCGCCGCGAGGACGGATTCGTGGATCATCGCGAGCACGTCGTCGTTGGTGCGCGGGTCGAGATCGGAGGCCGATTCCGGCCACACGATGAGGTCGAGCTGCGGGTCGGATTTCACCAGCCGCACAGTTTCGTCGCGGTGATTGGCGGTGACGCGCCGAGCCTGCTCATACCCGTCCGCGAGCGGCGGGCGCGGGACGTTTCCTTGGACGACCCCGACGCTCAAGCTCCCGGTTTCGGCATTGCCGGCCAGCGGCGCCAGCGCCGCGACCAACGGCAGCGCGCCAGCAACCGCTACCTGGGCGGCGCGGGAGAGGAATCGACCGCTGCGCTCCCCCGCCGGGTTGATAACGCGAGCGAGGAGCACGGCAGCGACAACGACGGTGAAACCGACGAGGGTGGTTCCGCCGTACGCCGCAAGACGGACGATCGGACCTTCGACCTGTGAGTAGCCGACGAGGCCCCACGCGAAGCCTCCGAACGGGAATCGCGATCGCATGCCCTCGATAGCGACGAACAGGAGGCCAGAGCCGACCGCGTCGATCCACACCGAGGCCGATCTCGTATACCAGGCGCTCTTGAGGGCCACGGCGCGCAGGCACGCGTAGAGGCCAATGATGCAGGCCTGCAGGGTCGCTAGCGCCGCCCACGGGATATAGGTTCCGACCGAGGTGATCGCCCAGGACAGATGCGGCAGAAAGAAGGCGAGGCCGAAGGCGGTGCCATAGGCGAAGGCACGGCCCGGGCGAGAGCGCCCCAGTGCCACGTGCAAGAGTGCGAGGGCAACGATCGCCATCCACCACCATCGCAGGTGGGGAAACGCGAGGTTGAGGGCGCCGCCAGCCAGTGCGGCTAGGAGAAAGCGCGGCACAAAGCTCATAGGGACGGGCACGCTTCTCATGCTAATAGATAAGGACCTGGGGGTCTTCGGACCGCGCGCCACCAGGTGGCGGACGCGTTTTCTATGGAGCCCCAGGTCCCTCATCCGATCTTGCCGGAGTATCTTACGCTAACGGCCACCGCTTGCAGATTCAACCCCTTGTGTCATACGTGATATGTCGGATACGCACATACGTCACACGCGTCACACGAGCGTGCTCCACGCGACGATGTCGCGGTGGATAAGGCGGCGGGCAGCGGTCGCCCGCTCAGCAGATTCGACGTCGCCGCTGACCTTTTCGGCGGCGGCAATATGGTCGAGAACGTCGGCGGTTTGTTTCACCCAGCGCACGAAGTCGCCCGCGGGGATGCCGGCGGTTTGCAGCGCCCGGTTCAAGTTGAGGCCACGGGCCCAATCGCGCATGGCGGTGACGAGCCCGTCGTCGATCTGCCGCATCTGCTCGATACCGTGGCGCTCTTCGCCAGCACGCAGCGACTCGGAGAGCTCTCGGATGGTGTCGACGGCGCGCCCCAGGTCACCTTTCAGGTGCAGCGGTGCGCGACCATCCTCGCCTCGCGTGACGTAGACGAACATCGTGGCCGCGGCGGCTAGGTCGATGCTCGAGAGCTGATGCAGCACTCCCCTAGCCAGGCATTCGGCGATCAGCAGGTCCGCCTCTGCGGTGATCTGCCGCAACATATCGCCGTTATCGGTCAAATGGTATTCCTCGTTGAGGTATCCGAGCTCGATCAGGTGCGCGCAGATGCGGCGGAAGGCTTGCCCGAGGCCCTCGGTCTTATTCGCAAGCTTCTGCTCGTTGCTGCGAAGCGATTTGCGCAGGTCGCGCCAGCGCGCGGTCCACCGTTCGTGATCGGAGCGCTTCGGGCACGAGTGCCCCGGATGGGACGTGAGCTGTTTGCGCAGGGCGTCGAGCTCTGCGTAGGCGTCCTCATCGCGCGGCTTATTGACGATTGACTCGCCCTTACGGCCCGCGAACCGCGAGAGTTTTCCAGCCAGCTGTTTCCGGGTTTTCGCACCGCGCCAGGAGTTGCCCTGGATCGCAATACTGCCGAGGCTGACCGGCACCTGAACGAAATCTCGTCCTGTCATGGTGCGCAGCTTCGCCGTCTGGTCAATCAGCGTGATAACGCTGCCTTGCGCCCCCGAATGCCGGACGTCGACGACGAGCCCGCGGTGGGTACGTCGCCCAAAGCGGTACTCGATGACCTCCCCTACCCCGATGTTGTCCAGGGCGAGCTGCCTGTGCAGGGCGCTCGTCTTTTTTCGCGTGGACTTTTCCAGCCGCGAGATTTTCTCTCGCAGCTCGAGGTAGGCGGGGAAATCGCACGTGCAGTCGAGGGCCTTTTCGTACCCCTCTAAGGCGGCTCGCTCTTTACGGATCCGGCGGGCGAGGCCGCCGACGGACCGGTCAACTTGGAACTGCGCGAAACTCGACTCCAAGACCCGCTCGGCCTGGTCGACCGACAGCCACGACAGGAGGTTCACGGCCATCGAATAGGTGGGCCGGAAGGCCGAATTCAGCGGATAGGTGCGCTTGGAGGCCAGGCCTACGATGGCGTCGACGTTGATCCGCTGGTCGTACAGGACGATTGCGTGGCCTTCGACGTCGATGCCTCGCCGCCCCGCGCGTCCCGTCAGCTGCGTGTACTGGCCGGGCGTCAGCATGACGTGATCGGCGCCGTCCCATTTCACCAGGCCCTCGATGACGACCGAGCGGGCCGGCATATTGATACCCAGTGCGAGGGTTTCGGTCGCGTAGACGACCTTGATGAGGCCCTGGACGAAGAGTTGCTCGACGCATTCTTTAAAGATCGGCAGCAGGCCCGCGTGGTGGGCCGCGATGCCGCGCGTCGCGGCGTGGTAGAAGGTCTCGTAGCCCACCGCTTGGCGGTCGGTTGGATCGAGCTCCATGCAGATCCGCTCGACGATCACGCCAATGCGATCGGCCTCCGCGCGGGTGGTGAGGGTGACGCCTGCCGCGAGGAGTTCTTCGACCGCGCGCTGGCAGCCGGCGCGTGAAAACACGAAGATGATCGCGGGCAGCAGCGTGGCCTCATCGAGGGTGGCCACCACGTCGTAGCGGGAGGTGAGGGGGCGCCGGCGAGGCTGGCCGTGTCTGCGCGAGCCGCTGCCGATCGCCTGGTACACCTCGGGGTTGACCTTCAGCGGGTCGTTCGGGTGCGTGAGGTCGAGCATGCTTCGACCGACCATAATGTGCTGGTTGAGCGGGACGGGACGAATCTCCGAGACGATGATTTGCGTGTGGCCGCGCAGTTCGGTAAGCCAGGCGCCGAACTCTTCCGCGTTCGATACGGTCGCCGACAGCGAGATCACCTGGACCCGCTCGGGCAGCAGAATCATGCACTCTTCCCACACCGGGCCGCGGAACCGGTCGGCTAGGTAGTGGACTTCGTCCATGACGACGTAGCGTACGTCGGAAAGGTCGCGCGAGTCCTGGTAGAGCATGTTGCGCAGGACCTCCGTCGTCATGACGACGATGGGAGCCTGCGGGTTGATCGACGTGTCGCCGGTGAGGATTCCGACGTTCTCTTTGTCCCAGGTCTTGACGAAGTCAGAGTATTTCTGATTCGACAGTGCCTTGATCGGCGTCGTGTACATGAGGCGGACCCCGCCTTGGATCGCGAGCCGGGCGGCGAATTCACCCACGACGGTCTTGCCGGCGCCGGTCGGGGCCGCGACGAGGACGCCGTCGCCGCCTTCGACCGCGAGGCATGCCGTTCGCTGGAAGTCATCGAGCGGAAACGGCAGCGAGGCATCATAGGCCGCGGTCTCGCTGCGCTCATAGCGGGCTTGCTGGCGCGAGGCGGCGTAGCGTTCGGCGGGTGACAGCTCGGGCTCGTCAGCCATCAAAGGAGGTCCATTCTGCCTTCGCTGCGAGCACCCGCAGGGCGGCTGGTTCGACGGTGACACTCACGGGCATGGATCCGAGTGCTTCCCCGTCGCCGTGGACGATCACGTCGGCTGAGCAGGAAATCTCAAAGTGCTTCGCGCGCGTGTGGGCGACGGCCGGATGCGAGATGTGAGTGCCGCGGTAGATCCGCGGGAAGACGGTCAGCAGGGTCGAGCGGTAGACGTCGGAGACGGTGATGAGTTCACCGATCCCGTCCTTCGCGTAGTTGAGTCCCTCATAGTGGTGTAGCGGGGTGGTCGTGCTGGACAGCAGGGCGGTCACCGCGTGATCCTCGAGTTCATCTTCTACAACTCA
>NZ_MQVR01000150.1 GCF_001907295.1 Bowdeniella nasicola
CTCGAACGCGGCGGCATCTTCGAAGCGAAGGGCGGCAAGGCTCGCCTGCTCTCGCCGTCTCATCTCGAAGGAGCCTGGGACGCAGCAGCCGACGAGCGGGTCAGCGTGTGGGAGGCGACGGTCCGTCTTGCCGCGGTGATGTCCAAGGACGGCGCGGACAAGGTGGCGGAGTTGCTGCCGTCTGTTCAGACGCGGGTGAACTTGGATGCGGTGAAGGAGCTAGGCTTCCTGCTGTTCCACGAGGCCGAGAAGAAAAAGGACACGAAGGACGCCATCCTGTTCAACGGTCTGGTGAGTGCCTGGGGTGACGTGACCGAGCAGGCGCGCAAGTATGCCTCGGCGCCGCGCTCGTCCCAGCAGGCGTTCGACTTCGACGAGGACGAGGATTAGGTCATGCCCGGAAAGCGAGATCAAGGCCAGAGCCGCGGCGCAGCCGCGCGCCGCTCTGGCGCTGATCTGACTCCGTTCCGGGCCATCGCGGAGTCGGTCAGTGCCTCGGGTGGTGAGCTCGTCGATCAGGTGTCGGCTCTGATTGAGCAGGCGCAGTCGTTTGCGGCCGCGCAGGTGAACGCGACCTTGACGCTGCGGAACTGGTACATCGGTCGATTGATTGACGTAGCCGTGTTGCGCGAGGGGCGCGCCGGGCACGACCAGGAACTTGTTGCGTCGCTGGCGCAACGACTGACCTCGCGGTACGGCCGAGGCTACGACCGGACGAACCTGTATCGGATGGTGCGGTTCTCCCAGCAGTTCACCGAGCCTGAACTTGTTGCGTCGCTGGCGCAACAAGTCAGTTGGACCCACTTCCGCGAGCTGTTTCCGCTCGCAACCGACGACGCACGAGCCTTCTACGTGAAGGAGATCATCGACCGCCGCCTCAGCGTTCGTGACCTTCGCCACGCCATCTCGCGCAAGGCGTTCGAGCGCCGTGAGATCGCGGACTCGCAGATTCCCGAGGGCTCGGCAGTCCCGCTGGATGCTTTCCGCGACCCGGTGCTGCTGGACATGCTCGGGCTGGCCGACACCTTCTTGGAGCGCGACCTCGAAGCGGCTCTGCGCCACGACATGGAGGCGTTCCTGTTGGAGGTCGGTCGCGGGTGGGCGTTCGTCGAACGCCAGAAGCGCATGACCTTCGATGGAGACGACTACTACCTCGACCTGCTGTTCTACTCCCGTCCACTGCGTCGGCTGATCGCGGTGGAGTTGAAGGTCGGCAAGTTCAAGCCGAGCTATCAGGGGCAGATGAACTTCTACCTGAAGTGGCTGGACCGGCACGAACGCCAGGCAGACGAGAATCCGCCCATCGGCCTCATCCTGTGTACCGAGGCGAGCCGTGACCAGATCGAGCTGCTCGAACTGCACAAGGACGGGATCGTGGTCGCCGAATACTGGACGACCCTGCCTCCGAAGGCGGAGCTCCAGGCCCGCATCCAGGCGATCTACCGGGAGGCACAGGAGCGGATCGCCCGGAGGCAGCTCACCGCAGCGGCGGAAGAGGACTTCGATGAGTAGGGATTGGCCGGCGCTGGATGCAGCCTCGTCGGCAGCAAGTAGTGGGTTCTAGGAGACAACGATGGCGATGAACAACCGAGATCGAGTGGGCAAGGCGTTCGACCTGCTCTCCGAAGGGCTACTGGACGAGGTCGATGAGGTGATGACGCGGGCCTACAATACCGCCGACTGGCCAGCCGCGTGGGCGAAGGAGGACGCCCAGCGCAAGGGCGGGCCGTTGCGCACGCTGACCAAGCA
>NZ_MQVR01000151.1 GCF_001907295.1 Bowdeniella nasicola
GGCCAGCTCGCGCTCGAACGCCTCCAGAACGTGATCCGCCGTGTCGCCGACCAGTGGCGGCCGTCGAGCAAGGACGAGTCGTTCGAGATCGTCCGCCGCCGTCTGTTCCAGGCACCGAACGCCGAAGGCCTCACGACGATCTCGGCCGTGGCGCGCAGTTTCACGAACCTGTACCGCAACAACACCGCGCTGTTCCCGCGCGATGCAGCGTCGCCGAACGACGACTACGA
Source organism: Bowdeniella nasicola (assembly GCF_001907295.1). Taxonomy (GTDB): domain Bacteria; phylum Actinomycetota; class Actinomycetes; order Actinomycetales; family Actinomycetaceae; genus Bowdeniella; species Bowdeniella nasicola. The sequence goes on from NZ_MQVR01000151.1 coordinate 231, forward strand.
GAAGCGCATCCGCGCCTCCTACCCTCTGCACCCCGAACTGCTGGACCGCTTGTACGAGGACTGGTCGACGCTGGAGCGGTTCCAGCGCACCCGTGGCGTGTTGAAGCTCGTCTCGTCGATCGTGCACGAGTTGTGGGCATCGAACGATGCCTCGCCGCTGATCCTGCCCGGCAACGTTCCGCTGGATGCGACGACCGTGAACACGGACCTGACGCAGTACCTCGAAGACCAGTGGAAGCCGATCATCGACTCCGACATCGACGGCCCCGGCTCGACCGCACAGCAGATCGACCTCGACCGACCCAACCTCGGCCAGCGGTTCGTCACCCAGCGCATCGCCCGCACGATCTTCATGGGCGCAGCACCTCGGATCAAGAGCACCCGCAAGGGGCTCGACAAGCAGTACCTCTGGCTCGGCACCGCAGTTCCCGGCGACACCCTCGGGAACTTCGGCAGCGCCGTCGAACTGCTCGCGCAGCGCTCGACCTACTTCTACGAAGACCAGGGCCACTACTGGTTCGATACCCAGCCCTCGGTCACCAAGACCGCGAACGACTACGCAGAGCGGCTCCGCGAGGATATCGAGACCGTGTGGAACGAGATCACCCGCCGCCTTCAAGGAGAAGAGCGCGTCCGCGGCGTGTTCGACCGAGTCCACATCGCACCATCGTCCTCCGCCGACATCCCCGACCTTGAAGACACGCGCCTGGTGATCGCCCACCCGCGGCACGCCCGTCGCAAGCAGGACGGCGCGAACTCGGCAGCGCATGCGTGGGTCCGTGACGCCATCGAGAGCAAGGGCGCGAGCCAGCGCATCCACCGCAACACTCTGATCTTCCTTCTCGCCGACAAGAGCGAGTTGGAGAGTCTCGAAGCGGCCACCCGCAGCTACCTCGGCTGGAAGCGAGTCCAGGCCACCAGCGACAGCCTTAACCTGTCGGCGCAACAGCGCAAGCAGACTGACGACTGGGTCTCCCGGCTCGATCAGACCGTCTCCGACCGCATCCGCGACACCTTCGTCTGGGCCGTCTACCCCGAGCAGTTCGACCCGACCAAGCCGTTCGAACTTGTCGCCGACCGTGTGCCCGATTCAGGCGGCCGCTCACTTGCCGAGCGCGTCAGCGCCAAGCTCGGACGCGAGGATCAGCTCATCACCGACTTCGGCGCGCCGATCCTCGGTGCCACCCTGCACCACGAGCTCGGCGCGCTGTGGCGTGACGCGGGCGAGATCACCGTCGGCGAGTTGTGGGGCTACTTCACCCGGTACACCTACCTACCCCGCCTCGTCCGACGCGAGGTCCTCGACAGCGCCATCGAACAGTCGCTCTCGGCGGTTCTCGTCGACAACGAACGGTTCGCTATCGCATCAGGGAAAGACGTCGAGACTGGACGGTACCGCAGCCTGCTCGGTCAAGTCCCTTGTAGTGGTGTAACGGCGTTTTCCTCTCGTTTGGGGTTTTAGCTTGCTAGTGCGGGCGTGTCGGTATCGGTCATGGTCG
>NZ_MQVR01000152.1 GCF_001907295.1 Bowdeniella nasicola
TGAAGAAGTGGCAAAAGACGATCCTGGCGTACTTCGACACCGACGGTGCCAGCAACGGTGGCACCGAGGCGGTCAACGGGCTCATCGAGCTGGGCAGGCGGATCGCTCGCGGATTCCGCAACCTCGAGAACTACCGACTCCGCATGCTGCTCATCACTGGCGGCCTGGACGCATCAACCCACACTCAACTCTGAAGAGCCGCGAATCCCTCATCATTTCGGCTGGGAATCAGTCATCCAGCCCCCTGATAAACTTCGCAACCGGGCTAAATCCCTGCCACCCATGCTGGGAATCAGTCATCCAGCCCCCTGATAAACTTCTCATTGAGGCGGCAAAAATGCCGGATATGCTGGGAATCAGTCATCCAGCCCCCTGATAAACTTCGCCGTGAACGTCACCGAGCGCGGAACCTGCTGGGAATCAGTCATCCAGCCCCCTGATAAACTTCTGTAGGGGCGGTCAGGGTATTCGGCTAGGCTGGGAATCAGTCATCCAGCCCCCTGATAAACTTCGTTCTAGTAACAGGCGAGTAATTCGCCCGCTGGGAATCAGTCATCCAGCCCCCTGATAAACTTCATGCGGACCAGGGCACCGTCCCGAACGAGCTGGGAATCAGTCATCCAGCCCCCTGATAAACTTCTACCACCTCCGACCGCTCGGCGTCGTCGAGCTGGGAATCAGTCATCCAGCCCCCTGATAAACTTCTGACCGAAGTCATGCAGGCTCGCATGAAGCTGGGAATCAGTCATCCAGCCCCCTGATAAACTTCTGATCGCGATCTACCAACAGTGTCAGGTGCTGGGAATCAGTCATCCAGCCCCCTGATAAACTTCTGGCTCCCCCTTCCTGACATGTCGGTCGGCTGGGAATCAGTCATCCAGCCCCCTGATAAACTTCGATTTCAGGGCGCGCCGCACGATGCGTTGCTGGGAATCAGTCATCCAGCCCCCTGATAAACTTCAAAAAGCTTGGTTTAATCGTTCTAATGCGCTGGGAATCAGTCATCCAGCCCCCTGATAAACTTCAGGAACCCCGAGATTCTGCTTAATCTCGGGGTTCCGAGGCGTCCAAGCGCTAGAAAATCTGAAGCTGTTGCGGGGAATCGTCGGGCTTTGACTCGATGCTGTTGATGAACCTCATCGTGCTTGCCCACTGTCGATCAGTCAGATGCAAGATGTGTACTGCACCTCCTGAAGGAATCGCCCCGCGAATCATTTTCACGATCCACCCATCCCCTCCCGCCACTGGCGTGTACTTGATGTAGACGCTGTACTGGAGCATGCAGAAACCCAAGTCCGTGAGGTGCCTCCGGAATCCATTGGCATTCCGACGCTCGACTGCTGTCGTTACTGGAAGATCGAACATCACCATGCACCACATCGGATCCTTGCTCCTGACCATTGGATGCTCCCTATGGAACCGGGTCCCAGACTGGTACTCGTAAGCGAGGGGTTTTGCCTTCCACATACTGGCCAAACCCTCGAGCCAGATTGGTGGCTTCAGTTACTACGCTCGCGGCGCTACGTCCCATTAGCTGGTCTGACGCACCAACTAACTCTGCTTTGACTCCCGGATCTCCGATGTCGGCAGTTGAGTCCCTCATAGTGGTGTAGCGGGGTGGTCGTGCTGGACAGCAGGGCGGTCACCGCGTGATCCTCGAGTTCATCTTCTACAACT
>NZ_MQVR01000153.1 GCF_001907295.1 Bowdeniella nasicola
TGAGTTGTAGAAGATGAACTCGAGGATCACGCGGTGACCGCCCTGCTGTCCAGCACGACCACCCCGCTACACCACTATGAGGGACTCAACTTCGTCGCCAAGGATGATCGCCTCCAGCAGCGTCGTCCAGGCCAGGTCGTTGACGTGGTTGACGTCGGTATCCGTGTTCTGAACGACCCATTTCACGTAGTCGACGTGGCCGCGTTCGGAGGCGGGGATGACGGAGATGCCGCCGTGGCGATTGCGGGCCTTCAGGTCCGGGTGCGCCCAGGAAAGGATCGTGCCCATCTCGACCGAGCCTGTGACGCCGGTGACGAGCCAGTGCGTGTCGCGCTGGTTGTCGACGGCGTTGACGTCGGCTCCGAGATGAACGAGCAGGCGCGCGGCCTCGAGGCGGTCGTGCGTCGCCGCGAGCAGGAGCGGCGTGCGGTCGGACTCGTCGCGGGTTTCGAGGTCCGCGCCGTCCCGCAGTGCGCGGGCGGCAAGGACAGCGTTCCAGTCCCGGCTGGCAGAAAGCAGCGTCGCGTTAGCCTCGTAGGCGTCCACGGGAGATTCCGCGGAGGTCAGCGCGGCGAGTTGGCGGGCGTGGCCCTTTTCTTCGGCCATCTGGCGCGGCGTCTTGCCTTGCGGCGTGGAGGGCCGGTCGAGTTCCGCACCCGCGGCGATGAGGGCGAAGATGGTGTCGACGTGGCCATCCTCGTCGCTGCCGAGCCAAATCGCTTCGTGGCTTGCCTGCCAGCCGAGGTTGTTGGCGTGATTGAGGTCAATCCCCTTCTGGATCAGCAGGCCGACGCTGCGCGCCTGGCCGCGCTCGACCGCGCGGATGAGCGCCGTGCCATTGAAGCTGTCTTTGTCGTTGAGCTCGCCGCCGTTGGCGAGCAGCCATTCAAGGGCGCGCGGCGTGTTCTCGCTCGAGGCGAGCAGATAGGCCGACTCTTGCGCCGAGTTCTTTGCGCCTCGTCCGCGCCCGCGCCGACGAGGCGCTGCACTTCGGCAAGATCGTCCATCACGGTCGCATCCCACAGCTGCTTGGTCAGCGTGGCTTTCTCGGTTTCGCTCACGGCAGTTCCTCCCGTCGTCGACGATGATGGTGTGCTCTGGCTAGCGGAGTCGCACGAGCTCACGGCGAGCACCAGCCCGGTGGCCGCGGACAACAGGCGCAGTGCGCGCCGTCGATCCTGATCCTTGCTCGCCATCGGCTATGAGCCGTCCTACGAGAGGGTCACGGAGGGCAGCTCGCTACCGTCGGGGTTGAAGTATTCATAACGCACTCGCTGCACGGGCACGACACCTGCCCTCCTCATGTCTGGGTAAACATGGTCTTCCACCGTCTTCTCTAACACGCATTCGTACCCGGGCAGCTCCTTTTTGAAAACCTCCGGGTCCCGCGGCGCTTTGAAGACGTAGGTTTAGATCAGCGTGTCGGGTTTTTCGCCGTTGATCCGGATGTCGCTGTAGACGTTTTCCGACTGCTTCTTGAGGACAGAAATCAGTGCCTGGGTTCGCTCTACGACGGCATCCAGTGCGGCGCCGCTGTCACTGCTGGGGTCGCTCGGCGCAGACTCCTGCGGGCTGACCGAAGTTGAGTCCCTCATAGTGGTGTAGCGGGGTGGTCGTGCTGGACAGCAGGGCGGTCACCGCGTGATCCTCGAGTTCATCTTCTACAACTCA
>NZ_MQVR01000154.1 GCF_001907295.1 Bowdeniella nasicola
ACGACCATGACCGATACCGACACGCCCGCACTAGCAAGCTAAAACCCCAAACGAGAGGAAAACGCCGTTACACCACTACAAGGGACTTGACCCTGCGGGGCCAAGGCAGCTCGAGGTACTCTCCTGCTTTTTTGCGATTCCGATGACCTCGTTGACCCACATTGGGTCGCTGAACTTACGCGCGCGGTTCGTACGACACCAGGGTTGCTCGTAGCGGGCCGACTCCACCACCAGCGGTTCAATCGCCCCGAGGTGCGCTATGCCTACCATCTACCGGACGAACCCTCCGTCTCGGAGATCCTCGGCTCCGCTGCAACAGTCGAAGAAGCTGGCCCCTTCGCCGGTTACCTTCCTTCAGCCCCCGGGGGGAATTTCGCAATCGAACGGGAGCTCTACCTCAATCTCGGAGGTATGAATCCCAACTTCCCGGGTGGGTCGGAAGAAACCGACTTCTCGTGGCGGGCACAACGGGCGGGAGCTCGCGCGGTTTCGGCCCCCAAGGCGATAGTTCATTACCGGCTGAAGTCGGACCCACGTGGGATCTACCGTCAGCAGCGAATTCAGCAACGCGCACGGATTTACCTCTGGACCCTGCACGGCAAGTACGGCATGACCGGCCCATCGTGGAAATATTCCCTCGAACATTCCCTCCGGGACCTTATCGCGCTGGCAACCTTGCGGGGCAATAGAGCGAAGAAGCTCCGTGCAGCGTACGATCTCGGAGGCTCAATCGGTGCGCTCGAGGGAATGATTAAGTACCGGGTCCTGGCTAAAACTCCAGTACTAGGGCGCCGCAAGCGCGACTCTCACGCACAGGACTCGCCACGCGCAAGCTGATCAAGGTCCGTGAGCTTGCGTTGCAAGCTCTCAGGACGAGAAATGCTGAGGTCCGTACACATTGCGTGCAGGCGGTGATGCCAGTCCACGTACTCCGCAGCGTATCGACGGATCTGCAGATAGCGTTCTTTCGTGTATTCGCCAAGCGCTCCTATGATCTGGTCGAGTCCGGCGCTTGGATCGTCTGGTGGCACGCAGATACGAGCGCATTCCGGGACGACGATCTTCGCCGATTCAGTATCGGGGACAACGCCGGCCACCATGCAGCCGGCGGCTATTGCGTCGGTCCACCGGCCCGTGACATATTCGCGCTCCGGGTGAGTGTACGAAACCGAATGGACCGCATTAGAGAAAGCTAAGACGACCTTCGCGCTGCCATATGCATCGAGGGCAAACTGATAGGTTTCGTGATCGTCACGACCAAACGGCGGTCGAGGGGCGAAAGATAACGAGCTCTCGTGCCGTTTCAGCAGTGCGTATGTCTGGTCATCGTCGTCCCAGCTATCGGGCTGCCGGCCCATTCGCAGAAGATCCACCGTTTTTTGCTCCCACGACACGCGCGCGTTCAGCACATCTGAACCCCAGGGAAGCACTCCGACAGGCGAGACGGCGCGTTCACTCCAGGGCTTCTGGTCTGCGGCGTCGGTGACGTACAGGCGTGTAAACCAGCCACGTATGGAGGCGACGCGCGGAATCCGCTCATGCCAGAAGGTCAAGTCCCTTGTAGTGGTGTAACGGCGTTTTCCTCTCGTTTGGGGTTTTAGCTTGCTAGTGCGGGCGTGTCGGTATCGGTCATGGTCG
>NZ_MQVR01000155.1 GCF_001907295.1 Bowdeniella nasicola
ACAAGCCATCAACCAACTAGCCGTGGCATACCCAGACCGATTCACGGAGTACTTGTAAACCAAACCCCCGCACACAAAAAATCGGACACTCTCTGCGTGTGGGGCGATCGTGAAGCTCGGAGCGGAATTGCCCGTGACACCTGCGGCCTGGTCATACGCGACCCTCACGTCACCGAGCTTTTCGTCGGCGGGGTTGGTACCACCTACGCGCCACACTAACATGGTTGGTTTTGAAGCCGTGAAAGAACCGTCAGATTTCCGCGCACTTGCATCGAAAGTGACTTCGTAGCGGCCCGGCTTTGTAAATGTGGTGATGTTGTGGGTGTGCGTACCTGGGTCTAACCACACTGTCCGAGAAACCTTGTCGTGGGAGGAGAACAAGCGAGTCACCGGTAGGTCGCCGAATGTCGAATAGTTGAACATGTTCATTTGGCCGGGGCCATTAAAGCCCACGAGTTCCAGGGCGAAATTCCCGTCACGGAACTGTTCAATAGGGACTGCGGTGTCAGCGCCGAAACCTGACCAAATGGGGCTATTGCCAGGACCAGGGACCTGTGGGGCCATGTAGAGAAGCTCGCCGTCCTTGCCAAGAAAGCCGAGGCGGTGGTCGTTAGTAACTGAGAATACGTAGTTCTGGCTACCGTCATAGTTGTAGCCACGACCCACCCAGTTTGCTGTCTTGTCCAGCGGAGCTGTTTTCCCGTTCGACTGTGAGTTTATCTCGAATGTGTTCGCCTCTTTGTTCCAAAAAACTTTGGGCGCGTCAATGTGTGCTTTCGTCTCGACACTACGATCGTCATCTGGTCCCGCGAAGGCAGGAGTGGTGGCGAACGAAAAAGCTGTAATTGCAACAGCCGCGAGTGAGGCACAGGTTGCACGAAATACGCGCATTAACCCCTCCTTTAATGTAAGTATTCTCACTGACAAGAGCCAGCGAAATAACACTACCATGACACAAGGAGACTTGCCATACGCATAAGCATCCACGAATGCTATGCAGTATCGCTTATACGCCGCTTCAAACCGATAAAACAGGGTCAACGCGAGGGGTGGTGACACTAAAGTGCACGCTCCCTTAGATAGCGGTTTAGGCACGGGAGGTAGTGACTAGGAAACGCACGGGGTATTATCTCCTTGCACATGACCCCAAGGTGTTACACCTTATTTCCGCAGCGTGAGTTTCGGTAGCGAATTAACGATCTTCACCGTCTCTACACTCACATAGGTGATCTTCTTGATGAGGTCCACAATGTAGCGCGGATTTCCGCGCTCCAGACCCCAGTCGTTGGGGTCGTTGACAATGCCGGAGCCCTTGTCAGTCTTCACCTGGTATCGATCCAGAATCCACTCCAAGGCCGAACGTGCCCCGAGCATGTATTCGTGAGCCTCATCCGGAATGCCCGTCAGCGTGATGTTGTCATTCACCGCAATCTGCGTTTTATCCGGCGTACGAGACTTTCCGCCCCAACGCAGCTTCTGCACACGATAGAAATCTGGGTCGTCAGTATCGCCGAACAGGGTCTGCTGAAGGTTTGCTTGAGTCCGGGGTTCATGCCGCCAAAGCGACGGCATCCATCATTATGCTCTCGAACTCGACCGGTGTCAGCTTCC
>NZ_MQVR01000156.1 GCF_001907295.1 Bowdeniella nasicola
AGGGTTCCGCAACCCCACCAACTACCGCCTCAGAATGCTGCTGATCGGCGGAGGCCTACGCACCTAACCCACGCTCAAGTCCGAAGGGCCCCTTTTCCGAATAGGTCGCGACCTCCTCCGGCAGCGCAGGGCGGGGCCCGACGAGCGACATCTCGCCCTTGAACACATTGAGCAGCTGCGGGAACTCATCGAGGGAGTGTCGGCGCAGGAATCTCCCGACCGGGGTAACGCGCGGGTCGTCGGCCATCTTGAACAGGCCCTCCCCGCCGTGTTCGGCGACGAGCTGAGCGCGCAGCGCCTCGGCGTTTGGCACCATCGTGCGGAATTTGTGTAGCTGGAAGGGGTGCCCATCGCGCCCGATGCGGGTTTGTGAGAAGAACGCGGGCCCGCCATCGTGCTTCTTGATCAGGTATGCGATGAGCAAGAGGAACGGGGAGAGCACGAGCGTGCCGAGGCTCGCCCCCGCGATATCGAAGACGCGCTTACCCCACGACAGCGCCTTCGCGCTACGGGGTTGTTCGATCCACACGAACGGCAGGCCGGCGACAGGGCGCGCGTGGATGCGGTCCTGGGCGATGTCCCCGAGCGAGGGCATGACGATGAGCGAGACGTGCAGCGATTCGAGCGCCCACGAGATATTGAGGAACTCCGCGGAATCTTCGAGGAAGCCATCGGCGATGACGAGGATCTCGACGTCGGAGTCACGCACCGCTTTCGCGAGGTTTTTGAATTCGGGGGTGTCGGTGGCGTCGTTGACGCTTGGCAGGTGATCGGCCGACAGGAATGTGGCCACCGGCATGAGTCCGAGCCAGGGGCGAGACTCGAAGGCGTCGGCGATCGCGGCCGCGCGGATCGGCGAGCCCGCGATGAGGACGCGGCGCATGAAGCGCCCCTCGCGGCGGAAGCGGTGGATGACCCGGCGAAAGAAAAACCGTCCCAGCAGCAAGAAGAACGTGCCAAGGACGGTCGAGACGATGAAATAGGTGCGCGAGATGGGGATGTTGAACAGGTAGGCAATGACGCCGAGGAGGCCTGCCGTCAGTGCCTGTGAATGAATAACCGAGCGATACTCGCGGCTGCCGACGCTCACGTCGCGCAGATCGTAGGCGCCGACGAGCTTCAAAAGCAGCAGGAGGATGAACAGCTGGGCGATCGCGAAACCCATGACGACGGGCCGGATATACGGGACCGGGGAGAGCAGCGGGATCGACCCGGGAAGGGCCCACGCCACGATAACGGCCAGCGAAAACCCGATGATATCGACGACCGTGACCGCCGCGAGCACACCACGATGAGAGGTTACGCGATCAACGTCAGTTGAAAGGGACCTTGCGGGGCGTAAGTTATCGAGCATGGTGTTCCCAAGCGATGCGTTCTGGCGTGCATCGGTTCCGTGTTCTAGCTTAAATGGCTCTTAGTTGAGTCCCTCATAGTGGTGTAGCGGGGTGGTCGTGCTGGACAGCAGGGCGGTCACTGCGTGATCCTCGAGTTCATCTTCCACAACTCACTCAAGAAAGGCCGCACGATGACCGCTACCCATATTGTCGACCCTGCCGGGCTGCTTGGCGAA
>NZ_MQVR01000157.1 GCF_001907295.1 Bowdeniella nasicola
GACGCCTTCCAAGAGCGGTCGCTGCGTGACCTGCTGATCGAGGCGATCCGCTACGGCGACCAGCCCCAGGTCAAGGCCAAGCTCGACCGCATCATTGATGCCGGCGTCTCCCACGGCCTCGACGAGATGCTCGCCGAGCGCGCGCTCCACCCCGAGATGTTCTCCGCCCTCAACCTCGACGAAGTTCGCGCACGCATGGAGAAGGCCCGCGAACGCCGACTCCAGCCCGGCTACATCGCAGCCTTCTTCCTCCCCGCGCTCACCCGGCTCGGCGGGCGCATCCGCAAGCGAGAGAACGGACGCTACGAGATCACTCGCGTGCCGGCCCGCGTGATCGACACGGCGCGACGCCTCAACCGATGGGCACCCGTCGCTGAGCAGTACGAGCGCATCACCTTCGAACTTGCACGCATGCACCCCGACGGCCTCGCCGACGCCGCCCTCATCGCACCAGGCCACCCGCTACTGCACGCCGTGATCGAGGCAACCATCGACGACCTCGGCCCCACCCTCAAGCAGGGCACGGTGCTGGTCGACCGGCGCACCAAGCAGACCGACGCACCGATGCTGATGTTCAGCGTCGAGCAGCGCATCGAGAACACCGCCGCCGATGCCGACACGGTCTCTCACCACTTCGACTACCCACTCCTCGAACACGACGGCACCGTCACCGTGTCCGCAGCACCCCCATACCTCGACTACGACCGCCCCGACTCGACCGAGACCGAAGCCATCGCTGACATCACGGGCAGCGACTGGGCGCGACAGAACCACGAGAAGATCGTGCGCGCGTGGGCCTACCGTGAAGGGCTCCAGCCCCGCATGGACGAGATCAAGACCCGACTCGACATCGAGACCGCGCGCACCCGAGCGCAAGTGAAGGATCGCCTGCTGGCAGAGATCAACCACTGGGACCGCGAACACAACCGCCTCGAAGCCCTCGAACGAGCAGGCACCATCGGCAGGCTCCGCGCCGAGACCGCACTCGCTCGCGCCCGACAACTCGATGAACGGCTGAGCCACCGACTCGAACAGCTCGATGCGGCCACCAACCTTGTCGCCGTGCCCGCCGTCATCCGCGGCGCCGCACTCGTCATCCCCAGCGCACTCCTCACGACCGACAACGAGCCTGAAGCCCAAACCTTTGCCCGCCAGACCGAGGAAGTCGAGCGACGAGCAGTCGAAGCCGTGCTCGCCGCCGAGCGAGCACTCGGACGCGAACCGGTCGAGATGCCGCGCAACAACCCCGGCTACGACATCCAGTCCACCGACAAGAGCGGCTTCGTCCACTACATCGAGGTCAAGGGCCGGATCGTTGGTTCCGACACCTTCACCATCACCACCAACGAGATCACCTTCGCCCAGACCCAAGGCGACCGGCACCGGCTCGCCCTGGTCGAAGTCTCAACCAGCGGCGCTGACCACGACCAGTTGCGGTACGTGAGCGACGCCTTCACCCACCTGGAACCGTCCGCGACCACCCGTTCCTACAACGAGGTCTGGCGCGACTACTGGGAACGCGGAGGACCACCGCGATGACCCACACCACCGACAACAACCA
>NZ_MQVR01000158.1 GCF_001907295.1 Bowdeniella nasicola
TGAGGAACTTCTATCTTCACCCAAGGCCCGCTCTCATTCATCACCAACACCCGGCAGTCAGAGACCGCGTCACGCACTCTGAAACCGGAAGAGCCCTCATAGTCGCCATGCTACGGGGAAAGTGCAACGTCGTTGCTTATTCATATGCTGTTTACGTTGGGGACATATGATGTTGTTACCGTAGCGCCAAATACCCTCGAAAGGTTGAAAGGACGATAGGTGGCATCGCACGTCAAGAATGGGCTGTACCTCTTCGGAATGATTCTGCTCCTGGGAGCGGCCCTCGCTTTTTTGATCTTCGTCGTTCCATTGCTCATGGGGATCATTACTTCAACACCGTGGGTTGCCACCGGCATCATTTTTGTCATCTTCATCGTCCTGGTGCTGACGCAAAGACCGCAGATCTGGTCATCTCACGCGACCATTATTCTTGCCATTATCGTGGTCGTTGGGACCGCCTTTGATTTCGTCGGTAACCCTGTTTTCAATGCGCCGTTTGAAAAGCTCTTCCTCGGCCCGGGGGAACACCTGATGGCCTCAACCATGACCGAAACCATCGGTGGCGAAATCCACACCAGCGGCGTCATGAGCATCGTTGACGCGGACGGTAATGTGCTGCGGCCATTCAACGCGTCGCTGCTGGTTCCGTACCGGTTCGTGGTCTACTTTGGTGTCTATTTCGTGCTGCTGTGGATCTGTAAGCCCTTTGTGAAGCCCCGCGCGCAAAGCAAAGAATAATATCCCGCCTTAGAAAGGCTGGGGCTCGATCTGGCCAAGGAGAAAAACGCGGTAGCGTGACTCTTCAGTGAAAGTCTGATGCGCCTGGTCCCTCGCATCGTAGGCAGCGAAATTATCGATTTTGAAGTTCTGCGCGACGATCGTTTACTTCTCGACGCTGTCGTAGACGAAAAGCGTGTGCGTGCGGGTTTTGAGGAATTCCATGCCTACCGTTTCCGATACAGCGACTTGACCTGATAGTGAGGTTCGCTGCTGACCTTGATACCAGATTACGGAAAATGCCCTCGTCGACCGACCCCAGGATCGTCGTGGTGTGGACTTCGCAGCCGTGCCGTTTCTTCAGCTGAGGCAGCGCTTGGCAGGCATAGCTGGACGTGCCCGCAGACTGAAGCGTCCTGGATTTAGGTCCTACCTCTGCTAAGTAAAGATTGGCACGCAGTGGTGAGGTGGAATGGCAGGTTCCCGACAATGACGTGGGGACGTTGGGGAAGGTGAAAGGCAAAGAAGTCGTGGTGGATGACCGTAACGTCACCGGGCACGATGCGTCGTAACTCCCGGACGTTGGCCGCATCGATGTCGACGGCTGTTAGCGGCCGGTCGAGCCTCGCCAGGGGCAGCGTGATCGCGCCGCGTTCGGGACCAATTTCAACGATCGGACCGTCAGTAGCGCGGACGAGGTAGTTGAGTCCCTCATAGTGGTGTAGCGGGGTGGTCGTGCTGGACAGCAGGGCGGTCACCGCGTGATCCTCGAGTTCATCTTCCACAACTCACT
>NZ_MQVR01000159.1 GCF_001907295.1 Bowdeniella nasicola
ACTATCATCGGCCTCATACCGCCTGTGCAGATCAGCCACCGGCCAGCCGAGTCCACGAACGTGTAGACAACGTCATGACCTCATACACCTAGCAGCGCCTCGAGAACCGTAGTTTTGCCAACTCCACTGGCGCCTAGCACCCAGATAGGCCGATTCAATCCGCTCGAGATCAGCTCTCCAAGTTTATCCACCTGAGGCTGCAAATTCATCACGTCCCTATGCGCTTCTCTGCCGCACGGGCGAATCTTCTCTCCGGCTTCACCTTCTTGGGCTATGGCTACAGCCAATGCAGAGATACCAAATCCCACCGATTGCAATGGGCCGATTGCTGCTACTGCGATCCCAACCGTCGAGATGATTGCTCCGATAACATTCGCGTCACCAACGGGGGCTCGATTCGAAATGGAAAACACTAAACCGAAGATGGTGACGGCCAATATGAAAGCTTGCGCCAAATACAACCGACGCGTAGCTGCGTAAGAGGCCTTCGCGGCATCTTCAACAGAAGCACGATCACTACGATAACGGGCGCATAAAAAATCCGGGACTCGGAATATTGTCGCTTCCTTCCATAAGCTCAGAGAATTACCGAGCACTCCGAAACTCCTCATATTCTCCTTAAAGAATGCCGCTTGTGCTTTTTGGTGGGTGCTTATCAGGGGTTTACTGATAAACATATATGCGACTACGGCAACCAGCAAAATAAGGCCCTCAACCCACGAACTTGCAGAAATCACGCCAAATAACCCCGCTAGCAGCGAAAGAAGAGCTGGAAAAATTGAAAGATACAAGCTGGAAAGACTATCTCTATACGCACCCGCTTCAGTGTCAATCGCAAACGAGATCTCCCCGTTATCCAAGCGATGGCGCACAGACGGCTCAGCACAAATGCTATCTTGTAGCGACCTAGCCATTACATCCGACTGCAACTTCTGTTCAACCAACCCGTACAGGGGGTAGACAACATAGGTAGCGGCCGAACCGAGCAGCCAGAGGAGCGAGTATACAACAGCAACTGCACCCGCATCAGTAACAAACTCTTCTCTGCTCGTAGCCGAAACTAGACGCGCAATCCCCTGCCCCAATGCATAAGGAGCTAAAACGGTACTCACAGCGGCCACCATGATGGCCGTGACAATAAGAAAATTCCGCCATGGCGACACACGCCACGCACCCCCGATAACGTCACGCAAAAATTTCACAGTCTCCTCCGGGTCTGTCCGATGAACGGTGTGTAGGGTCCGGCGGTTTTCATTCGTGGGTGGTCCTCTCGAACCGTCCGGCGAAGGTGATCGGATGCGCGTTCAGCGCGGGCTTCCACCTCATCACCCAGCGTGCCCGGCCTCCGCCGCTGGGGTCAAGCGACCGCGTGACGAGATACAGGCACTTGATCGCCGCGGCCTCATTCGGGAAGTGCCCGCGAGCCCGGACCGCCCTGCGGTATCTCGCGTTGATCGACTCGATCGCGTTGGTCGTGCAGATCACCCGACGGATCTCGAC
>NZ_MQVR01000016.1 GCF_001907295.1 Bowdeniella nasicola
CTCGCGGATTCCGCAACCTCGAGAACTACCGACTCCGCATGCTCCTCATCGGTGGGGGTCTGGATGCCTCACCCCACACTCAACTCTGAAGAGCCACTTTGGTGATGCTCAAGGCTCAACCATCAGGGACGTTCATTGTCTGAACAAAGAAGCACTTCTAGTGATTTTACTAGTGCCGCTCTCAGGGGTCGGGCCCCGGATTCAAGGCTGCGCTGTTCCGCCACGTGTTGTGCTTTCCCTTCCGGGGTCTCGATCGCGATATTGGGCAGGCCGAGTGACGTCGTGTCATACGGCGCCGACATCATGTCGAGTTGTCGGGCGGTGATCGCATGCTCGAAACAAGTCAGGAGCAGATCCGAATTAATACCCGGCGTCAGCTTGAACGCCCACCGGTACAGGTCCATAGATCCCGCATGAATACAGCCGGGTTGTTCGTCTGCGACCTGGGTTGCGTAGGTGGGGCGGGAAGCGTTACGTGGCTCGGCGTCCGGGGTGAAGAACCGGAAGGCATCAGCGTGCGTACAGCGCAACTCATGGGCTTCGACGACCGCATCGGTGCCCGCCTTCCCGAGCCGCAGCGGCAGCGGATGGCGGTGCTCCTCCTGCCGGTAGACCATCGCCCATTCATGCAGGCCGAAACAGGAAAACTGGGCGGGACGGGCATCAATTGTTGTCAGCAGCCGATGCACGAAAGAAAGGAAGCGGCCACGCTTCGCCCGATAGGCGGCGATATCTAGATAGGCACCGGAATCGTCCGTGCAATACAAGGGCCAATTCTCGCGATCGGTACAGCCTTCAAGGACGATTCCCGGACCTGGGTGCCACCGTCTCATCTTGCCCGGGGTAAAGCCGTAGTACTCGAATAAGAAATCCATGACGGGGTGTTTTTCTCCCCGCGAGCGCCGAGCGAGGTGATCGGCCGTGAGCTCATCGACGCGCGCCTCGTGGCGCGCCTGGCGCTCGCGCCATTCAGCCTCCGGAATCGAGCACATGGGGACAAGTCTAGAACTGCTCGGCTGCCTAGCCTGAAACCATGACAGCTAACGCGCCCACGCCCTACCTGTGGGTTCCCCGGCACCGCCCGCGACGCCCTTCAGACATATCAACGGATCTTCGGTGGCGACCTCGCGATCCACACTTTTGCGGAATCCGACCGCACCGATGGCCCACCCGAGGCAATCGCCCATGGCATCCTCGCGGGCCCGGTTTCGCTCCATGCCACGGATGCATCCCCCGGTGAGGAAACCGTCGCCATGGCCGGAATGAGCCTCGTACTGCTCGGGGCCGCCGATGCGGCCACCTTGACTCAGTGGTTTGCTGATCTCAGTAGTCACGGCACGGTGATCGATCCGTTGCAGGAACGTCCCTGGGGTGCCTGCGATGGCCAGGTCCGCGACCGCTTCTCAATTCGGTGGCTGATCGGCTACGAGCCCGCCTAGCCTGAGGGCATGGGACAACGCATGTTCGTCGGGATTCGTCCGCCTGCTCATATCCGCGAACACATTGCCGAGTTCGCGGCGGCACGCCCCGACTTCCCCTGGATAAATGAGGAACAATGGCACATCACGCTGGCCTTCCTCGCCTCGGTGCCCGATGCGCGCCACGACGAACTCATCGAACGGTTGGCCGACGGCTTAGGTCGCCAAGTCTCTCCCCTGGTCACGGTCCATGGCGCCGGGTGTTTCCCCAACCCGGACCGCGCGAGCGTGCTGTGGCTTCGGATCGCGGAGCTTTCCGGTAGTTTGTCGGCGCTCGCCACGAGCGCACGGCACGCGGCTAATAAGTCAGGGTCAACGCCCGATGGGAAGCGGTTCATCCCCCACCTGACGGTGGCGAGATTAAAGCGCCCGGTCTCGGCGACCCGATGGCTCCGGATCCTGGATACGCTCACAACCGACCCCTGGGAGGTCAACGAGGTCGAACTCATCGGGTCCTATCTTGGCGAAGGCCCGGCGGGCCGGCCACGGTACGAAACCGTAGCGACGTTTCAACTCGTGCCACCGGCTACCGAGTAAGGTGCCGGCGGGGTAGCGTGGAAAGCGGAGGAGATCCGCATTGACGCCCATTCGCCCGCCCGCAGTTGCCGGGTCGTTCTATCCCGCCGACCCGGAAAAACTTGCTGCCTCGGTCGACGAGATGCTCGCGCAAGTCCCTGCGCCGAAAAACTTTTCCCGCATCGTGATTGCCCCGCACGCCGGCCACATGTACTCGGGTCAGCTCGCGGCCCACGCCTACCGTCAGCTCGATCCAGCTACGCGCCGCGTTGCCGTGCTCGGCCCGACGCACCGCGTCGGGATCGCCGCGATGGCGCTGACGGGCGCCGATGGCCTCGCCACCCCGCTCGGCACGATCGACGTCGATGTCGAACTGACCGAACTCGTCTCCGGGCTCGCCGATGTCGTCGAGGCGCCCGTGGTCCACGCCCAGGAACATTCGATCGAGGTGCACATCCCGTTCCTGCAGCGCCACCTCGAGCCGGGCTTCACGCTGCTGCCGATCGCCGTGGGATCGTGTAGCGCCGAATCCGTCGCAGCGGTCATCGACGCTGTTTACGATGCGGGAGATACCGCGATCGTCATCAGCTCCGATCTGTCCCACTTCCTCACCGATGAGTCGGCGCGCCACAAAGATGCGTATACGATCGCGCAGATCCTCTCACTTGCCGGCCCGCTCGACGGGTATCAGGCATGTGGAGCCTACCCTATTAACGGGCTGGTGCGCTTCGCCCGCGGCCGGGCGATGACGGCCGAGATTCTCGCAGCCGGTAATTCGGCCGATGTCTCTGGTGATACCTCGCGCGTCGTCGGATACGCGTCGCTGCGGTTCGATAGCGACGGCACCGATCCGCGCCTCGTCGACATCGCCTACCGAGCAATCGCGGATGAACTCGGGATCGATGTGCCGGGCTCACCACCGGAAATGCCCGAGGAGGTGGGCTCTAGTTTCGTGACGCTCACGATCGATGGGAAGCTGCGCGGCTGCATCGGCAACCTACGGGCCGACCGGCCGCTCGCCACAGATATCTCGGAGAACGCGCGGGCCGCCGCGACGCGCGACCCGAGGTTCCCGCCGCTGCGGCCCGAAGAATTCGCGGCCACCGATATCGAGGTTTCGGTGCTGTCGACGCCCGAGCCGATGCCGGCCACCACGCGCGCCGAGGTCATCGCGCAGCTGCGACCGGGAATAGACGGAGTCATCCTCGACGACGGCGTCCACCGGGCAACATTCCTGCCCCAGGTGTGGGAACAGTTGCCCGAACCGAACCAATTCCTCACCCACCTCCTGGCGAAAGCGGGCCTGGAAGCGGACGAGTGGCCCGAGGACATGCGCGTGTCGACCTATACGGCGACCCCCCATATCAGGCGGGCGAATCAACGATGAGCGCGCCCGCGAAATGGTGGCACCGCACCGACGACGGGCGGGTACGCTGCGAGGTCTGTCCACGGCTCTGCACGCTGCGCGATGGCCAGCGCGGCTACTGCTTCGTGCGGATGAACGTCGACGGCGCGCTCTTACTCGACACCTACGGCCGCTCCTCGGGCTTTGCGATCGACCCGATCGAGAAGAAGCCGCTCAACCATTTCCTGCCCGGCAGCCGAATCCTGTCGTTCGGGACGGCGGGCTGCAACCTCGGGTGTAAGTTCTGCCAGAACTACACGATCTCGACCTCGCGGCATTTCGATTCGCTCTCCCAGGAGGCCTCCCCCAGCCAGATCGCGGAGGCGGCGCTACGTTACGGCGCGAAATCCGTCGCCTTTACCTACAACGACCCGGTGATCTTCGCCGAGTACGCGATCGACACCGCGCACGCCTGCCGCGAGGTGGGCATCCACCCCGTCGCCGTGACCGCGGGGCATATGACGGAGCAGGTGCGCGGCGAGTTCTTCTCCGCGATGGACGCCACGAACATCGACCTCAAGGGCTTCACCAACGAGTTCTACCGCAAGATCACCGGCGGCCGCCTCGAGACCGTCCTCGCCACGCTCGAGCACGTCGCCGCCACCGACACGCACCTGGAAATCACGACCCTCACCATCGAGGGCCACAACGATTCCGATGCGGAGCTCGCGGCGATGAGCCGCTGGATCGTCGAGCATCTCGGGCCCGACGTGCCCCACCATTTCTCGGCCTTCCACCCCGACCACCGGATGCGCGACGTGCCGCCGACGAAGCCCGCCACCCTTTCTCGCGCCCGCGAGATCGCGTTGGCGGGCGGGGAACGCTACGTCTACACCGGCAATATCTACGATCCGGCCGGGCAGTCGACGCGCTGCCATGAGTGCCAGGAGGTCGTCATCGCCCGCGACCGCTATCGCGTTGGCGAGATCCGGCTCGATGTCGCACGCGATAAAACCGCGGCCTGCCGCACGTGCGGGGCGGCGGTTCCGGGGGTGTTTGCTTAGCTCAGCGCGTCGATAACGGCGTCGTAGTTCGGCTCCTCGCCGATCTCGCTGTTCAGCGCGCGGTAGATGACCTCGCCATCCTCATCGATCACGACGATCGCGCGAGCGCACAGGCCCGCGAGCGGGCCGTCGGTCATCGCGACACCGTAATCATCGGCGAAGCTCGAACGGAAGATAGACGCCGACGTGACGCGCTCGATGCCTTCGGCACCGCAGAAGCGGCCGAGCGCGAACGGCAGGTCGGCCGAGACACACAGTACCTCGGTGTTTTCCAGCGAGGACGCGAGTTCGTTGAACTTGCGCACCGAGGCCGCGCACACGCCGGTATCGACAGACGGGAAAATATTGACGACGAGGCGCTTGCCTGCGAAGTCGGACAGGTTCACATCGGCAAGATCGGTGCCGACGAGCGTGAAATTCGGGGCCGCGGAACCGACCTCGGGGAGGTCGCCGCAGGTCTGGACGGGATCACCTTTGAATGCAGTTGTCGCCATGGGGCCACGGTAACAGGAATAATCTTGGCTTAGCTCCCTCAATCGAAAGGACTGCCCATGGCTGGCGGACTGGCTGCGCTCCTTGATGACATTGCGACCCTCGCGAAAATGGCCGCAGCCAATATTGACGACGTGGCGGCCGCGGCCGGGCGCGCGAGTGCGAAGGCGGCGGGCGTCGTCGTCGATGACACGGCCGTGACCCCGCAATACCTCGAAGGCATTAAGCCCGAGCGTGAATTGCCGATCATCAAGCGGATCACGATCGGCTCGCTGCGCAATAAGCTCCTCATCATTTTGCCGATCGCGCTGCTGCTGTCGCAGTTCGCGCCGTGGGCGCTCACGCCGATCCTCATGCTCGGCGGGTCCTACCTGTGTTTTGAGGGGATGGAAAAGGTCTGGGAGAAGATCTCCGGGCACGGCGAGGAGCACAGCAAGCCCGCGAT
This sequence comes from Bowdeniella nasicola, assembly GCF_001907295.1. Lineage (GTDB taxonomy): Bacteria > Actinomycetota > Actinomycetes > Actinomycetales > Actinomycetaceae > Bowdeniella > Bowdeniella nasicola. The sequence goes on from NZ_MQVR01000016.1 coordinate 5,341, forward strand.
CGCCCGCGGCCCGGATGCCGAAGACCAGATGGTGAAGTCGGCGGCCCTCACCGACCTTATCCTGTCCGCCGAGATCATGGTCATCGCGCTGAACGAGGTCGCGAACGAGAAATTCGTGGCGCGCACGATCATCCTCATTGCGGTCGCCCTGCTCATCACCTTCCTCGTCTACGGTGTCGTCGCGCTCATCGTGAAGATGGACGATATCGGAATCGCCCTCACCAAGCGGGAGTCACCGCGCTCGCAGAAATTCGGACATGCCCTCGTCGCAGGGATGCCGAAACTGCTGACCGCGATCGGCATCATCGGCACGTTCGCGATGATCTGGGTCGGCGGCCACATCATTCTCGTCGGCCTGAACGAACTCGGCCTGACCGCCCCGCACGCGTTCGTCCACCACATGGAGGGCTACGTTTCGCATATCGCGGGCGTCGGCGGATTCCTCGCCGGGGTCGTCAACACGATCTTCTCGCTCATCCTCGGCGCGATCTGGGGTGCGATCCTCGTCGGGATCATGCACTTCATGCCCTTTGGGCGAAAAGAGATTCCCGACGAGTCAGGTCATGGCGAACTCGACCAGCCACACGAGGGTGGCGGCGCCGAGTACGACGGTGAAGAGTGAGCGGTTCATAAAGGCGAGACCGACCGCGACGATGAGTCCGACCGTCGCTGAGACGTAGGACTTCGTCGCGAAGAAGACCGCGGGGATCGTCATCGCCGTGAGTACCGCCCACGGGACGTAGTACAGGAAGCTGCGGATCCACCGCGAGTCGATCTGTTTGCGCATCGCGACCAGCGGGATCGCGCGCAGCAGGTAGGTCACGCCGCTCGTCGTGAGGATCGCCAGGGCCAGGTAGCTCATCGCGTGCCCTCCGGAACCGGTAGGAACGTCGCGCCTAGCGCTGCGGCGATGCACGTCGAGATGATGATGCGCCAGCCGACCTCGAGCTCGCGCAGCCCCGGCGTGAACGCGAGCAGGATCGAGACCGCGGCCGCGATCGCCATGACGATGCGGACCTCGTGGTGTTTCTTCGCCGGCGGGATGACGATCGCGATGAACATGCCATACAGCAGTACGCCGGCGGCGCTTTGCACCGAGTCGGGAATGACCTCGCCGACGAGCGCGCCGACGACCGTGCCCGCCGTCCAGCCGAGGATCGGCAGCACCATCGAGCCAACGAAATACGGCACGGTCAGCGGGGCGCGCGAAATATTGATCGCGTAGATCTCGTCGGTCACGCCAGCGGCCATGATGAGGCGCTTCAAGGTCCCGACGCCCGCGGGCAGGCGCTGCGCGAGCGAGACGCTCATGAGCAGGTAGCGCAGGTTGACGATGAAGGTCGTCGCGGCGAGTTCGATCAAGCCGCCCTTTACGATGATGAGCGTGATGCCCGCGAATTGGCTGGTCGAGGACATCGACGTCGCCGAGAATACGGCGGAAGCAAGCGGCGGCAGGTCGCCGCGCGCCCAGTACAGGCCGATGGCAAGCGCGACCGCGAAATAGCCGAGGCCGATCGGCAGCCCGCCGCGCAGGCCGGCGCGAACCTCGGCGCCGCGAGAGACATCCGGTGGTGTCACGACGCCGCCTGCGAGCGGCCCATCACCGTGAAGTAGCCGGCATAGAACGTCGCCCATCCCGCCCCAAAGACGACCCACTCCGCGCGGCGCGATAGCGGCGTCACCCGACGACGATTCAGCGCCGCAAGGCCCGCGACGCCCATGGGGACCGCGATAAAGCGCACCGCGCGCGCGGGTACCGACCCCATGTCGGCGTTGGCGTAGCGCAGCCGCTTTGAAGCGCACCGCGCGCGCGGGTACCGACCACGCCGCGAATTGCGCGAGCGGCGTGCCCTGCAGCGCGGCGGCGCGGGCGTAAAGCTTATAGGGCTCGCCGCGCAGGAAGGAGGACAGCAGCGCGAGAATGCCGCGGTCGCGGTAGTCGGCGTCGACCTTATCAACCATGGCGTGGCTGATCGCGGGGATGGTTGCGAAGGCGTCCCGGCTACGCTCCGCTCCGACCGACTTTGACCACCGATACGTCGCCACTCCCCCAGCGATCGCGCCCGCGAGCGCCGGGAGCACGGCTTTCAGCGCGCGCTTCGGATTCGTCATCGCGATGCGGGAGAGCCAAATGTCGGGAACGAAGAAGAACACCGTAGCTTCGGCGCCGCCCCACGCGGCTGCCACGCCATAGTCGGCAACGGGTCGCATGTTCCTATTATGCTGTGGTCACTGCCACAACAGAGCCGGGAGGGACGTTGGGTCACGCACAATCGCCGCACGGCCTCGACCGCCGCGCCATCCCCCAACGCTCGAGCACGTGGGCCGCGCGCGCCGCCGACCTCCTCGCCGCCGCGCGTATCCGGCCCAACCACATTTCGATCTCCTCCATTGTGCTCGGTGCTCTCGCCGGCGTGGCCTTTGCGCTGAGCGCTACCGAATCGACCGGTGCCCGGATCGCGTGGCTGCTCATCGCGGCGGCCACGATGCCGTTGCGGCTGCTCATGAACATGGTCGACGGGATGCTCGCGGTTGAAAAAGGGATGAGTTCCCCGACGGGCGACCTCTATAACGAGGTACCCGACCGCCTCGCCGACGTGTTTGTCCTTGCGGGTGCTGGCTACGGAGTCAGCGGCCTGGTCGCCCTCGGCCGCGTCGATGTCGGGGTCGCGCTCGGCTGGAGCGCCGCGCTGCTCGCCGTCCTCACGGCCTATGTTCGCAGCCTCGGCGCTGCGCAGGGCGTGAAAAACTTTTTCGCCGGCCCGATGCCCAAGCCCATCCGCATGTGGGTCATGACCGCGGCGGCACTGGTCTCCATGCTCGAGCCCGCCCTTGGTATCACTCGCGGCTGGGTGATCGTCGTCGGGCTCATCGTCGTTGCCCTCGGCTCGCTCGCCACCGTCATCATCCGGCTGCGGCTCATCGCCGCCGCGCTGCACGCGAAGGCCGCCTCGTGACCGCGCTGCAGTCGGCTCTCGCGAAGATCGCCACGTTCGTCTCCGGGGCGCGCGTGCGCTACCGCGATCCCCTGTCGGCCGAGGCGATGCCGCGCCAGGCAATCTATTTCGCGAACCACTCCTCCCACCTCGACTTCGTCACGCTGTGGGCAGCGCTCCCGCCCGCGCTGCGCGCCTCCGTCCGGCCGGTCGCGGCGAAGGACTATTGGGGCTCGGGCATCAAGTCGTATCTGGCCGAAAGAGTTTTTCGCGCCTATCTCGTCGACCGCGGCGGCTCGGGCCAGGCCGCGGCCGCAGCCGCGGCCCCGACGACGAAGTCAGCGAGCCAGATCGAAGGCATGCAGCGCGTCCTCGACGAGGGCGATTCGCTCATCATCTTCCCCGAGGGCACGCGCGGCGATGGCCAGGAGGTCGCCACCTTCCACTCGGGGCTCTATCACCTCGCCCGCCACGCCCCGCACGTTCCCGTCGTACCCGTAGGGCTCCATAATCTCGGACGCATGCTCCCCAAGGGCGGCGTCATCCCGGTCCCCCACCTCGCGACCGTCTCGTTTTGCACGCCCCTGACCGTCACCGAGGACGAGACGAAGGACGCGTTCTTGGACCGCGCTCGCGCCGCGCTCATCGCCGACCTCGCCGATCGGGCGGGCAAGGAGAGCTCATGAGGATTGGACTCATCGATACCTCGACGTGGCACCTGCTCGCCGGCGTCGGAGCCATCCTCGTCCTCGCCACGATCATCACGGTGATCCTGTCGCTGCGGCTGACCGCGCCTGCACACGAAGGACTGCTGACGAACCTGAAGCAGCGGGTCTACGCGTGGTGGATCATGGTCGGAGTCATCCTCGCGACGCTCGCGCTCGGCGAGATCGCGGTCATCATCCTCTTCCTCGTGATCTCGCTGCTCGCGCTACGAGAATTCATCACGATCGCCCCCACGAATCAGCGCGACCACCACACCCTGGTCTGGCTGTTTTTCATCATCCCGCCGCTGCACTACTTCGCGCTCGCGCAACACTGGTATGGCTTTTTCGCGATCTTCATCCCCGTCTACGCCTACCTGTTCCTGCCCGCACGCAATGCGCTTGCCGGGGAAACCCGGGATTTCATGCAGCGCTCCGCCGTCATCCAATGGGCGCTCATGGTCTGCGTCTACGCCGTGTCCTACGCGCCCGCACTGCTGCAGTTGCCCGTCGCGATCCACGAGGGCAAAGCCGCCGCCGACGGCTCCGCGATCGGCTCGGGCGGGCCCGAGGGTGGCCGGCTCCTGCTGTTCTTGTTCATCGTCGTCCAGGGCTCCGACGTGCTGCAGTACGTCTGGGGCAAGACGCTGGGCCGCCACCCGATCGTCCCGAGCGTCTCCCCGAACAAGACCTGGGAGGGCTTCATTGGAGGTGTCCTCTCGGCGACGTTGCTCGGTGCGGGCCTGTGGTGGGCGACGCCGTTCAACCCGTGGCAGGCGGCCGCGCTCGCGTTCATCTCGTGCCTTCTCGGGTTTGCGGGCGGACTCGTGATGTCCGCGATCAAGCGCGATCGCGGCATCAAGGATTTCGGCGCCCTGCTACCTGGCCACGGCGGCATTCTCGACCGCGTCGACTCCCTCATCTTCGCCGCGCCGGTCTTATTCCACCTCACCCGGTTCTTCTTCGCCACCTAGCCTCACCGGGCAGTCCGGGCACTTCCCCGATACTGTGGGGATATGCCCTACGAGAAGAACACGGAACTGCCCGAGGGCGTACAAGACGTCCTCCCGCCCCACGCGCAGACGATCTACCGCGAGGCGTACAACTCCGCCTTCGACGAATACTCCTCCCCCAAGGATCGCCGCGGCGATGACTCCCGCGAAGAGGTCGCCCACAAAGTCGCGTGGTCGGCCGTCAAGCAGTCCTATTCCAAGGGCGACGACGACAAGTGGCACAAAGACTAAGGAGCAGTCATGACTGAGAACACGACAAAGATCGCTTTCCTCGCCACCGACGGATACGAAGACTCCGAACTGACCAGCCCCTGGGAGGCCGTCACGCAGGCCGGAGCCACCGCCACGCTGATCGCCCCCGAATCAGGGTCGATCGAAGGCAAGAAGGGCCATCAGGCCAGCGTCGACTTCGTCGTCAAGGATGCCAATCCCGATGACTTTGCCGGCCTCGTCCTGCCCGGCGGCGTCGTGAACGCCGACCACCTGCGCATGGACGACGATGCCGTCGCATTCGTCAAGTCCTTCTTCGATGCCAACAAGCCCGTCGCCGTCATCTGCCACGGCGGCTGGATCCTCACCGATGCCGACGTCCTTTCGGGCCGCACGCTCACGAGCTACCCCTCGCTGAAGACCGACCTGAAGAACGCCGGCGCCACCTGGGTCGATGAAGAAGTGTGCGTCGATGGCGAGCTGATCTCGTCGCGTACGCCCAACGATCTGCCCGCATTTAACCGCGAATTCGTGCAGAAAATCCGGAAAAACTAAAAATTTCGGACACCCGAAGTATCGCGGTGCGCGCAGGCGTAGGATCTCTCCCGTCCATCAACCGTGAGGAGAAAACTATGACAATTCGCGTCGGCGTCGCGGGCTACGGAAACCTCGGGGCGAGCGTTGCTGCCCTGGTCCGTGCCCAGCCCGATATGGAGCTCGTCGGGGTCTTTTCCCGCCGCTCCAATCTCACCATCGATGTGCCCGTCTTTCCGGCCGACGAGGCCGCCGCGCATGCCGATGAGATCGACGTAATGTTCCTGTGCCTCGGGTCCGCCACGGACATCCCGGAGCAGGCCCCGGACTTCGCCCGGCATTTCACGACGGTCGATACCTACGACAACCACCACCTCATCCCCGCGCACCGCGCGGCGATGGACGAGGCCGCCCGCGCCGGCGGGAACCTCGCGGTCGTGGCGACCGGGTGGGATCCCGGCCTGTTCTCGTTCAATCGGGTGCTCGCGAACGCCCTGTTCCCCGAGCCGAAGCAGCACACGTTCTGGGGCCGCGGCGTCTCGCAGGGCCACTCCGATGCGGTCCGCCGGATCGCCGGCGTGCGCCGCGCGGCGCAGTACACGATCCCGAACACCGAGGCGATCGCCGCGGCTAAGCGCGGTGAGGCCGGCGGCCTGACCGGTCAGCAGGCACATGTCCGCGACGTGTACGTCGTCGCGGATGCCGCGGACCACGAGCGCATCGAGCGCGAGATCCGCGAGATGCCCGAATACTTCGTCGGCTACGAGGTCCACGTGACGTTCGTCGACGAGGAGACCTTAGAGGCCGAGCACACGGGCATGCCCCACGGCGGCCACGTCATCACGTCGGGCATCGTCAACGACACGCGCGCGAGCATCGAATTCCAGCTCGAGCTCGAACGCAACCCCGATTTCACGGCCGCCTGCCAGGTGGCCTACGGGCGCGCGGCCGCGCGGCTCGCGGCCGAGGGCAAGACCGGCGCGCTAACCGTCCTGGAGATCCCGCCCTACCTGCTCTCGCCGCTCGGAATCGACGAACTTGTGGAATCCTTTGTGTAATGCGATTCCCGACCTACCAGGACCTCGACGAGTTCTTCAGGAGGCCCGCCCTGACAAAGGCGGCCATGAACCTATGGCCGCCTTTTCGGGGTTCATCGATCACGATCCTGCACATCACTGATGACTTCCGTCGCGTGCGCGTGCGCCTCGCCCTGCGCAAACTCACGGCGAACTACCTCGGCACGCTCTACGGCGCGTCGCTGTTTTCCATGACGGACCCCTGGTGGGTCATGATGCTGGCGCGTAACCTCGGGCGCGATTACAGCGTGTGGGATGCCTCCGCCCAGATCGACTTCATCTCCAAGGGGACGCGGCATGTGTTCGCCGAGTTCGAACTCGACGAGGCGAGCCTCGATGATATTCGCCGCGAGACCGCGGACGGCGAGAAGCACCTGCGCTGGTTTTCGACCGACATCATCACCGCCGACGGCACCCTCGTCGCGCGGGTGAACAAGCAGGTCTACGTCCGCAAAAAGCCGCACGCGCGGGGCCTACAGTAGAGGCATGACGCAGGCAGACCCCGTCCGCAAGCGGCTGCTCGATGCCGCCGACTCGATCCTGTTCATCGACGGCCCCGTCTCCACCCGGGTCGAAGAGATCCTGCAGCGCGCGGCCGCGGCTCCTGCCAGCCTGTACGCCCATTTCGGCTCGAAGGACGGCATCGTTATCGCGGCGCTGCGCCGCCGCCTGCAGGTCTGGTCCGAGACCTGGAGTGAGGCGATCGATGCCGCGCAAACGCCGAACGATAAACTTCTCGCCGTCTTCACTGCCCTCACCACGTATCAACGCGACCGCCTGACCGAACGCTGGTGCGCGTTTTCCGCGACCACGGCGGCGCTGCCCTATCCGAGCGAGGAGCTCACGAAGGTCCTCGCGGCCGAGGACGAACTTTTAAAGTCCCGCCTCCTGGCGTGTGCACAGCCGATCGCGGGCGATCGAGCCGCAGAGCTCGCTGAGCTCGTTGAGGTCTGCTACTGCGGCACCCTCACGCTCATGCTGCGCGGCACCGCGTATGAGGACGCGATCGCCCGCGGACACGCCGCGGCACGGCTGACGCTTCAGGCTTGGTTGGCCGACTCCCACGCCTGATAGCTGCCCGCCAGCTCGACGATGTCGAAGCCCACGCGACGCAGCGCCTGCGCGGCGACGGTATTGCGCATGCCCGTCTGGCAGTACGTGACGATCGTGCCCTCGCGCGGCAGCTCGTCCTGGTGCCACAGCACGCGAGCGGCGCTGAGCTGCTCGGCGCCCGGGATATGTCCCGCGGCGTATTCGTTCTTGTTGCGCACATCGAGCAAAAGGTCGTGGCCGAAGCCTTCCAGGTCGGCGACGCTCACCTCGGCGCGGACCGTGAGCTCAAGACCGTCGAGCGAGGTCACGAAGCCTGCGACGTTATCGACCCCGACGCGGACCGTGTGGTCCCACAGTCGGTGGGCTTCTTCCTGATCGTTCGCGAGGAGGATCAACGCCGCATCATCGCTTTCCGGGTCGAATGCCCAGCCCGCATAGGTGGCAGGCTTCGTCGCGGGGATCGCGAGCGCACCTTCGACGGTCGCTTCGTGGACGGCTTCCTTACCGCGGGTGTCGACAAAGACGTGGGTACCGGCAGCGACCTTCTCGCGCACCTCAGCTCCCGTCATCTCCGACAGTTCGCCGCGCTCACCCAGGATGTCCGGGCCCTGACGGTTCTGCCGCTTCATCCGACCGAAGTAGGCGTGCGCATCCGGCTGGCCATCGAGCAGTTCATCGACGAATCCCTGCTCATCACCTTCCGCGACGTAGCGCGCCCACCACGCGAATTTCTTCTCGTAACCGACCGTTGAGGACGGCACCGAACCGAGCGCCTTGCCGCAGGCCGAGCCCGAGCCGTGCGCGGGATAGACCTGGATGTGGTCGGGCAGCGTCACGAACGAATCGCGCAACGAAGCAAACACCTGGCGCGCGCCGCCAAAGCGGGTATCGACGCCGCCCGCGGCCTCGTCGAGGAGGTCGGGCCGGCCCAGGTCTCCGGCGAAGACGAAGTCGCCCGTGAACATGTAGCCGGGCTCATCCGCGAACGCCCCGTCAGTCAGGAGGAACGACAGGTGTTCGGGGGTATGCCCCGGCGTGTGGACGGCCTTGAGGGTGAGGTTTCCGATCTCGATCTCATCGCCGTCGTGTAGCCGGGTGCCGTCAAACTGGTACTGCCAGTCCTCGCCGCCTTCGGCGGACAGGAATATCTCGGCGCCGGTGGCCGCCGCGAGTTCGCGCGTGCCGGAAAGGTAGTCAGCGTGGATGTGGGTCTCGGTGACGTGCGTGATCTCCATGTCGTTCTTTTTGGCAAGGTCGAGGTAGACCTGAATATCCCGGCGCGCGTCAATTACCAGCGCCTGCCCCATCTTTTGGCAGCCGATGAAATAGCTTGCCTGGGCAAGGTCTTCGTCGCAGATGCGTTCGAGTAGCAAGGCGGACCTCCAAAAGTTCGTGGTCCGCCAACCATAATACCCCTAGGGGTATATCTCAAGGGCTAGAAGACTACCCCAGCACAAGCAGCGTCACGGCCGAAACTGCGGCCGCCGCCGGCAGGGTGACGACCCACGCCATACCGATCGGCTTCATCAGACGCCAGTTGGTCGCCTTGTTCGCGAGGCCAATCCCGAGCACCGCACCGATGAGGATGTGGGTCGAGGAGACCGGCAACCCCAGCACCGAAGCCAGCATGACGACGACGGCCGCCGCCAGCTCGGCCGTGAAAGGTGGCCGAAGGGTTAACGGGCGGTTAACGAAGGAAGAGCTTTTGCAGCCGCCACGTGGTCAAGATGCCTCCGGCGAGAGTCATCACGAGGAAGTATCCGACGTGGACGGGAGTCATCGAGGTGAAGACCCCGACGGAGAGCTGACGCATGAGTTCGACGCCGTGCCACAGCGGCAGCAATTTGATGACCATCTGGACCGCCTCGGGGTAGACCGTGATCGGATACAGCGTCGCGGACAGCAGAAACATCGGCAGCATGACGAAGTTGATGAGGTCCATCTGCTGGAAGGTGCGAAGGAACGACGTGACGCCCATGCCGAAGCTTGCGAACCCGAGCGCGATGAGGACCGCGACGGGGATCATGAGCAGCGCCCACGTTCCCGCAACGATCCCCATGGCGTACAGCACGCCCATGAATCCGAGCGCGTACAGGAAGCCGCGGAAGAGCGCCATGACGATCTCGCCGATGGCGACGTCGAGCGGGCCGAGCGAGGTGGAGACCATCGCCTGGTAGAGCTTCGCGTAGTGGAGCTTGAAAAAGACGTTCCACGTCGAGTCGAAGATCGCGCCGTTCATCGCGCTCGTCGCGAGCAGCGCCGGAGCGATGTAACCGATATAGGAGATCTCGGTGCCGCCCGGGCCTTCGACGGTCCCGACGAGCGAGCCGAGCCCGTAGCCCATGGCGAGCAGGTAGAAGACCGGTTCGAAAAACCCCGAGACGAGGATGAACCAGTTTTGGACCATGATGACCTTGAACCCGCGCTCGAGGACCGCGCGGGCATTACCGGAATACACCCCGCGCAGCGGTCGGGGGCGCGAGAGGCGATCGAGGATCGTGCGGGTCGGTGAACTCATGAGGTCAACCGCTTCCGGTAGGTGCGGGCCGCAAGCGCGATCCCGAGCGCGATACAGGCCAGGAGGAATGCCGCGTGGACGACGATCATCGTTGCGCCGATGTCTTTGCCGTAGGCGGCAGCGCGAGCCAATTCGGCCCCGTGCCAGATCGGCGAGATCCACCCGATCCCCTGCAGGTAGGAGGGCATGACGGCGAGCGGGTAGAACGTGCCGGAGAACAGGAACAGCGGCATGACGATGAAGCGCTGCACCGTCGAGAATTCGGTCCCCTCCCCTTTAACGGTCGCCGAATACGCCTGCAGCGGCACCCCGAACGCGAGCCCGGCAAGCGGCCCGATGACAAGGAGCAGCGGCCACGTCGCGGCCAGCGGGTAGGCGAATGTCCACATCAGAGTCGTCGTGATCACCGCCTGCAGGGCGAAGCGGAACGAGACCGCTATCGTGTGGCCGAGTGCGATCTGCCACGGGGCGAGCGGCCCGCCGGCCGGTGCGTAGTAGAAGCGCTGCCATTTGAACCCGGCCATGACGGGATACGTCATTTCCGTGGCGCTCGATTGCACCGAGATCGACACGAGCAGCGCCGGTGCGACGAACACGAGGTAACTCACGCCTTCGACGGTGCCGGCATTCGCGTCGACGAGGGCTCCGAGCCCGATCCCCATGGCAATGAGGTAGAGCAGCGGTTGGCCGATATCGGACAGGAGCAGCGGCCAGCCGTAGCGGCGCATCTGCCGCAGGTAGTGCTCGGCGAAATACCACCAGCCGAAGCGGCGGGCGCGGTGGGCGGATGTGAGCGGATCGTGGGCTTGTCCCTGGTAGACGGCGTCAGTCAATGAGGCTCCGTCCCGTCAGGCGCAAGAACACGTCCTCGAGCGAGGAGCGGCGCACGAGCGAGGTCGTCGGGTTCAGCCCGCGAGCACCGACCGCGTCTAAGGCGGCGTCGCCGGACTCGGCGTAGATGAGGATCCGGTCGGGCAGCACTTCTTGCCGGTCGCCGATCCCTTCGAGCTGGTCGACGATCTGCTGGGAGCGCCCGGAGCCGAAGCGCACTTCGGCGACCTCACGCGAGGCGTAGGTGCGGATGAGTTCGCGCGGCGAGCCCTCGGCCATGATCTGGCCCTTGTCGATGACGATGAGGCGGTCGCACAGCTGCTCAGCCTCGTCCATGAAGTGGGTCGTGACAAGGAGGGTGACGCCCTCTTCTTTCAGGCGGAATAGGCGATCCCACAGGACGTGGCGGGCCTGCGGGTCGAGGCCTGTAGTGGGTTCGTCGAGCAGCAGGATGCGTGGCTCGTTGATAAGCGCCCGGGCGATGGTCAGGCGGCGCTTCATGCCTCCCGACAGCTCGCTGATCTTCTTCTTGCGTTTGTCCGTCAGCTGGGCGAATTCGAGGAGTTCGTTCGCGCGCGGTTTGAGGTAGGAGTATGGCAGCCCGAAGTAGCGGCCGTAGATGACGATGTTCTCGTCGACCCGCAACTCCTCATCGAGATTGTCTTGCTGCGGAATGACGCCCAGGTGGGCGCGGACCTCGGGGCCAGCGACCTCCGGGTCGAGTCCGACGACGCTAAGTTCTCCCCCGCTGCGCTGCAGCGTGCCACCGATCATCCGCATCGTCGTCGACTTGCCGGCGCCGTTCGGGCCGAGCAGGCCAAAGGACTCGCCGGCAGCGACGTCGAAATCGATACCGTCGACGGCGATGAAATCTCCATAGGTTTTGGTGAGGTTCCGGGCGCGGACGACCGGGTCACCGGAGCGGAACTGTGAGGAAGACACCCACGCAGACTACCCGCGGCGCCTTAGAAGAGCTAGCGCTTTGTGGGCTCCCAGCCGAGGGCGGGCGCGACGTGATCGGCAAAGGATGCAAGGACGTGCAGGTTGTAGTCGACGCCGAGCTGGTTCGGGATTGTGAGCGTCAGGGTATCGGCACTCATGAGGGCGGCATCTGCGCGGAGCTGGTCGATCAGCACGTCGGGCTCGGCGGCGTACGTCTTGCCGAAGGTCGAGGTGAATCCGTCGATGACGCCAACCTGGTCCGTCGAGCCCTGGCCCCGCACTCCGAAATAGCGACGGTCGATATCGTTCATGACCGGGAAGATGGAGCGGCTGACCGAGACCCGCGGGGTCCGGCGATGCCCGGCAGCGGTAAAAGCGGCCCGGTAGCGCTCGATCTGTTCGGCCTGCAGGTCGGCGAAGCTATCGCCCGTCGTCTCTGTCAGCAGCGTGGAGCTTATGAGGTTCATGCCGCGCTGCGCCGGCTCGGGTGAGCCACGCGAGATCCCAAGGGCAACCCGACCATCGGCGAGTAGGTCGAGCGCGGCAGCCTCTTCCGCGAGATACAGCGGGTTTTCGTAGCACATGTCAGGGTTACAACACCCGTTCACGTAAGCTTGGTTGCATGGTTGAACTGGTATCGCTGAGGAAGACGAACGAGGTCGCCGCGTACGTCCGCGCTTCGATGGATCGCAAGGGCGACCGGTGGACGGTCGAGACCCAGTTGCGGAAGATCAGGGCGCTGGCCGAGGCGAAGGACTGGGAGGTCGTCGAGGTCTACGACGACAACGCGGTCTCGGCGACGAAGAAGCGCCGCGCTGGCACCCGGTGGGCCGAGATGCTGGATGACGCCCGGGCGGGTCGGTTCTCGATGGTCGTCGCGGTGGACATGGACCGGTTGCTGCGCAGCACGAAGGACTTGAATACGCTGATCGACCTCGGTCTGCGGGTCGTCACCGTGGACGGCGAGATCGACCTCTCGACGGCGGACGGAGAGTTCCGGGCGACGATGCTCGCCGCTCTCGCGCGGTTCGAGGCGCGTCGCAAGGCCGAGCGTCAGATCAGGTCGAACGAGCGCCGCCGCGCCGAGGGCATACCGGCGTCCACCTGCAAGGCGTTCGGCTGGACAAGGGAGGGCGAGCTGATCGAGGAGGAGGCCGACGCGATTCGGCGGGCCTTCGACGCGTTCCTCGGCGAGCCGTCGCTGTCGATCCGGCGCATCCGCGAGGACCTGAACAACGCCGGTCATCTGACCGCGCGCGGGGCGGAGTTCTCCGTCGATGCCGTGCGGTACCTGCTGGCGAACCCGCTCTACGCTGGCTACATCAAGCACTACGCCTCGGGCGAGCTGTACCCGGTGCAGGGCGCGGGGTTCCCGCCCATCGTCAGCGAACAGACATGGCGGGCTGCGGTGGCGAAGCTGGAGGACAACGTGCGGAGGTCGGCGAGGCAGGGCAACCAACCGAAGTACCTCCTGTCCACGATCGGGCTGTGCGGGAAGTGCGGCGCGACGCTCGTCTCGGGGACGAACAGCCGCAAGCAGCCGACGTACCGCTGCGGTGAGCAGTTCCACCTCACCCGCCAGCGCGAGCCCGTCGATGCGATGGTCACCGAGGCGGTGCTCACCCGACTGTCCTCGGTGGACGTGCACGACCTCGTGATGCCGCAGGAAGATGCTGGGCCGGACCGCGAAGAGCTGCTGAGCGAGCGGAACGCCCTGGTCGAGCGCGTCAAGGAGCTGAGCCCGCTGCTGCGCGACATCCACCAGCCCGTGCTGGAGATCACCGCGGCGATCAACGACGTGAAGGCTCGCATCGACGAGATCGACGCGGAGCTGCTCGACCGATCGGTGTCGGTGGCGGCGAAGCTGCTCGCGGACGTGGACGAGCTGGTCGGCACCGCGGAGCGCCGCGAGGTGGTCGAGTCGAAGTGGAAGGAGTTGGACGTGGACCGTCGCCGGATGCTCGTGGACGAGCTGGTGACGGTGACAATCGAGCCCATCGCGCCGGGTCACGTGAAGTTCGACCCCGACCTCATTCGAATAGAGCCTCGTCGCGACTGACACGCGAGTCGACTCGTCAGTGGACCGGTGAGTCGAGTCGTGGGAGAATAGTTGCAGACAAGAAGATCCCACCGGGGCCGCGACTTAGAAGCGCGGGGTTCTGCTCCCGGATGAGTAGCCGGTCAAACAGCCCAACGAACGTGGCGGGGAACCGGAAGCACACTCATGTTTGAGGACTTCCGATGCCTGTCGTTATCGACGCTCCCCGCGCATCTGCGCTGGACCGTCCTGGGCTCGACCAGGACCTGAACCCCGTTCCGCAGGCTGATGGGCTCGATCCCGTCATCGCTGCCGCCCTCGCCGCCGGTCGCCGAGCGGGTGAGCGCCTGGCCCGCACGCCGCTGACCCCGCGCCAGCGCGCCGCGGTCGCCGCTGTGATGGGCGGTGATCGCTGATGAGCGCCAACTTCACCGCTTTCGACTACGTGAACGGCTTCCGCTGGCGTCTGGGCGATCCCGCCCTCGCCGACAGCGAGGCGCACCTCTACGACCTCGGTGTGCTCCGCTCCGTGCTGGAGGAGGCCGTCGAGATCGCCGTCGCCGATGCCCGCGCCGACGGTGTGACCTGGGCCAAGATCGGCGACGCCCTCGGCGTCACGCACCAGGCCGTCATCAAGCGCTACCGCAAGGGCGGTGCCCGATGAACGCCGCCGAACGCACAAGCGCCCTCGTGTCCGCCGACCTGACCCCGCCCGGAGGGCCTGGCCTGGCACCCGCCGAAGGCGGGCTGCCCGTCGTCGATCCGAATGTCGCGAACCCGGTTCTCGCCGTCGAGGACCTTCTCGAAGAAAACGGCTATACGGCTGCACAGAGCGATTCCGCTGGCTCCGACACGACCGCCGATCTCAGCTCTGACCTGGGATCTACCGCCGCAATTCATGCGCGGCCTTCCTTGGGTGGCCGCGCATCCGTTTCAGAAACGGCTGCACAGGCGCCTACTTCGGCTACACCCGTGGACTTCGCCGAGATGGACGTGCCGGGTGCCGATCCCGGTGATGAGGTTGAGGCGTTCGTGGTCGAATCCACGCCCGCGCAGGTCGCCGAGGCGAAGGATTTTTTCGCCCGGGCGAAGGCTGCGGAGAGCTCGGAGCAGGTGAAGCGCGCACGGATGCAGTCGCGCGTGTTCTCGGTGATGCAGTACCGGGAGCACCCGGAGACCGGCGAGGTCATGCTCACGCAGGAGCAGATCGACGAGGGCCTCGCGGCGCTGGGCGATCGCCTCCACCGCTGGGCCTACGTGTGGCACCCGTACGACCGCCTGGTCGAGGTGGACGAGGGCACCGGCGAGACGGTGTGCTGCGGAACCAAGGGCCTGCACGCGCACATGGTGCTGTGGGTCGCCGATGCGGACGGTCCGCGCCCCACGATCCGCACGGTCTCCGATGCCTTCTCGATCCCTTCGGCGCGGGTGAAGCCGCCGAAGGAGACCGCGGAGCAGGACGGCACCGAGCACAAGGGCCGAGGCGCTGCGGAGAAGGCGTTTTTCGACCTCGCCGAGTACCTGCCGCACGAATCGCGCGGGAGGGACGCAACCCCCGGCATCCACCAGTCGGATCGGCACGACCTCGTGGACAAGACGCAGGAGGGCAAGCCCGGCAAGTACCAGTACGGGCGCGGGCGGATCGTCGCGAACTTCGATTTCGGCCGGGAGCTGGACGCGCACATGGCGATGCGCCGCACCGCCGCGGAGGGCGGCGGCAGCGCGAAGCTGAGCAAGCTCTTCCAGGCCGTGGGCAAGGGTTCGCTGACGCTGAAGCAGGTCCGTGATCAGGAGCCTGCGATCTACTTTGCGAAGGGCAACCTGGCGCATTTTCAGAAGCTGCGCGGCGACTTCCTCTCGCACCAGGACGCGCCGGAGTCGGTCATGAACTTCTACGTGTTCGGGGAGGGCGGCACGGGCAAGGACCTGCTCGCGAAGGCGCTCGCTCGCGCCCTGGCCCCGGACGCGGACAAGCCGTACTTCAAGGTCGGCGGCGAGAACGTCTCGTGGGAGGGATACGACGGCGAGCCGGTCGTGATCTGGGAGGACATGCGCGTCGGCGACATGATCCGCACGGCGAAGAGCCGGGGAATGCTCTTCCGCATTCTCGGCCCGTGGCGCGAGCCGGACGAGAAGCCGGTCGTGAACATCAAGGGGTCCAAGACGCAGCTGCTCAACCGGGTGAACATTGTGACGGGGCCTGAGGGTTACGAGGAGTTCCTCCGGGGCTTGGCGGGCGAGTACGAGTCGATGCAGGGCGGAGTTCGGGTCAAGCACCATGCGGAGAACCTCGGGCAGGGGTTCCGCCGCTTCCCGGTGATCATCCCGGTGGCCGAGCGTGAGTTCTCGATCTTCGTGAACTCCGGCGTGCTCAACGGCACCCGCGAGTACCAGAGCTACGAGCGGTACGAGCACATGCGCCAGGACCTGGAGCTGCTGGCACGCAAGTGCAAGGCGATCAAGGACACCGCCGAGCGGGAGCGCGTTCGCGGTGCGATGGAGGCGCGCACGGTCGCGCCGATCGTGGAGCAGCACGACCGGATCGCATGCCCTGAGCTGGACGCGATTGACGCGGACGATCTGTTCGCGGAGTTCGCCGGGGTCGGGCAGCCAATCCCGCAGAGTTCCGTCGAGGTCGCAGTTGCACCGAGTGAGCCGAGCCCCCGCGATCGCTGCATCTGCGACGAGTGGCAGGGCTACGCCCTGGACCACACCGAGTCCTGCCCGATCCGCACGGATGCCGAGGCGGCGATGGCGGAGATGCGCCAGCGCGAGGCCGAGCGCGAAGCGGCGGCGGAGGCCCACCGTCAGGCCGAGCTTGAGCGGAAGGTCGCGCGGCTCCGCGCGAACGGCGGCCTGCTGGTCGTGGGAGGTGCACGATGAGTACCTTCGACGGCCAGCCGCAGCCGATTCGTCAGGGCTCCGGTGGAGCGCTGGAGGATCGGGCTGCATGCCCGCGCAGCGGCCCCCGGAGGGCCCCGGGAACCTTGGAGCGCAGCGGAAAGGTGTATGGGGCTACACCTTCCGTTCCGGAGGTTGTCGCAGAGGCTCCACATCAGGGCGCAGGGTCCCAGATGTGGAGGGGCGATGACCTCCGGAACGGAAGGCCCCACGGGAGTGCCGCCGGAGGCTCCGGGGCACGTCGCGCAGCGGCGGGCGTCGGATCATCGGGAGGTGCGCGATGAGCTACACGGCAACTTTTGACGCGAGCCACAAGGTCAAGGCGTCAGGCGCTCACGCGACGAACTTCGTTCGCCACATCGCCCGCGATGCGGATCAGGCCGCGGGGTTCTCCTTCGCTCAGCGGAACCCGAACATCGATCCGGCGCGCACGTCGATGAACATCACGATGGTCAACGACGGCAACGGAGGTTGGCGTGCCCCGGTCGTGACGCAGGACGAGAAGGGCAACGACCGGCCGCCGTCGGCAGAGCTGACGGACTATCTGGACGCGCGCCTGGCGACGGTCGAGAAGAAGATCAAGGCCGACGCGGTGGCGATGCGCCCCCTCGTCTTGCAGCTCGATCCGAAGTGGTTCGCCGAGCACAACCCGGACTGGCGCGAGGACGGTCTGAACGCCGAAGCAGAGCAGTACATCGGCACGCAGCTCGACTGGGCCGCCCAGGAGTTCGGGCAGCAGAACCTTCCGGGCTACTCCGTGCATATGGATGAGACGAATCCTCAACTCCAGCTCCTGTTCACCCCGGTGACGGAGGACGGGAGGCTGAGCCAGAAGGACTTTTTCAAGGGTCCCGGCGATCTCCAGCGCCAGCACAAGGCGCACCGCCAGGCGCTGGCCGATGCCGGGTACGACGTCGAGTTCAAGGTCACCAAGCGCTCGAAGGAGCACCTGAGCAGCGAGGAGTTCGCCAAGAAGGTTGACCAGGCCCGCGAACGGGCCGCTGAGGCCGCGCAGCACCTCGCCACGGTCC
Source organism: Bowdeniella nasicola (assembly GCF_001907295.1). Taxonomy (GTDB): domain Bacteria; phylum Actinomycetota; class Actinomycetes; order Actinomycetales; family Actinomycetaceae; genus Bowdeniella; species Bowdeniella nasicola. The sequence continues at coordinate 23,128 of NZ_MQVR01000016.1, forward strand.
GCGAGCAGGTCGAACAGTCGGACTTCGGCCAGTTCTTCGAGCAGCAGCACCCAGAGGCGTTCGGCCAGGTGCTGGACGAGTACACGAACGAGATCGAGCAGCGCATCCGCGCGCAGGAGGAGCAGGGACATGGACAGCATCACCGCGATGGCCACGGCGAGGGCGACGGAGAAGATCGAGCAGCAGCGGACTACGGAGATGCTGGAGACGTTGGTCTCGAAGCACGCCGCCGTCGAGCAGCAGCTCACGACGCTGACGAAGGCCGTGAGGGACCTCACCGGGCATCAGAAGATCATGGACGAGGAGCTGACGAAGCGGATCGACCGGGCGTCGATCTCGCAGCCGTCCGCCAGCACGTCGCCGCAGATCGCGAGCGTCGAGAGCAGGCTGAGCGAGATCGAGAGCACGCTCGGCGAGTTCGCGCAGAGTCTCGACGGGAAGCGTTTGAGCGCCGCATCGCAGAGCTTGGTCGCGGAGGCGCAGAAGAATCGCGCGGCTACGGCCTCGGCGATTGACGGGCTCAAGGTGCAGGCCGCGGCGAACCAGAAGCTCGTGAGCCAGGTCGGCGGTGCGGTGCAGTGGATCGAGAAGCGCACCGAGGAGCGCGTGCAGAAGGCCGTCGAGCAGGTCGCCGGGGATGCCTCGACCACGATGACGGCGAACCTCGACGCCGCGAACGAGCGGGCCGAGCGGATCTTCGCCGCGACAGCGAAGGTTGAGGCGCGCCAGCTCTGGAGCGCCGCCGCCGCGATGCTCCTCGCGCTCGTGCCGCTCGCGATGCTGGTCGCGGGCGTCTGGATGGCCGCAGCGGGCCTCATCACGGGTGCTCAGTGGGCGCTGGACGTGGACGGGAGCGTGTGGCTCGGCATCGGGCGGTGGCTCGTAGTCGGCGCTGGCCTCGCCGGGGCCGGCTACGCCCTCTTCGCCTCCGCCCGCTGGGTCGTCGGCCTCGCGGAGACGTGGAAGGGCCGCGGGATGCCGTCATGGCCCCGCTGGCGGAGGTGACCCCAGCTCCCGAGGGCAAGCGCGCGGAGCGCGTGCGGCAGAACTCCCCAGAGTGACAATAGGTCAGCCACTACTGTATAGTTCAGTGCATGCTGACTATTGCTTCTCGCCTCGACGTCATGAACCGGCTGGGCCGGGCCATGGCGGACCCGACGCGCTCCCGGATCCTGATGACCCTGCTGGACGGGCCGAGCTACCCGGCCGTGCTCTCGCGCGAGCTGGAGCTGACGCGTTCGAACGTGTCGAACCACCTGACCTGTCTTCGCGACTGCGGGATCGTGGTCGCCGAGCCCGAGGGTCGGCAGACGCGCTACGAGATCGCCGACCCGCACCTCGCGGCGGCGCTCACGGCGCTGGTGGACGTGACGCTGGCCGTGGACGAGCACGCGCCGTGCTTGGACGCCGCGTGCACTGTGCCGGGCTGCTGCGGGACGGGAGCGGGCGCGTGAGCGCGGCGTGCGGCTGCGACGAGCCGGAGACCCGGGTCGGCGAGAAAGCCGATGAGGAGCAGGAGCGTCCGTGGTGGCGTGACCGCGGGATCATGGTCCCGGTGCTCTCCGGCGTCGCCTTCGGCACGGGCCTGGTCCTGGAATGGACAGGGGCGGAGGTCCCGGCGCTGGTGGCGTTCTGGATCAGCCTGCTGCTGGGCGCGTCGACGTTCACCCCGGGCGCGATCCGCAAGCTGTTCAAGGGCAAGCTGGGCATCGGCCTGCTGATGACGATCAGCGCGGTCGGCGCGGTGATCCTCGGCTACGTCGAGGAGGCCGCCGCCTTGGCGTTCCTGTACTCCATCGCCGAAGCGCTGGAGGACAAGGCCATGGACCGCGCCCGCGGCGGGCTGCGGGCTCTCCTCAAGCTCGTCCCGGAGACCGCGACCATCCGGCGGGACGGCGCGCCCGTGGAGGTCGCTGCGAAGGACCTCCAGGTCGGGCAGCTCATGCTGGTGCGCCCCGGTGAGCGGATCGCGACCGACGGCATCGTCCGCACAGGTCGGTCGAGCCTGGATACCTCCGCGATCACCGGCGAGTCGATCCCGGTCGAGGTCGAGCCCGGCGACGCGGTGTCGGCCGGGGCGATCAACACCGCCGGTGCCCTGGAGGTCGAGGCGACCGCGGCGGGTACGGACAACTCGCTGACCACGATCGTGGAGCTGGTCGAGCAGGCGCAGGCCGAGAAGGGAGACCGCGCTCGGCTGGCCGACCGGATCGCCCGACCCCTCGTGCCCGGCGTGCTGATCCTCGCCGCTCTCGTCGCGATCATCGGCTCGCTGCTCGGCGACCCGGAGCTGTGGATCACCCGCGCCCTCGTGGTGCTCGTCGCCGCGTCGCCGTGCGCGCTGGCGATCTCCGTCCCGCTCACCGTCGTCGCCGCGATCGGCTCGGCGAGCCGGTTCGGCGTGATCATCAAGTCCGGTGCCGTGTTCGAGCGCTTCGGCGTGATCCGCCACGTCGCCGTCGACAAGACCGGCACCCTCACCCGCAACGAGCCCGCCGTCACCGCCGTCCTCACCGCCGCCGGCGTGACCGAGGCGCCGGCCCTGGCCTGGGCGGCATCCCTGGAGCAGCACAGCACCCACCCGCTGGCCGCCGCGATCACCGCCGCCGCACCCGGAGTCCCCGCCGCCCTGGACGTCACCGAGCAGGCCGGGCACGGCATCGAAGGCACCCTCGACGGGGCCCGGGTCACCGTCGGCAGCCCTCGCTGGCTGGACTCGGGGACGCTCAAGGACCAGGTCGCGGGCCTGGAGGAGCAGGGCATGACCGTCGTCATTGTGCACCTCGACGGGGTCCCGGTCGCCGCGATCGGGGTCCGCGACGAGCTTCGCCCCGAGGTCCCAGAGGTCGTGCGCACCCTCGCGGCCCAGGGCGTCGGGATGACCATGCTCACCGGCGACAACGCCCGCACCGCCCGCGCGCTGGCCGCGCAGGCCGGGATCGGGGACGTGCGCGCCGAGCTGCGTCCCGAGGACAAGGCCGCCGCGATCAGCGAGCTGGGCAGGCACGGCTCGGTCGCGATGATCGGCGACGGCATCAACGACGCCCCCGCCCTGGCGGCCGCGGACATCGGCATCGCGATGGGCGCGACCGGCTCCGATGCCGCGATCGAGTCCGCCGACGTCGCCTTCACCGGCCACGACCTGCGGCTCCTCCCGCGGGCGTTCGACCACGCCCGCCGCGGCAGGCACATCATCAACCAGAACATCATCCTGTCCCTGCTGATCATCACCGCCCTGCTGCCGCTCGCCCTGTTCGGCGTACTCGGCCTCGCAGCGGTGGTGCTCGTGCACGAGATCGCCGAGGTGATAGTGATCCTCAACGGGCTCCGCGCCGCCAGGACGAGGAAGTAGGAGGGATCATCGAGTGCTATAACTCCGATATGCGCTAGCGCAGGTCGATGACGCCTGTGCCGACCTCAATGCGCTGGGTGCGCGCCGCGATCGCCGACAGCAGCGGCATCGGAGCCGCGGCCTACCGCGCGAAATGGTGGACCCGGAAATAGGCGCCGTTGACGCCGATCTCATCGGCCGCGACCGAGAGTTCGACAGCCTGGTGTAGTGCCTCACCTGCGCTGGGGCCGCCGTGCCCGCCGTAGTGACCGAAGCTGAGGAATCCGAAGCTGCGCATGTCCTCACTCTAGGGGCAGCGCGTCGAGGTAGACCCAGCGTCCGGCCTTGCGCGTAAACCGCGAGCGCTCGTGCAGCTCGCCGGTCATGCCGTCGTCCATAAAGTGTGCTCGGAATTCGACGATGCCCTCGGTATCGTCTTCGCCACCGTCTACGACGTCGAGGATCTCGAGCCGCGTGAATACCGGGCTATCGTCGTCGACATTGGTCGGGCGGGTACGCGGATGCCATGAGCGAAATACGTAGTTCGCATTGCGTCGAACGTAGGCGGAGTACCGCGAACGCATGAGTTCTTCGGCGGTGGTGGCCTGCCGGACGCCATCGTGTAGTTCTCCGCAGCAGGTCGCATAAGTTTCGCCGCCGCAGGGGCACGGCCACGCTTTTGTCGTCATAGCAAGAAGGCTAGAACGTTCCGGGCTGGCGTGCGCGTTATCGTTGCGTCATGGCCCTTCATGTCTTCGATCTCGACGCGAGCGCCGGGCGTGTCAGTGACCTCGGCGCTCAGGTACTATCTTGGACCCCGCACTCCACGAACCGGCCGGTTCTGTTTACCTCCCGTAGGGCGGGCCAAGCGCGCGAGGTCCATGCCGGTATCCCGATCTGCGCGCCGTGGTTCGGCCAGGGCCGCACCGACGTGAGCGTCCCGTACGGCCATGGACTCGTGCGCTGGATCGAATGGGACCTGGTCGAAGAGGACGTAAGTGAAAACCGCGCGCGATACGTGTGGGAACTCGACCACAGCGCGACGGAAGGCACCCCCGGGTCGGACGACTACCCCGCCGACCTGTACTACCGCTATGTCGCCGAGTTCGATTCCGAACTGCGCGTCGCCCTCACGATCACGTCGCCGACGCAGCAGACCATCGTCGACCAGGCGTTCCACACCTACTTCTATGTCGATGACCTCGCCCGCTCCCGCATCGATGGCCTTGACGGCAGCGAATTCCTCGATGGCTCCCGGCGCGGTGTGCACGATGGGACGCTTCAGATCGAGGGCCCGCACGACGTCATCTACTTCGACGCTATTGCCGACTCCCCCACGCTCACGATCGGCGAGCCGGACCGCACGGTCACGATTCGCACCTCGGGCGCCCGCGACGCGATCGTGTGGAACCCGGGGCCCGATGGGGCGCAACGGCTCAACGGGTTCGATGCAGATGAGTGGGAGCACATGATGTGTGTCGAGGTCGGCAACGTGCAGCATCATGCCGTGACGATTCCGGCCGGCGGATCGCACACGCTCAGCATGTCAGTGGCTGTCGAAGAGTAGGAATTTTTCCCGCCGGCTACGCCACGCCGGGAAGCCGCCCTCCCCCATTTTTCGGATCGGCATCGAGTGCGACGAGACCTGCCTGCTGGGTTCGCTCGGCAAGCTCATTCAGGCCGGCCCGGCGCGCGGCTTCAGCGATATGGCGGACAGCCTCGTGCGGCGAACTGGACCCCGTTCCGGCAAACCACATCGTGCGCCCATCCGTTGGATTGACGGGCGCATCGAGAAAGGGCGCGACTAATGGCTTATGTCGTCGTGCCTCACGAGGCGACGGACCGACGAAGTGGACGCCTTGGGATGTCCAAAAGTTTCGCCGGACGGTCGATTGCGGCACGACGCCGGTTCCAATCGCGTGACTGTAGTGCCGGGCCCCGGTCACCGGAACCACGCTTCCCGGTGCGATCTGTTCGTAGCGGATCACGTAGGGGCGTAGTCCCGGCGCCGCGGATCCGATCAGTACTCCGCGCTCGGCGATGATGAGTGCTTCGCCCCCCATGTACAGGTAGATGAGGCCGCAGATCACCGCAAAAATGACGCTGGGCGCGATCGCAAGGACGAACGTTTCACCCGGATTGATCAGGGTGAACACCGTAAACAGCAGCCACACTCCGCCGAGAATCAGGGCAAACAGTAGCGAGGGCCGATCCCGATAGACGGCCCGCACCTCTCCGATTTCTTCGCGATAGCGCGCTGCTGCGGACTTAACGCTCATTGGTCCCTTTCTGATACCGGCCGTTCCCACGGTTCAATCTCCCCTGGCACCTCGTCAAACATTGGGTGCAGCTGCGGTCGTGACGCGACGGCCGTCTCATAAACCTTGGGGCTACGGATCTGAAGCTTTGCCAGCAGGTGGCGCCATTCGTAAGCGACCTGTCCCTCGGTGACGGGAAGTCGCACACCGGTTGGCTCGGTCCGAATGCGATCGCGATCGAAGCGGTAGCCGCGCGCTGCGGCTTCATCCGCGACCGCCGTAAGGTACGTGGCAATTGCTGCCATGGAATCTGCGGTTGCGCGGAAGCGTTCGAGCTGCGGATGGTGGCGGTAGCCGGCAGTTTCGCCGGCCAGAATTTTTTGCGCGAGCAATCCCTCGCGCCAAAGTGCGCTCAAGCCCTGCCGATCAAGGTGCAACGGGTTAAGCGACCAAAGCCTCATGCCGAAACTCTACGTTATGCCCGTGCAGTCGCCACCTGATGCTCGGTCAGGTCACGATCGGCGTAGATCAGCCGAGTTGCTGGCCCGTTCGGGTTACCAGTGTCCGGCCCGGCGAAACAGCACCTCAGGCCGATCCGTTCCGCCACGAGCCGCGACCGCGTATTGTGCTCGAGCAGCCGGGCGACAACGGGCAGGTCCGCATTGGCGGCATTGGCGCGTTCCACGGAGTAGCGTGCCGCGCGCGTGGCAATTCCCCTACCCTGCGCCTGGGGCGCTATCCAATATCCGAGGTTCCAATACGAGCCTCGCCGCAGTTTGGGACCGCAGATCCCCACCACACGGTCGCCATCCCAGATGAGCCAGCTGGACAGTCCTTCACGTTCCCAGCCCTCGAGCCACATGCGCATGAGCGCTTCGGTCTCGCTACGGCGGGTGAAACGACCCGACGGGTAGTGTTTCCACACGCGCGGGTCGGAATAGAGGGCGTGGACGGCATCAATATCGTCGATGGTCGGCTTTTCCAGCCGAAAATCACCAAATCTTATGCAGCGAGAACGTCCTAGAAGTAATAGGCCATCGGGCCTTTGGGGCCCGGAAGAATCTCGACGGGGGTGTTAAAGACCCTCGAGAGGGTTTCTTCGCGCATGATGTCTTCGGGCGTGCCGAACTCGACGACCTTACCGTCCTTCATCGCGACGATCCATTCCGAATAGGCGGCGGCGAAGTTGATGTCGTGCAGCACGATGAGGATCGTGCGATCCAGTTCGACGGCGGCGCGCTTCAGGTGCTGCATCATGAGCACCGAGTGCTGCATATCGAGGTTATTGAGCGGCTCGTCGAGCAGGACGTAGTCCGTGTCCTGTGCCAGGATCATCGCGACGTAGGCGCGCTGGCGCTGGCCGCCGGAGAGTTCGTCGAGGAACCGGTTTTCCAGCGCACCGAGCTCCAAGAAATCGATCGCCTGGCTGATGATCCGCTCGTCTTCCCGGGTCAGGCGGCCCTGCGAGTACGGGAAGCGGCCGAACCCCACGAGCTGGCGCACGGTCAGGCGGGTGACGTAGGAGTTTTCCTGCCGAAGGATTGACACGATCCGCGCGAGTTCCTTCGACTTGGTGGTGGCAACGTCCCTACCGGCGATCTCGATAGCGCCGTCGTCCATCCCCATGAGACGACCGATCATCGTGAGCATCGTGGATTTGCCCGCGCCGTTGGGCCCCACGAGGGCCGTGATCCCGCCCTTGGGAATGGCGAGATCGACGGGGCCGATCGAGACCTCATCGGAATAGTTCCGGGTCACGGTCGAAAGCGAGATCATGTCACAGCCTTCCCTTGCGCAGGATGTAGAAGAGGAAGAAGCCACCGCCGACGAGTTCGATGATGACGCCGACGGAGCCCTGGGCGTAAAAGACATTGCGCAGGATGAAGTGCGCGCCCGCCATCATGATGAAACCGATGAACCAGGCCATCGGGAAGAGGTAGCGATGGTCGTAGGTGTCGGCGAGCTGGTAGGCCAGCATCGCGACGAGGAAGCCAAGGAACGTCATCGGCCCGATGAGCGCCGTCGAGGTCGCCATCAAAATCGCGGTTAGGACGAGGACGAGCAACGTCCGGCGACGGTGGTTGATGCCGAGGTTGAGGGCGGGCTCGCGCCCGAGGGCGAGCACGTTGAGGGTGCGCGACTGCCCCCACAGCGCGGCGCCGGCGAGCGCCACGATGATGGCCGCGGGCAGCAGGTATTCCTCACGCGCTTGCGCGAGCGAGCCGATGAGGCGCGCGGTCAGCAGGTCAAATTCGCTCGGGGTGAGCAGGCGCTGCAGGAACGTTGCCGCGGCGCCGAGGCCGCCACCGATGACGATGCCGACGAGCAGCGTGATGTGCAGATTGCCGCGCGGGCCGCCGAACAGCCAGCCGTACAGGATCGTCGCGAAGGTGACCATGAGCGCGATCTGGAACAGGAACTGCCACACGCCGGTGACGAGCGTGATCCCGGCGGCGCCGAGCGCGAAGACCGCGGCGGTCTGCACGAGTCGGTAGAGCGATTCGAAGCCCATGATGCTGGGCGTGAGAATCCGGTTGTGCGTCACCGTCTGGAAGCTGATGGTCGCAATCGCTTGGGCGCCCGTGACGATGAGGACGACGATGAGGGTCTTGGCCCGCAGGCGCGCGATCGTCCAGTAGCCATCCGAGCCGATGGGCATCGGATTGCCGTAAGACATCGTGAGCGCGGTGCTCCCCAGCGCGAGGGCGATGAGGATCGCGAGGATGATCCAGTAGCGACGACGAGTTCCGCCGGCGAGAGCACCCGTCGTGCGTCGGGTCGGCTCGGGGTCGGACAGCGGTGGCGTCACGCGCTCGCGCGGCTTCATGAGGGTCGTACTAGCCACGGCGACGCATCCTTAGCAGCATGACAACAAAGACAACGGCACCGATCGCCGCGAGGATAATCGCGACGGGCACCTCAAACGGCATGATGATCACGCGCGCGATGATGTCGCAGATCGTGACAATCCAGATGCCGGTAAACGCGACCCACGGAAGGTTCGAGCGCAGGTCATCGCCGCGGACCATCGAGACGAGATTGGGCACGATGAGGCCGAGGAACGGCAGTTGCCCGACCACGACGGTGACGATGCCGGTCGCGAGCGCGATGAGCCCGGTGCCGAGCAGGACGACCATGCGGTAGTTCAGGCCGATATTAGTCGCGAATTCCTCGCCGAGGCCCGCCGCGGTGAACCGATCGGCGGCGACGAAGACGAGAACAACGACGATGAGGACGGCCCACATCGGCTCGTACTGGCCCTTGATCGCTGAGGTGAAGGAGCCCTGGAACCAGATCCCCATCGTCTGCAGCAGGTTGGTCTCAAGCGCGATATAGGTCGAAGCCGCGCCGACGACGGCCGCCAGCATCATGCCGACAATCGGGACGATGACGCTCGATTTCAGCGTCACGCGCTGCAAGAACGCGAAGAAGACGAGCGTACCGATGAAGGCGGTGGCGACCGCGACGCTCATCTTGACTAGCAGCGAGGCCGCCGGCGCGATGATCATGATGAGCAGGAGGCCGAGCCCCGCCCATTCCGTCGTGCCGGTCGTCGTCGGTTCGACGAAGCGGTTCTGCGTGATCATCTGCATCACGAGGCCGCTCATCGCCATGACGGCGCCGGACAGAATCAGGGCGACCGTCCGCGGAATCCGCGTAATCGCGAAGATTTCCGCGCCGTCGTCCGCTCCCAGGATGTCGTACACACCGACCGACAGTGAGAGCACGGTGAGGGCAACAGTGAGGAGGACAGCCCCTAGCAGCGACCACGACAGGCGCGGCCGACGCGCGGTAGGCAACGCGCCGCCAGGCTCCCGAGCGGACTCGGGAGCCTGGACGGTGGTCGCGTTGAAGGTCACGCCTTAGCCTTCTCCATCGCGTCGGCGATCGAGTTGAAGAACTCGGTGTAGGTCGCGAGCGACTCATCGATGTAGGTGTACTGCGGCATGTAGACGATACGGTCGTTCTTCACCGCATTGACGTTTTGCAGCGCCGCAGAATTCTTCAGCAGCTCGTTGGCCGGGGTGAAAGTCTTGCCGCGGAGGGCGGAAACTGACGCGTCGCGGTCGAGCACGAGAATCCAGTCCGGGTTGGCGTCGGCGATCGCCTCGACGGAGACGTCGTCGCCCTCGTGGTCCTTCGAGGAGCCCTCGACCTTCAGGGCCGGGGTGAGGCCGAGAACGTCAAACGCGGGGCCAACGGAGCGACCCTTGGTCGGCGCGGCGTAGTTGATCTTGCCGCCGGAGGTGATGACGCCGAGGACCTTCTGCGACGGGTCGTAGGCGGCCTTCGCCCGCGCAACGGCGGCGTCGAACGCCTCGATTTCCTTCTTCGCTTCCGCTTCCTTACCGAAGATGCGCCCCATCTCGGTTACCTGGCGCTTGAGCTCTTCGGCGAAGTCCTTGCCATCGCGCGGCGAGTAGTCGACGAGCGTCGCGTTCGGGGCGAGCTTCTTGATGTCGTCGTTGTACTGCGTGAAGCGCTGACCGGAGACGATCAGGTCGGGCTCGGCAGCGACGATGAGCTCGAGGTTGGGCTCGCGGTGGTTACCGATATCGGTGACGTCCTTCTTATAGGACAGATCCGGGCGCATTAAGGAGACGGCGCCGGCCTTCAGTTCCACACCCCAGTCGTTCAGCAGCTTAAACGTACGGTTGTCGAGGGCGACAACGTTCTTGGGCGGAACCGTGATCGTGTGCTTGCCGAGATTCGATTCCGTCTCGATCGTCGCGCTGGTGGCGTCAGGGGAAGCCGACGTGGTCGAGCCCGAGTTTGACGGGCTCGTACCGCAGGCCGAAAGGCCGAGCGCGAGAGCCGCTGATGCCACGATCATCGTGACACTCTTTGAGCGACGAAGTTTCATAGTACGAATAACTCCAGATGGTCGTTGATCGATGGGCGGTGTGCCCCCACCGAACGGCCTTGCTGGTTAGCTTAGCCGAGCCTAACCTTATGGTCACTTTGAGCAATTAAGCAACCCTATCGTTGCATAAATTGGCACGCAATAGTCACCACTCGCCTCAACCATCCGGCGTTCAATTCGGGCGATCTAGGCGATTGCCATGAAAGACGAAGGCCTGGCCTATGGTCCTATAAGGAACCGATAGGCCAGGCCTAATGTCGCTGCGAGTGTGTTAACGAAAATGTGTCTCGGCAACGTTGCCGCCTCTGCCTTAACCCTTCACGCAGAGCACGTGGGCCGCCTCCTTCATTCGGTCCGGAGGCTGTGTGAGTCGTCGGTTTCGATTTGATGGGTGCACTGCTGAGCGTACTCGACTGGGGGTAGGTAGCCGAGCGAGGAGTGCCGGCGGTGATGGTTGTACTCGTCTTTCCAGTCGCCGACCACGACCTGCGCGTGCAGCAGCCAGTAGAAGCTGTTGATGTTGAGGCACTCGTCGCGGAGCCGGCTGTTGAACAACTCGACGTACCCGTTCCGCCACGGCGAGCCCGGTGGGATGTAGGACAGGCCGGTGCGGGTGCCTGCCCAGTCGGCCATCGCTTCGCTGATGAACTCCGGCCCGTTGTCGGACCTGAGCACAGCGGGAGCGCCGCGGACGGCGACGAGATCCTCGAGATGCGCGGTGAGCCGGTCGGCGGTGATCGACCGCTCGACCAGCCCGCCGATGCATTCCCAGGTGTGCTCATCGACGATCAAGCAGATCTTGATCGGCCGGCCCTGCTCGTCGGCGTCGAACTGGAAGTCCACCGCCCACACCACGTTCGGAGCGTCCGCTGTTGCGGGGTCGACGGTCGAGGACCCGACGCGTTTGCGACGCCGCTGCTGCGGGACGCGGAGGCCCTCGTCACGCCACAGGCGTTGGATCTTCTTGTGGTTCACGACCCAGCCCTCGGCGCGCGCATCGTGATACGCGCGTCGGTACCCCCGGGGTGTGACACTTCCTGCTGTTCGACATGACCTGACCAATCTCCCCGCCCGAACCCACGGGCAACAGGACGACTCTCAGAACCACCGGACCTACGAAACGGGGTCAGCCCACCACCTACACCCTGGTTTGTGAAAAGCCCGTTAAGCAGCTGACTCTGAGGACAACCCACTAGAGTCGCTTGTCTGCTGGGGTGGCCGTTCCCGAGGTGTTAGAAAGTAGGCCCGCACCTCCCCAACCGCGACCTGCCAGGATGAACTGATTTCTCACCTGGCGGGAGGCGCTAAAGGAAAGTGCGGGCCCTCGTTGTGCAGGACTTAGCTCTTGCGAGGGCGTGCAGCTACAAGTAGCGCAACACCAGCAACAACAAGTGCACCAGCGGTCAGTCCAACCGGAAGTACCGTGGCACCGGTACGGGGCAGGGAGTTGCCGTCGTTCGAAGCGGTGCCGTTTGAACCATTTGCACCAGTGCCGTTCGAGGTGCTGTTCGCACCGTTGTCGGAGTCGCCTCCGTCTCCTTCAGCAGGAGCTTCCGTCTGTTTGTCGTCAGGCTTCCTGCTGTCGTCGTTGTCGGACTCACCAGGCTGAGCCGGCTCGTTTGGCTCCTGCGACGGCTCCACAGGTGGTTCCTGCGTTGGCTGTTCGCCTGGTGCTTCACTCGGCTTTTCACTTGGCGGAGTCGAGACGTCGCCGTCTTCACCACCTGGCTTGCGATCCACGACGAACGTGAGACGTTGCGTCTTCGCTGTCACACTGCCACCAGCGCTTCGTGCACCTCCCACCTCCTGCTTGGCGCGCGCCGTCACGTCGATCGTGTACGTTCCAGGTTTGGTGAATGCCCACGCAGTATGCATGTGGGTTCCGGGCGGAAGAGGAATGTCTGCAGCCTTCTCGCTGGATGCGTACATCGTTTGAATGGAGCCGAGGTTCTCCGTGTAGGCAAACCATTTTCCGCCTTCAGGTGCGCTCACAGGTGTGAGTGTCATCGTCGCACCTTCGGGATATTTCATGCGGTCGAGCGTTTCGCTTGAGAACCCTGGCCACACACGGCCTGGTTGTTGAGCTTGCGGCAGAATGTAGAGTTCAGTGCCTTTGGGACCGAGGACGTCGTAGCTTGGGTTGGCAAGCACGTTGCCTTCACGCTTAACCTTCGCAAGTTTCGTGACTTCCAGGGTCGTCGAGTCGATAGTGCGTGTCACGGATTCCTGTGCGTGCTGTCGCGAATCGTCGCCGAGCGCTACGGTCAGTTCACCATTGAGGTCCATGGCACGCAGGTCGACGTGTCCGTTATTAATCGTGACAGGCGTGTTGAGGAGACTTTCGTCAGAGCCGTCGTTTCCGTCGCCTGGGTTTGGTGTTTCACCACCGTCGCCTGGGTCGGGTGTGGTGGTGGCACCGCTTTCGGAAAATTGGGTCTGAACTGTATTGCCCGTGTTACTGACCTGTCCAAGGTCAATGGTGTCTGTATTACCAATTGCGGCGCGTGGCTGTGGCTGGTCAAGTCCCTTGTAGTGGTGTAACGGCGTTTTCCTCTCGTTTGGGGTTTTAGCTTGCTAGTGCGGGCGTGTCGGTATCGGTCATGGTCGTG
>NZ_MQVR01000160.1 GCF_001907295.1 Bowdeniella nasicola
ACGACCATGACCGATACCGACACGCCCGCACTAGCAAGCTAAAACCCCAAACGAGAGGAAAACGCCGTTACACCACTACAAGGGACTTGACCCTTTGCGATCTCACCAATGGTGTGCTTACCGTCGAGTAATTCGATGGTGGAGACGAGCTTGCCTGACTCCGAGTCGTCGGTCAGTGTAGTGGAGGTCGGGTTCCAGACCCCCTGTCGGAACTCCACCCGGTTGACATCATGAACGACCACCGAGTAGCGGTTCTTGACGCCATAAAAACTGTTCTCTTGCGTGCTCACGAAGTTCTCCTCCCAACAATGACGGAATGAATATAGGTTTCAAAAAGCCCGTCGATGCCGAGAAGGTCATGCACCTCATCGTCACACAGGCTTCCGCACTCCACGGCTCCCAACTCGAGTGCGGATGCGGCCAATCCCATGGACGCGGCAACGTGTCCGGCTTCGACAAACAGGAACCGCAGCCCCCGGGCTCCGTACTTCCGCATCGACCGCCACGGGCGACCAGCAAGAATGAAGACGGCTGAGGCGCGCGATAGGTGATCCTGGTCGGGTGGGGAGATGCAGGTGTCAACGATGCGTGCCGCATCGCCAGCATTAGGCGTGCGTATCAGTGCATGACGTCGCTTGTCGTACCGGTGAACGACCGGGGCCAGGCCCTCGACCCGTAGGGGCAGTACGTACGCGTCGATCGGTCTGAGGCCCCCGCCGTTGGCCGCCGCATAGAAGAGGGAACTGGACTTGGCCGCCGTCGCTGAGTTCTACGCGGGCCCGTCCGGTTTCAGCGATGCTGTGCCCGATGATGTCGGTGAGCTGCTGGAGGGACATCTCTTCTGATGCGAAGGAGCGGCGGCTGCGTCGTCCCGCGACAGCGCTACCGAGAGTCGTGTCTATGGCCTGTGGAGACGGAAGAGGAACCACATCGTCGGGATGAGCATCTTCCTGGCCGATGAGTGAGACTGTTCGCAGGCCGTCATCGTTGAAGTAGGGGCGTGTGGAAATCTGTACTCTCACGTCGCCTCGCACCATTCGGGAAGCGAGTAGGTACTGTTCCGCGATTCGGCTACTCGGCCCCTGCCCCAGGGTTCGATGTGTCAACTCAGATGAGCGTAGTCCGGTTGACTGAATGGACGGCTGCCAAGTCTTGTAGCCGTTGTTGATGGCGAGATGCCTCAGCTCAGATGACGACAGGCAAGGGCCGTTGTCTGCCTCCGCGGAGTCTTGTGCTGCGTGGCTCGTTGTCTCACGAGTGAATCTGTCCGGCATATGTCCTCCTCTAAGTTCTCTGCCAGCCTTCGGCGACACATGTGCCGGGGCATCGGCCTCTGGGAGCGAGTACCGCCCCCAGAGGCCGACTCCGTTGGCGCGCCCGCACGGGTGCGAGCGTGTCAACGGTGGCGGTCAAGTCCCTTGTAGTGGTGTAACGGCGTTTTCCTCTCGTTTGGGGTTTTAGCTTGCTAGTGCGGGCGTGTCGGTATCGGTCATGGTCGT
>NZ_MQVR01000161.1 GCF_001907295.1 Bowdeniella nasicola
TGGTAACCCCGATTCTTGAGGGCCTCGATCCCTATCGCACTCCCGACACGCCCACCCTCGAACCCATCACCCCACGCTCAGGTCCCAAGAGCCGGAAAAGGCGTTCCAGCGGCTGCGGGTACGGCCGGGCATGACCGGGCTGTGGCAGGTCTCTGGGCGCTCCGACCTCGACTGGGATGAGACGATCCGGCTCGATTTGTACTACGTGGACAACTGGTCGATGCTGCGCGACCTCATGATCTGCCTGCGCACGATCGGGATCGTCATCGGCGGCAAGGGCGCCTACTAGCGCTAGTCGAGCGGCCGGTCGTCCAGGCTCGGCGCCGCCTTCGGATTATCGGCGAGGAACTCCGCCGCCCGGCCGTTCGCGAACGCGTCAAACACGGGCTCACTGCGCGCCATATCGAGGTTGACGATCGACTGTTTGCCGTCCGGGCTGCGCCCGGTGCCCGCATAGGGCGCGGTAATGAAGCGGACCGAGCCGGGCCGCAACGACGTCGATTCGAGGGCCATGGACTGCAGCTTGGCCATCGTGAGCGTCTCGTCCATGAGCGTCGTCTTGGTCAGGATGTCCAGCAGCGTGTACATCTTCGTCGGCGATGTCAAAATGTCCTGGTTGAAGATGGTCTGCGCGATCGCGCGCATCCACGCCTGCTGGCGGCGCATGCGGTCGAAGTCGCCCTGCGGCAGGGTCTTACGCGTCTGCGCGAAGACGAGTGCCTCATCGCCGCTCATGTGTTGGGCGCCCTCGCGGGTTTGGATCGTCACTCCCCCGAGTTCGTCGGTGAGCTGTTTGAAGGATTCGAAGTCGACGAGCATGACGTGATCGATGTGGATCTTCGTCAGGTTCTCCACCGTTTGTACCGCGAGCGGGATGCCGCCGAAGGACAGGCCGGCGTTGATCTTGGCCTTGCCGTGACCTGGAATATCGACCCAGGAGTCGCGCGGAATCGACATGACGGTGACCGCCGTCCGGTCGGCCGACAGTTGGGCGACCATGAGCGCATCGGAGCGCTGCTGGCCGTATTCGATTTTGTTCAGATCGCCCTTGGAAATGCGCGAGTCAGATCCGAGGATGAGGAAGTTCAGCGGCTGTTTAGCATCGGCGTTCTCCGCCGGGGTCGGGCGATCCTTCACGCCTTCGAAGGCGTCGAACCGTTCGATCTGGGAGTCGAAGCGGTGCCGCAGGAGGTAGAAGCCGCCGACGCTGACGCCGCCGATGATGAGCACGACGGCAAGGATCGCGATGAGTGCCTTGCGGGCGCCGCCGCGATTGCGTTTCGCCGACTGGCGACCGGCCTCCCGAAGCGCCTTGCGGTCGACCTGGCGGCGCGCCTCGCGCCGTGTTGGGGGCAGTTGCTGAGTTGAGTCCCTCATAGTGGTGTAGCGGGGTGGTCGTGCTGGACAGCAGGGCGGTCACCGCGTGATCCTCGAGTTCATCTTCTACAACTCA
>NZ_MQVR01000162.1 GCF_001907295.1 Bowdeniella nasicola
ACGACCATGACCGATACCGACACGCCCGCACTAGCAAGCTAAAACCCCAAACGAGAGGAAAACGCCGTTACACCACTACAAGGGACTTGACCGCCGGACGGAACCCAATTCCGGATCCCGGACGGTGGCTTCTTCCTATGGCTCACCCTCCCGAAGCGCGAGACGCCCTGGGGAGACGTCCTTCAGGCGGCAGTGGCCGAGAAGGTTGTCGTCATCCCCGGAAATGGCTGCTTTGTCGATACTGAGCCCGAAACCCACGTCCGGATCGCGTTTTCTGCCGTCGATGAGTCCACGATTGATGAGGGCGCCCAGCGGCTTGCGCGCGCTTTGAAGAGTTAGAGCGATGCTTGCGAAAGGCATTCGTTCTGTCGGACGACAGAACGCTTGGCTATAGAGTTCCTCCACAGATCCTGGGATCGCAGCCCGTTCAGCCGCATAAGCGAGCGATAACACTTTCATGTAAAACTCGAGCCTTTCAAAGATGAACCAACCTACGTCGGCACGACCAGTCCTCCAAGTGTCATTCGCGTTGTTGCACGATATCCTCTACTGTTATATGGTGCTAATCACTCTCTGTGATGTGGGGCAACCTAATACTAAGGAGACCGATGTGTCTCGATGGAGAACAGTCGCACTCGCTAGTCTTGCAAGTGCAGGGCTCATAGCGTCGACAGTGATCCCTGCGGGGGCAGCTACCCGCTCTGGGGTCGCGGAGTGTCGAGCGCCGCTCGCGGGAATTGTAGGAGCCACGGCCTATCAAAGTGCAGGTGGGGTGCTGATCCTTGAGCTAGGTGGTCACAAAGAAAAGACTCGAAGCCTTGTTCTTGAGCTGAAGCTGAACACAACACGCGCGCGGTGGACGGCAACCGCTCCGGTTATCACCTATGCAAATGGATACTGCATCTCCCATTGACCGTGTAGCTGAAGCTGGTTGGGAATTCGGGAGGTTGAGGAAAGGTGCTGCGCTCGTAGCTTTGTCGGTCCTAAGCTTAGCATCGTGCACGAGCGAGCCGGAGCTCCCACCGGCGGTGAGTGGGCCCGGCGGGGCCTACCCGGTATTGGCTGACTGGAAGCCTTCGGTGACTCCCACGCGCCCCTCGCTTACGGAAGCAGAAAAGCTCGAGGCGCGGCTGAAGATATTGGAGCGAGATCGGCCCGAGGCAGCCGCAGACCGCCCCATTCCGGAACTAGTCGAGTGGGTCGACAGAAATGCATGGGCGGAAAAGGAAGCCGCATGCTTGACCGAGGCAGGGTTTGTGTCCACGGTGGACGCAAAGGGTTCCGTACGGACAGACAATGTTTCGGAATCACAGGGCGGATTCAACTGGTCGTCGCAACACCTTTAGGTGAGAAAGGTGTTCAAGGATGGCGACCAAGGACTGGAGCGTGAAGATCAGCGAGGTCC
>NZ_MQVR01000163.1 GCF_001907295.1 Bowdeniella nasicola
ACCCGAAGGCCTACCCGGCAAAGATTTATCGAACATAGTCATGATAATCACCGTTCCTTCCGACACGGCTTACACAAACTATTTGACACCCCCCTCCACAGGTTGTTGCTCCCGCACCCGGTGATCACGGCCGGGCGGCTCTTTCAGCGTGCCCGGCTCCGCAACAACCACGGAGCGAACAGTGCCTACCTATCGAGGTGGCCGTCATGAGCACGGCCAGAACGTCCTGACTGACCCATCCACCATTGCCACGATCACACGGCTCGTGGCTGCCACCGAGGGCCCGATCATCGAGATCGGCCCCGGTGACGGAGCACTCACCACACCACTGGCCAAGCTCGGACGACCGGTGACCGCCGTCGAAATCGACACCAGGCTCGCCCGACGCTTGACCCAACGACTCCCACCGCACGTGGAGGTCGTCACCGACGACTTCCTGACCTACCGGCTCCCCACATCCGCGCATGTGCTCGTCGGCAACCTGCCGTTTCACCAGACCACGGCCATACTGCGCCGCATCCTGCACGCACCCGCATGGACCGATGCAATCGTGCTCGTGCAATGGGAAGTCGCGCGGCGCAGAGCGGGCGTCGGCGGTGCCACGATGATGACGGCGCAATGGGCGCCTTGGTTCGAGTTCACGCTGCACAGTCGTGTTCCCGCTCGCGCGTTCACCCCGCGTCCGGGAGTCGACGGCGGAATCCTCACCATCCACCGTCGCGAACATCCGCTGCTGTCCCCGACACGGCGACGCCAGTTCCATGCCCTGGTCCACCGCGTCTACACCGGCCCCGGCCGGGGGCTCGCCCAGATCCTCGCGCGCACCACCTCACTCGGGTCACCACAGACCGCACAGGCATGGCTGACACGCCACGGCATGACCGCTGCAGGACTCCCGAAGGACATGCCCGTCGAGGCATGGGTGGACCTGTTCAAGACCACCGGTTCTTCACCGCCTGCACACCGTGCGCAGACGCAGCAGGTGAAGTCGAGGAGACGCCGTCGATGACCATCGCAGCGCAGCGCCAGGCCTGCGTCTGCAAGGAAGAGATCGGTAATTATCGGCACACTGCGATCTATCGGGCGATCTCTCCCGAGGACACGCCGGTGACCAACGCAGTCTCCCATGTGGTGTGGTGGCCGGACACGTTGATCGAACAGAGTTGCTGCATGGCCCCAAGGAGGCGACAGGATGCATACCTGGTACGGATCGGCAGCCCCGTTACCTTGCTGGTGACCCCGTAGGGCGGGGTTACGGTCGCCGGGCCCGGCATGACTTACTGCCCCTGTCGCACGAATGATCCGGGGGGGTGTCCCTATGGTGGTTGTCAAGCAGCTGCAGAGATTCGGGGCTCGTATAGCGTGCCTGTTTTCATCATCGCGTACATGACGTTCAGT